>DASVVJ010000513.1:0-4376 GCA_036389955.1 Myxococcaceae bacterium
AGCGATCCAGGCCCGCGATGTCCGCCAGGTAGTCCCGGAGCTTGTCCTCGGTCCTGGGGTCCTTCCCCAAGGTGGCGGACGTGGCGATGAAGCGCACCTCCTCACCTTTCACCTCGAAGGTGTGCAGCACCCGGCGGAGCAGCAGGGAGATTTCCGCAGCCTGCGAGCCCACATAGGTGTGCGCCTCGTCCAGGACGATCCACCGCAGCTTGCCCTTCGAGGCCTCGACGATGGGGGCGTCATCCTGCCGCACCAGCATGTACTCGAGCATGGTGGCGTTCGTTACGAGCACCGGAGGCGGTGACTTACGCAGCTCGTGCCGGGAAAGCACCTCCTCGGGCGAGGCGTCCTGGGTGCGTTTGCGAGGCGGAACGCGGGGCGTCTCGCCATTGTAAAGGCAGAAGCGGACCGTGCCGTCCAACCCCGAGGTCCACGCCCGGAGGCGATCGCGCTGGCTGTTGATAAGTGCGTTGAGAGGATAGAGAAACAGGGCGCGGACACCAACGAGCGGCTCGCCCCGGGCCGCCACCTCGCGCACGAGCGAGTCCAAGATGGGGACGAGGAAGCACTCCGTTTTGCCGGAGCCCGTTCCACTCGTCACCACCACGGACCGGGCCGGCTCCTGCTTCAATTCCTTCCAAGCGCGCACTTGGTGGGCGAAGGGCTTGCGATCGCGCGGGAAGGACTGCTCCTTGAACTCCTTCTTCTGCGTGGCGAGCGCATCCACCAGCCGGGGATGCAGCAACTGGGGCGCGAGCTGTTCGAGGGTGAAGGGATTCTCCTCCCAGTTGAAGGTGCCCTCGAAGACGGGCTCGGCAAGGAAGCTGCCCGGGTCGCCGGGGAACACGTCTAGGTTGCGCAGCAGGTACTCGCGAAGGGGGGCGGAGACGGGGCCCAGCTTGCTCAGGATGGCACGCGCCGAGCGGCGTCCGAGTTCTCCCGTCAGGGAGCTGAAGTACTGGGTTTCGAGCGTAGAAGGGACGAGGGTCATCGGAGGCGTTCCGGAGCGGTCGATTGCAGCTCGGCGATGGCGTGGCGGCTGGTGAGGCCCTGCATGACGGTGAAGTAGTGGGGATCGAAATCTTGGAGACGACGCAGTTCCAGTCGGGCCCTGAAAGAGAGGGAGTACGGCCAGGCCGCACACAGCGCGGCGAGCACCGGGGCTTGGAGAACGGCGATGCGGTCGGACGTGAAGGAGGACTCTTCCAGGAAGAGACGTTGCAGCGTGGGCGATAGCCTAGCCATGAAGGCACGCCGCTCCTCCTCGAGCATAGGGGCCTGGGGCCATGCCTTGCCTTCGTGGTTCTCGAAGAGCTGTCGCCGGAGCTCCTCGAGGAAAGGCTGGAGCACGGACTGGGACTCGACGATGGCGGGCAGCGCCGTCGACGACGGACGGCGGGGAGGCGGCCCGGCCTTCACAGACACGCGGACCGGCTCCCGGGTCACATCCTCCCGGAGAAGATCGAACACCGGCTTCAGACCCGCCATGCGGGACTCGACGCTCTTGCACAGCCTCTCGAACTCCCCCAGGTAGAACTGCCGAAGCGTCGTCCGGCGCTCCTCGGGGCGCTGAGCCACCACGCGTCTCCACCCCGTAGCCCACACGCGGGCTGCCGCGCGCCAGTCCCGTACCGAGACAAGTGCCCAAGAGAAGGGCAGTTGCTCGAGCCCCCGCCAGAGCGCATCGAGGCGCTCGGGGTCTCGAACGAACAGCGCGAGCGCAGCAGCGGCCGGGTGCTCACTCAAGGTGACCACCGCGTCGAACGTGGTCGCGGGCAGCTCGGCGAGCATATCCACGTAGGCCATCATCGGCTTCCAATCTGCGGCGTCGGCATCAAGCGCGAGAGCCTGCACCGCGGCTCTCATCTTGTCCCGGCGCCTCTCAGTCCTGGCGAGGATGGCCTCGTCTAGTGGCGAGCGTGCCGACTCCTGTGAGTCCGGGTCCACCGTCCAGAGCCGGGGGCGCACGCGAGACCAACGCTCCTCGCTTCCCAGGATTAGCCAGGGTCCCGGGCGGCGGCCCTCCAACGCGAATCGCCACGTGCCGGGCCTCGTCTCGGGCAACAACTCCGCCGCCTCGGGCTCGCGCAGCGGTACGGCGCGTACCTGCATCCGCTCCACAGCGTACTCCCCGCTCCCGACACCTGGATTCAAGGAGATTTCCTGCTGCTCGCGCCGGAAGTCGAAGGTCAGGTCATAGCGCTTCACGATGAGGGAGCGGGCTCTGTCCTGGCATGCCCCACCAAGGATCGTCAACTCGACGGAGGAATCTAGGTCTGTCGAGCAGGAGAACAACGCCCGTACCGTAGCCTCCACGCACGCTAGGTCGAGCGTGTACAGCTCACGCTCGCCTCCACCCACGGCGACGTCGAGCATGAGGTCCAGCGCATCAGCGCTTCCGTCCTTGCGCCGCAGCGACATCGCGAGGCGTGGGGGTCGCAGTCTCGGGCCGGGAAGGATGGCCTCGACCCGAGTGCCGCCCAGCCGGTCCACGACGAGCTCGGCCCTGGGGGGCAACAACTGACCATCCCGGGCACGGAAGCGCGCGCCCCGTGCCGGGAAGACGAAGTCGAGCGACAGGTACTGGCCCCGCGGCCAGCGCAGCTCGACCCGTACCTGGGGAGGTAGGGTTCCGGTGGCGCGCAGCTCGAAGCCGTGGCCATCGGGGAGGGGCGCTAGCGGCTCCACCCACATTTCCGGGCTGGGGTGAATCCCCGCGTGGGAAGCCCTGGTGCCATACACGAGCACCCGCCCCACGTCCTCCTGGGACTGCGGCTGGAGCTCAATGCGGCTCTGCTCCGGGAGGACAGCGAGCCGGGTCTGCCAGTACGTCTCCCCCTCCTCCTCCTGGCGAAGCTCGACCATGCCAACGCACTCGCCCGACATGGCCTGCCACGGCTGCAAGGAGCGCGCCGGGCGCCACCGCAAACTGCCCGGAGCGACCGAGCGCTCCACGCCGTTGGCCATCCGAGACAGCACCCTCGGCATGCCCCGGAAAAACACTGAGCCCCGCCCCGTCTCCATGCGCTCGCCGCTGAAGCGCGGTTCCACGAAGCTCTCGGCCAAATCCCCGGCGGATACCGTACACGAGGCCCCAAAGGCGCAGCGGATCCGCACGCTCCCGTCCACGAGGAAGAGCGTCCGGCCCGACTCCTCCAGGAGCCCCGCCCTCCTGGGCTCCGCTCCTGACTCACTTATCACCTGGTCTCCCGGGCCCACCGCGACGAGCACCCTCGGCTCCCGGGTACGCACGGAACCTTCGGAGACGAGCTTCCAGCCCGAGCCCTCCCGTCCATCGGATTCTGGCTCGGCGGTGAAGACCCAGGGCAGCTCCGAGCGGGCAGCTCCTTCAGGAGGGGTCACGGCCCATGTGGGGCCCGAGGTATCGACGAGGAGCAGGGAGAGCTCACCGAAAGCATCAGGCGCGCGGACGACGTGTTCGCGCTGAGCGGACTCCACGAAGAAACAGGCCTCCTCCCCGGCCCCCCGCGTCAACAGGGCGAGCGTGGTGCGCGTTCCGAGCTCATCGGCGAGTTGCAGCGTGAAGCGGACCGTGTTCGCCAGTCCAAACCTGCCGAACAGCTGCTCCAGCTGCTTACCCATCAACTTGGAGGGCAGCAACACGCGCCGTTGCATCCGGCCCACTCCGCCCTCGATTTTCAGGTGTGTCGAGACCCGGAGCCGCGAGAACTCCTGCTGACTCGCCTGCCGCGCGTCGTCGAGCAGTCCCCGCACCAGTGCGACGGACGCTTCCTCCGAGAGGAGAAGAGGCAGAGAGTCCCTCCACCCGGGCCGCTGGATGTCCAGTTCCAACAGGGGATCTCCCTGCCCTTGGACGAGCGCCTGCAAATCGTGGACACACGCCACGAGGTCTCCACACAGCTCGAAGACAATGTCCCGCTGGAGCGAGCGTGGCAGGGCGGCGGCCGCGAGGTTCTGGGCCAGCTCCGTGGTGGAGACTGTCCTGCCGAACACCCGGTGTTGAGCGAGCAGCTCCCGGAAAAAGGGCCGGAAACGCGCGGCATCCTGGGTCACCAGCTCCGCAGGGACGCCTCCCTCGCTGGCGAGGCTCATTAGGAAGTTGCGCCGACGGTCGCGCATCAGCGGCCTACCCCAGTGGCTCAGGCCCTGATCCACTAGGGCATAGAGCTGGTCTTCGTTGTAGGCCAGCCGCAGGGAGAGCGACTTGAGAACGCCGTCCCAGGTCCAGAAGCCACCCCGGTGGTTGCGGCGAAGCCACTCAGCGGCGTACAGACAGAACAGCGCGGACAGCTCGCGTGAGCGCGCCTGCTGTAGCGTGGGCCCTTGGCCATGAAGCAGAGCCTGGAGCTGATGAAACTCCTCGTCCGAGCACCTATAGCGGTACAGCGGAGGCC
>DASVVJ010000514.1:0-4927 GCA_036389955.1 Myxococcaceae bacterium
GGCGCCATCTACCTGGCCACCATCTGCGTCATCCCCACCATCCTCACCACCTGGCTCAAGGTGCCGTTCGCTTTCGGTGGCACCGCGCTGCTCATTGTGGTGGGTGTGGCGCTGGATACGGTGAACCAGATCGAGGGCCACCTCATCAGCCGCAACTACGAGGGCTTCGCCGGTCCGCGTGGCCCCCGCATCCGTGGCCGGGTGCGCGTGGCCGCCTAGGCCTTCGGAAGTACCACGGGCGCCTCTCTCCAGGGCTGGGGAGGGGCGCCTTGCCGTTCAGGGGTAGTCAGTTCGAGCTACTGAGAGGGGTACATGAACCTGATCCTGTTGGGCCCGCCGAACGCTGGGAAGGGCACCCAGGCGAAGAACCTGTACGCGGACTTCCAGATCCCGCAGATCTCCACCGGGGACATTCTCCGCAAGGCGGTGAAGGACGGGACGGAGCTGGGCAAGATCGCCGGGCCGCTGATGGATGCTGGCTCCTATGTGCCGGACGACATCGTCATCGGCATCGTCGAGGAGCGGCTCAAGCAGCCGGACTGCGCCAAGGGCTTCGTGCTGGACGGCTTCCCGCGCACCATTCCCCAGGCCGAGGCCCTGGAGAAGATGCTGGCCAAGAACGGCAAGAAGATCGACGCGGTCATCTCGCTCGAGGTGCCGCACGCCAAGCTCATCGAGCGTGGCTCTGGGCGCCGCTCATGCCCCGCGGACGGCAGCGTGTACCACGTCTACCAGAACCCTCCGAAGCGGGCCGGGTACTGCGACAAGTGCAACACCGGCCTCGTCCAGCGTCCGGACGACCAGCCCGAGGTCATCGAGAAGCGCCTGCAGAAGTACGACGCCGAGACGGCGCCGCTGAAGAACTTCTACGCCAAGAAGGGGCTGCTCAAGTCCATCGACGGCGTGGGCACCACCGACGGCATCTACGCCGAGGTGAAGGCGGCCGCCGGTAAGGCCTGATCGCGGAGCAGGCGGGCGGGCAGGGCGCGCTTTCGGAGTGGCGCCCCCCGGCTCGCGGGTTCTCCTGCGAGTACGCCACACGGACCCACATGAGCCAGGTTGAGATCAAGAGCAAAGACGAGATCGCCCTCATGCGTGAGGCTGGGCGGATCGTGTGCGAGATCCTCGACGAGCTCGAGAAGACCGTGGCTCCGGGCGTCACGACGTGGGAGCTGGACGCGCTGGCCGAGAAGCTCATCTACCAGAAGGGGGCCAAGCCAGCGTTCAAGGGCTACCTCGGCTTCCCGTGCTGCCTGTGCGCCTCCGTCAACGACGAGGTGGTACACGGCATCCCCTCCAAGCGGCGCAAGCTGGCAGAGGGGGACCTGATGAAGCTGGACTTCGGCGTGGTGTACCGGGGCTTCTTCGGGGATTCGGCGCGTACCGTGCCGGTGGGGAA
The DNA here is from genome assembly GCA_036389955.1 of Myxococcaceae bacterium. Taxonomy (GTDB): domain Bacteria; phylum Myxococcota; class Myxococcia; order Myxococcales; family Myxococcaceae; genus DATHBR01. The sequence continues at coordinate 1,400 of DASVVJ010000514.1, forward strand.
GGTGAGTTCCGCGGCTCAGTCCCTCGTGAACGCCACCCGTGAGGCCCTGCAGAAGGGCATCTCCGCCATGGTGCCCGGCAACCGGATCGGGGACATTGGCTACGCGGTGCAGAGTTACGTGGAGGCCCGGGGCTACTCGGTGGTGCGCGACTTCTCAGGGCACGGCATTGGCCGTAAGCTCCACGAGAAACCCGAAGTGCGGAATTACGGACAAGCAGGCACGGGCATGAAGCTCCTGCCGGGTATGGTCCTGGCGGTCGAGCCTATGGTCAACATGGGAACTCACGAGGTTGAGTTGCTCGATGATGACTGGACGGCGGTCACCCTCGACCACAAACTTTCCGCACACTTCGAGCACACCATCCTTGTCACGGAGAGTGGACCCGAGGTGCTCACCCGTAGGGCCTGAGGGGTCCTGACGCCGGGTGAAATAGCTTGGTATTATGAGGGGTTGGTAGAAGTTCGGAATTCAGGTGCGGTGGTACTTGCCACTTCGGGACCAAAGTGCTATCCCGCCGCGCTTCCAAGAGATCAGGTGGTCCGGAAGAGGGTTTTTGATTGCCGAAGGATGATTCCATCGAAGTTGAGGGGACTGTGATGGAGCCCCTCCCCAACGCGATGTTCCGCGTGGTGCTGGACAACGGCCACAAGGTGCTCGCGCACATCTCCGGGAAGATGCGGATGCACTTCATCCGTATTCTCCCTGGCGACAAGGTCAAGGTCGAGCTGTCGCCCTACGATCTGACCCGCGGCCGGATCACTTACCGGGCGAAGTAACCAGGCCGCCTCCGCCCCTGGCGGACGGCCTCTGAAGCTTTTCTTTTCACGAAGGAAGGAAGTAGCGCCATGAAGGTTCGGGCGTCCGTTAAGAAGATCTGCGACAAGTGCAAGGTGATCCGTCGCAAGGGCATTGTGCGCGTCATCTGCGCGTCCAACCCCCGTCACAAGCAGCGCCAGGGCTAACGGCTTCGGCCGCTGGCTCCAGACCAACTCCACGGAGTTAGAAGGAAGAACGAACGATGGCTCGTATCGCCGGTGTCGACCTCCCGCCCGCCAAGCGCGCGGTGATCTCGCTCCAGTACATCTACGGGATCGGTAACAAGACCGCTCACGACATCTGTGAGGCGGCGGGGATCGATCTGACCACGCGCACCAAGGATCTGACGGACGACCAGGCCCGCAAGATCCGTGAGTACATCGAGACCAACCTCAAGGTTGAGGGCGATCTCCGGCGCGAAGTGACCATGAACATCAAGCGCCTGATGGACCTGGGCTGCTACCGTGGCCTGCGTCACCGCAAGGGCCTGCCCGTTCGCGGTCAGCGCACCCACACCAACGCCCGCACCCGCAAGGGCCCCAAGCGCGGCATCGTGCGCGCCAAGCCGGCTGCCCCGGCGGGCCGCTAACCCGTTTTCCTTCCAGCGCCGGGCAGCTGAACGCCCGGCGTCGATCATCTACTGCTGAGGAGCAGCGACGCTCATGTCCGAAGAAGTCAACACGCCTGCCGCCGCGCCCGCCACCGAGGGTGGCGAGACCGCTGCGGCGAAGAAGGCGAAGCGTAAGGGTAAGAAGAACATCCTCAACGGCTTCGTGCACATCCAGTCCACGTTCAACAACACCATCATCACGATCACGGACGTGTCCGGGAACGTGATCTCCTGGTCCTCTGCTGGCGCCCGTGGCTTCAAGGGCAGCCGCAAGTCCACGCCGTTCGCTGCCCAGGTGGCGGCGGGTGACGCGGCCGCCAAGGCCATGGAGCACGGTCTGAAGAACGTGACGGTGCTGGTGAAGGGTCCTGGCGCTGGCCGCGAGTCCGCGCTGCGCGCTCTGGCCGCCGCGGGCCTGAAGATCAACCTCATCCGCGACGTGACGCCCATCCCGCACAACGGCTGCCGTCAGCCGAAGCGCCGCCGCGTCTAATCCCTTTCCGGGCCGCCTCTTGCCGGGGCGGCCCTAGACCACCTCAAGGAGAAGTACCTTGGCTCGTTACTCCGCCAGCGCCTGCCGCATTTGCCGGCGCGAAAACCTCAAGATGTACCTCAAGGGCGACCGCTGCTACACCGACAAGTGTGCGATCGAGCGTCGTCCCTATCCCCCCGGCCAGCACGGCCAGGGCCGGGTGAAGTTCTCCGGCTACGGCGTGCAGCTGCGCGAGAAGCAGAAGGTCAAGCGCATGTACGGCCTGCTCGAGAGCCAGTTCCGCGGGTACTACCACCGCGCGTCCGCGGCCAAGGGCAAGACGGGTGAGAACCTGCTGCAGCAGCTCGAGCTGCGCCTGGACAACGTGGTGTTCCGCATGGGCTTCGCGGACACGCGCAACGAGTCCCGCCAGCTGGTGCGTCACGGCCACTTCACGGTGAACGGCAAGCGGGTGAACATCCCGTCGTTCGCGGTGAAGCCGGGCAGCACCGTCGAGGTGGCGGAGAAGAGCCGCAAGGTGCTGCGCATCTCCGAGGCGCTGGAGACCGTGGACCGCCGTGGCGTTCCGCAGTGGATCGACCTGGACAAGAAGGGCTTCAAGGGCACCGTGCGCACCGCGCCGAACCGTGAAGACCTGACCATGCCGATCCAGGAGCAGCTCATCGTCGAGCTCTACTCCAAGTAATCGAAGAGGCCCTTATCGGGCCGTCCTTCCGAGCTTCACGCGCCCTGGCGGACCCCGCCGGGGCGTCGTGCTTCTGTCTGTTACACCCCGCGTGTCCATCCTCCTGCCCCTTTGGCGGGTACGTTGGTGGTGGCGCACGCTTCGAGGAGCATTACCCCCATGGCTGATTCGTTCATTGCGAAGAACTGGCGCGACCTCATCAAGCCGCGCCGGATGGAAGTGGACCAGGACTCGCTGACGACGACCTACGGCAAGTTCGTCGCCGAGCCGCTGGAGCGGGGCTTCGGCACCACGCTGGGCAACTCGCTGCGCCGCGTGCTGCTGTCGTCGCTGCAGGGCGCCGCCATCACCTCGGTGAAGATCGAGGGTGTGGACCACGAGTTCACCACCATCCCCGAGGTGGCCGAGGACGTCACCGACATCGTGCTGAACCTGAAGGAAGTCCTCCTTCGGATGCACACCAACGAGACCAAGACGCTGCGCATCGAGGTCGAGGGGCCCAAGGAGGTCAAGGCCGGCGACATCATCGCGGACCAGGACGTGGAGATCCTCAACCCCGGCCACCACATCTGCACCGTGTCCGAGGGTGGCAAGGTTCGCATGGAGCTGTCGTGCCGCCGCGGCCGTGGCTACGTGGCCGCGATTGCCAACAAGGTGGCGGGCTCGCCGATCGGCACCATCCCGATCGACTCGCTGTTCGCTCCCATCCGCAAGGTGAACTACCAGGTCACCAACGCCCGCGTCGGTCAGGTCACTGACTACGACAAGCTCACCCTGGAAGTCTGGACGGACGGTTCGGTCACCCCGCAGGACGCGGTGGCCTACGCGGCGAAGATCATCAAGGAGCAGCTCACGGTCTTCGTGAACTTCGACGAGACCGAGGAGCCCGTGGTGGCGGAGGCCCCGAAGGAGGAGGCCAAGCT
>DASVVJ010000515.1:0-7852 GCA_036389955.1 Myxococcaceae bacterium
GCCGCGGCGTTGCGGTTGGGGTTCTTCTTGCCCAGGAGCTGCGCGGTGACGAACTCCTCCAGCTCCCCGTCCAGCACCGAGTCCACGTTGCCCGTCTCCACGCCGGTGCGCAGGTCCTTCACCATGCGGTAGGGCGCGAGCACGTAGCTGCGAATCTGACTGCCGAAGCTGATGTCCTTCTTCTGCGCCTCCGCCGCGTCGCGCTCGGCCTCGCGGCGCTTGAGCTCCATCTCGTACAGGCGCCCGCGCAGAATCTTGAACGCCATGTCCTTGTTGGCCGACTGCGAGCGCTCCGTCTGGCAGGTGATGAGGATGCCGGTGGGCAGGTGGCGCAGCTGCGCCGTGGACGAGGTCTTGTTCACCTTCTGGCCGCCCGCGCCGCCGCCCCGGATGAACTTCAGCTCGTAGTCCTTCTCCGGAATGTCGATGCGGATCGAGTCATCCACCTCGGGGTACACGTCCACCGAGGCAAACGCCGTCTGCCGCCGCGCGTTCGCGTCGAACGGGCTGATGCGCACCAGCCGGTGCACCCCCACCTCGGCCTTGAGGTAGCCGTAGGCGAACTCGCCCTTGATGTGCAGCGAGACGTTCTTGAAGCCCGCCTCTTCGCCCGCGACCATGTCGCTGACTTCCACTTCCCAGCCGCGCTGCTCGCAGAAGCGCGTGTACATGCGCATCAGCATGGCCGCCCAGTCCATGCTGTCCGTGCCGCCCGCGCCCGCGTTGATGTCCATGAAGCAGTTGCTGCGGTCGTTCTCTCCCGAGAGCATCCGCGCCAGCTCCAGCTTGGCCACCTCGGCTTCCAGCGTGGGCAGCGAGCCTTCCGCCTCCTGGGCGCTGGCCTCGTCGCTCATCTCCTTGGCCAGCTCCAACAGCGTCTGCGCGTCATCCAGGCCCCGGAGCGTCTTGTCGAAGGCGCCCACGCTGGCCTCCAGCGTGGACTTCTCCTTCAGCAGCGCCTGCGCCTTGGTGTTGTCGTCCCAGAAGTTGGGCTGAGTCGAGTCACGCTCGATCAGCGCGATGCGAGACCTCTTGCGGTCGAGGTCAAAGATGCCCCCGGAGCGCCAACAGGCGCTCACGCAGGCCGCTGATCTTCTCCATCGTATCGTTCGCCATGTCGCAATCCTCGTGGAGCGCGCTGCCCGCGCGCTAGGGGGTCTTGAGGGAAGAAGAGAGCGGCTGTCCACCCGGCGCCGGAGCCGAGCCCCGGACCCGCGCCAGCAACCGCTCCAGGTGGAACGCGCCCGCGAAGCCCAGGGAGATGGGCAGGATGAGCGCGATGAGCCGCCAGTTGTCCTGGTCGAACAGCGGAATAACCTTGAGCAGCACGCCGAACACGCCGCTGGCGGCCAGCACCAGCCAGATGAAGCGCAGCATCGAGCGCGCCCACTTCGAGCCCAACGTGAGCATCAGCCCCAACGGCAGCGCGAGCAGCGTGAGCGGGTTGGCCAGGAAGAGGTTCTCGTTGCGGAACGTCACCGTGTGGTCGGTGATCGACCACATGACGAACAGCGCGGTGCCGGGAAAGCCCAGCGCCAGGCCCACCACCATGTTCTCCAGCCCCAGCAGCACGCGCGCCAGCCGTGAGCCCTTGCGCTCCCAGAAGGCCAGCCCCAGCGCGCCGCCGCCCAGCGCCAGCCCCACCAGCAGCACCCACGGACCATAGTTCGGCGGCTCGGAGGGAGGCGGTGACCGGGTCGACTTGAAGAAGTCGTAGCTCCGGGCGACGAGCGGGACCTTCTGCCCCTCCGTCCCCGCCACCTGGAACTCGCCCACCTGCTTCTCCAGCTCGTCCGGCAGGAACGCCTCCTCCCACTTGGTGACGGGCCGGTCGATCTCGTCGTTCATCAGGAAGTCGAGCAGCAGGCTCATCGGCGCGCTCACGGCCGTGTAGCGGCGCGTGTGCTCGCGCAGCGTCATCCGCCCCGGAGCGCTGGCGGCCTGACGGAACTGGCCTCCCGTGGCCCGGTCGATCATGTCCCGTAGCCGGGTGACGCAGTTGTCGTTGTAGTGGTGGTAGAGGTAGTGCCGGTTCTCCGGCTTCACGTTCTCCGCGAGCAGGCGGGCCACCTCCACGCGCTGCTCGGGCGTCAGGTTCAGCTCCTGGATGCGCACATCCCGGTTGAGCGCCTTGTAGGCCCGGTAGGTGCGCGCGGCGCCCGCGTCCGCCACCCAGAACTCGAGCCGCCCCATGGCGTAGCGCCCCAGCATGGTGCTGTCGAACGAGAACATGCCGTAGTTGTAGAGCCGCTGGAGCTGCAGCTTGCGGTCCTCCACCACCAGCGAGCCGTGGCCCCACCAGGAGGCCACGTCATCCCCCGGGCTGAACGTCACCAGCGAGATGACCAGGTCCTCGCCCTGGCTCTGGCCCGTGCCCCACGGCGGCATGTCCGCACGGGCAGGAGCCGCGAGCAGCAGACCAAGCAGGCACAGGAACAATGGGGCAGAACGGAGCATGTCTCGTCCAACACGCGAAGGGCCTGTCGTACCTATCACGCGCCGTGTGCGACACAACCCCGAGCTTCGCCCGTCTGTCAGACGAGCCGCCGGGCGCGACCCGCTTTCACCGCGTCCGACACCATGCCGCCCTCGCCCAGGAGCTTCTCCTCCAGGGCCGCCATCTTCCGGGCGTCGTACTGGCGCTCGTGGTCGTGCCCCAGCAGGTGCAGCAAGCCGTGGGCAAGATAGCGCGCCACCTCGGACTCCAGCGTCCGGCCGTACTCCTTGGCCTGCCGCTTCGCCGTGTCCAACGAGATGACCACGTCTCCCAGCTGCCTCGGTCCGGGCGTCCCCTTGGGCAGGTCCCCCGCCGGGAAGCTCAGCACGTCCGTGGCCTTGTCCTTGTTGCGCCAGGTGCGGTTGAGCCGGCGGATGGCCCGGTCTCCCACCAGCGAGAGCGACAGCTCGCACCCGTGCAGATCCAACCGCTCCAGGAACGTGCGCGCCAGGGAGGCCAGCGGCCGGGCCAGCGCCTCGCCCTGCGTGTGCGTCACCTGCACCGTCACCTCGTTGGCCGGGGGCGGCGCTTCCTGGGGCACCTCGATGTGGGCCAACTCGGGCCGGAACGCCGGCGCGCAGATGGACCAGTAGTCACACGCGCCCTGCCCGTCGTTGCGGTAGATGACGCGCCGGCCCCGGGGCACCCAGCCCACCTCGCCCGGGCGGATGCGCTCGCGCTTGCCGTCCACCACCAGCGTCAGCTCGCCGCGCAGCACCAGCACCACCTCGTCGAACTCGGGCTTCTGCGCGGGCTCGGACCAGCCTGGGGGCGCCAGCATCCGCGCCACCGACGCGGAATCCGTGCCCGTGGTGGCCGCGCCGATGAACTGCTCGATGCGCTTGCCATCCTCGCGGGGGATGAGCTTGCCCTTGCGCAGCCTCACGCGCTCTTCGCCTTCCCGTCCGGCTTGGGCGCCGGGGCCACCATCAGCGGCGCGGCCTTCACGCCCGCTCCCAGCGCTCCGGCCGGGTACTCCGGCCGCGCGTGGTAGATGCCCTCGAGCGTGTGCAGGAAGGACGCGGAGATGAGGTGCAGGTCCTTCAGCGTCAGGTCACACTCGTCCAGCTGCCCCTCGGCGAAGATGAGGTTGATCATCTTCTGCACCTGCGCCTGCAGCTTCGGCGTGGTGGGCTCTGGCATGGCCCGCGTGGAGGCCTCCACCGCGTCGGCGATCATCACCAGCGCCGCCTCGCGGAACTGGGGCTTGGGGCCGGGGTAGCGGAAGATGCTCTCGTCGATGGGCTGGGGGTTCTCCTTGCCCTCCTGCTCCTTCACGGCCTTGTGGAAGAAGTAGCCCACCAGCCGCGTGCCGTGGTGCTGGGGAATCGCGTCCGCCACCAGCTTGGGCAGCCGGTAGTGCCGCGCCATCTCCAGCCCCTCCGTCACGTGGCGCTTGATGATGACGGCGCTCATCGCCGGGGCCAGCGTGTCGTGCCGGTTCTCGCCCTTCTGGTTCTCACCGAAGTAGAGCGGGTTCCTGCCCTTGCCGATGTCGTGGTAGTACGCACACGAGCGCGCCAGCAACGGGTTGGCCCCGATGGCCTCCGCCGCGTTCTCCACCAGCGTGCCGATGATGATCGAGTGGTGGTAGGTGCCCGGCGCCTGGACGATGAGTTCCTTGAGTGCCGGGTGGTTCAGGTTGGCCAGCTCCAGCAGCTTGATGTCCGAGGCGTAGCCGAACGTGGCTTCGATGAGCGGCGTGAAGGCCATCACCATCACCGGCACCGCCAGCGCCGCGCCCACGCAGGCAAACAGCGCCGTGAGCAGCGTGTCGCCGTTGAGCCCCTTGCCCTCGCCCAGGAACAGGCAGAGCACCGCCACCCCGTTCACCAGGCCGGTGATGAGACCCGCCTTGAAGATGCCCACCCGGTCCCTGGCCCGGGTAATCCGGTCCGAGGCCACCAGCGCGCCCACCAGCGCATAGACGCCGAAGGACAGCGAGTTGCCCAGCATCACTCCCGCCAGGCACGCCAGCACCAGGGCGAAGAAGAGCGAGGACTCCTCGGAGAGGATGAAGCGCACCAGCATCGCGCCCGCCGCGACCGGGAAGGCGTAGTAGAGCGCCTCGATGGGCAGCGCCTCGTAGCGGTCCTGCACCGCGTCCGCGATGGACACCCAGAGCTGCATCAGCCCCAGCATGAGCACCAGCAGCCCGCCCAGCAGCACCCCGTCCTTGCGCGTGGGCCGGAAGCGCCGGAACGCCGTGCGGCAGAAAACGAACGAGGCCGCGATCAGCAGCGCCACCAGGCCCGTGCCGCCCACCTGGAGCTGAATCAGATCCAGCCGGTCCGTCTGCGCCCGCATCCCCTGGAGGATGACCAGGTGCGTCTCGTTCACCAGCTCCCCGTCGCCGATGACGCGCTGGCCCTTCTTCAGCGACAGGACGGCGTCCTTCACCGCCTCGGCCGCCTTCAGGCGCCGCGCGTTCGTCTCGGCGATGTTGATGGTGAGGTCCGGCCGCACCAGCCGCTTGGCCAGCCGCAGCACCGCCCGGCGCTGCACGCCCGGCGCGTCCGGCAGCAGGTTGCCCGGAATCGAGGCGAACCGGTCCAGCTCGGCGTGAGCCTCGCGCACATCCAGCACCCCGGGAGCCGCACCCGACAGCGTCTGCTCGCCGCTGTGGCGCACATCCCTCACGGTGATGCCCTGCGGGCCCTCTCGCGCCAACTCCTCGCGCGAGTTGGCGATGAAGACCGGCCCGCGCTCCGAGCCGTACGCCCGCTCCAGCAACAGCAGCGTCGCCGCCTCGGCCTCCTCGGAGAAACCGTTGTTCAACAGCGCGTTGAAGTCCTCGGCCTCCAGCGCCGCGTCCCGCTGGCCCAACAGCAGCTCCTGGAAGTCCCCCTGCAGCACCTCGCGCTCCTTGCGGGCGCGCTCCTGCTCCTCGGGGGTCAGCGGTGGGGCGGCCTTGCGTGGCTTGCGCGGCTCGGGCTCCTTGCGTACCTCCGCTTCCCCTTCCCCACTCTTGGCTCTCTCCTCGGCGGCCTTCGCGGCCAGCCGGCGGCGCATCTCCGTGAAGGAGGTCTTCAGCGCGAAGCGGACCTTGTCCACCACCTCCGGGTTCAGGTCGTACACCGGGCGCACGGCGCCGCGGGCCTCCAAGCGCCGCTGCTCCGTCATCGCGTCGTGGCGAATCTCGTAGTCCCGCCCCGCCTTGAAGCCCGCGGGCGAGTTGGCCCGGAAGGGCTTGCCGAGGTGTTCCTCGGTGAGGGCGGGAATCTGCTGGCTGTAGAGCCCCGGCGAGATGACGAAACCGGCGGCCACCGACACCACCAGCAGCAACAGCACTAGCGACAGGCGCCGGCCCCAGCCTTTGCTGCCCAGCCCCAGCCGCTGCGTCAGCGTGTCCAGCGGGCTGCGCCCAGGGGGAGATGTGTCCGGTTCAGCCATGAGGGGTCCCACCCTACGCAAGCCCTGCTGGCAACATCAAGGTCGCAGGGTGCCTGCGACCCAGGGGACGCCCGGTTGGAACCTGTCCAATCGGCCAGGTCCGCGAAATCACGTGGCAATCGGCTCTTCGACTTCGGCCGTCTCGGGCGCGGCCGGGTCCTGCGCCTCGCGAGACTCCTGCTCCTTGGCCGCCTCGGCCTTGGCCGTCTCGAACTTGTCGTAGGCGCGGATGACCTCCTGAACCAGGGGGTGGCGTACCACATCCACCTCCGTGAACTCGGAGAAGTTGATGCCGCCGATATTCCGCAGGATGGACCGCGCGTGGTTCAGACCCGACATCTTCCCGATGGGCAGGTCCACCTGCGTCACGTCGCCCGTCACCACCGCCTTGCTGTTGTAGCCCAGGCGCGTGAGGAACATCTTCATCTGCTCGACGGTGGTGTTCTGCGCCTCGTCGAGGATGACGAACGCGTCATTGAGCGTGCGGCCACGCATGAAGGCCAGCGGAGCCACCTCGATGACGCCCTGCTCCACCAGCGCCGCGGCGCGCTCGCCCGCCATCATGTCGTGCAGCGCGTCGTACAGCGGCCGCAGATACGGGTTCACCTTCTCCGCCAGGTCACCGGGCAGGAAGCCCAGCTTCTCACCAGCCTCCACGGCGGGACGCGCCAGGATGATGCGCTTGACCTTGCGCTCCTGGAGGAAAGCCACCGCCATGGCCATGGCCAGGTAGGTTTTTCCCGTACCCGCAGGGCCAATGCCGAAGACGATGTCGTGATTGCGGATGGCCTCCACGTAGCGCTTCTGGGCAATGCTCTTGGGAGCAATCTGCCGGTTGCCAGAGCTCTTCAGCACGGGCCCGAGCATGACCTCCTGCAGGGACTCGGCGCCGCCGCGGCCCAGGACCTTGATGGCCTGCTCCACGTCCTCGCGATAGACGGGGCGGCCGGCGCGAATCATCTCCTCGAGGTTCTCCACCAAACGCACGGCGAAGGCCACCGCGTCGGCGGGACCGGACAGGTGCAGCTCAGTCCCACGCTGGCCTACACGCACACCGAGCCGGCGCTCGAGGAGCTTCAGGTTTTCGTTCTGGTTGCCACACAGGGCCACGGCCGTCTCGTTGTCACGAACGTCGACCTTGGCAGAGGTAGGGCGAGAAGCAGGAGCTTCGACCGTGGCAGGGTTTCTCAATGAGTTCTGTTCCTCCATCGACTTTCCCGGACTGAACGTAACGTCGTGATCTGACCCGGGAAAGAGGGCAACCGTCCAAGCTCAGTGCAAGGGCGGCAGCAGGACGAACTCCCGAGCAGCCAGGCGCTTGTAATAATAGGACTCGCGCCAGGGGTAGCGTAGCTCTTCTTCCTTTAACAACCCTTCCCCCACCAGCGCTTTCAACTCCTCGGGTAGCTCGCCTTTTTCCAGGCGGTAGACCTCGAGCGCCGACTCAATGCGCTTGAGCTGCGTGCGGGAGATGAAGCGCTGGGACGCCGGGTCGGCGATGGAGGAGGCAGGCGAGCTGGCCAGCGACAGGCCGCCCGAGAACTGCGCCACCAGGAAGATGACCGCGCAAAGCGTGGCCATGCTGGCGCCGAGCCGGCCCAGGCTCTGGCCCACCTTGGAGAAGAACCCCTCGCGGTCGCCTGCGGCCGTCTGGCCGTTGGCGAGGACGGGCCGGGCGTACTCCAGGTTGATCAGGTTGAGCAGCGCCTTGCAGGTCTCGAACTCGCCCAGGCAGCTCACGTCGATGAGCTTGCGCACATCGCGGCCCGGGGCGATCACCTCGTAGACGCGGCGCTCCGAGTCGCCCACCGACTTGAACTCGCCCTTGTTCTCGTCCTTCTTCTTCTCGGCGAAGGCGTCGTCGAAGGCGGCGTCGAGATCCTCCTCCTGCTGCCGGGGCGGAGGCAGCGGCCGGGTCGTCTCGAAGGTCATCTCCAGCCGGTTGATCTTCTTGCGGATGAC
>DASVVJ010000516.1:0-12105 GCA_036389955.1 Myxococcaceae bacterium
AAGCGGGGCCGCTACGCAATGGAGGACCGCGCCCTGCGCTGGCTGGATCCGCGCTCGCCCCAGTACATGGGCGCCTTTCTGGAGTTCAACTACGCCCAATGGGACTGGTGGACGCAGTTGGAGGACGTGGTGCGCACCGGCAACGCGGTGGACATTCACGGCTTTGCTCCGGAGGACCCGCGCTGGCGTGACTACATCCACGCGATGCACCAACTGGCACGGCTGGCGGCGCCCGAGGTGGCTGGCGCCATTCCGCTGCCGCGGGGCGCCAAGCACGTGCTGGACCTGGGGGGCGCACACGGCTGGTTCTCCGCGGAGCTGTGCCAGCGGCACAAGGGGCTGAAGGCCACGGTGCTGGACCTGGAGGGCAGCGCGCGGGTGGGGCGGGAGATCATCGCCTCGGCGGGGCTGACGCACCTGGTGACGCACCGCGAGGGCAACATCCTCACCTCGGAGTTGGGCGGCCCGTACGACGCGGTGCTGGTATTCCAGGTGATGCATCATCTGTCTCCGGCGCAGAACGTGGCGCTCTTGCGCAAGGTGCGCGCCTCGCTGGTGCCCAAGGGGACGCTGGCGGTGCTGGAGTACCTGCGCGAGGACACGGAGGCCCCGCCCAGCACGGCGGCGCTGATTGGCCTGCACTACTTCATCACCTCCAAGGCGGCGGCCTACGGCTCGGCCGAGATGGAGGGCTTCCTGGACGACGCGGGCTTCAAGGTGCTGAAGACACAGCCGGTGCGCCGCCTGCCCTTGCAGACGCTGATCCTCGCCCGGCCGGAGTGAGGCTGCCCGCCCTGCCGCCAGCGGGGCAACAGCCTGGAGCGAATGGGCGCCGCGCAGGGCCCGCCCTGCGTTAGGTTGGGGCCTTCCGCGATGTCCTCCGCCTCCTCCGCTCCCGCCCCCTCCCCGGATGTGCCGCTCGTCGTCGACCTCGACGGGACACTGGTGCGCACGGACACGCTGCACGAGAGCCTGCTGGTGCTGCTCAAGCGCAACCCGCTGCTGCTGGTGCTGGCGGCGCTGTGGCTGCTCAAGGGCAAGGCCGCCTTCAAGGCCGAGGTGGGGCGGCGGGTGAAGCTGGACGCGGCCCGGCTGCCCTACAGCGAGCCGCTGTTGGCCTACCTCCGGGAGGAGAAGGCCCGGGGGCGGCGGCTGGTGCTGGCCACGGCGGCGGACCAGAGCATCGCCGAGGCGGTGGCCGCGCACCTGGGCCTGTTCTCCGAGGTGCACGCCAGTGACGGGAAGGTGAACCTGTCGGGCGCGCGCAAGTTGGCGCGGCTCAAGCAAGCCCACCCCGAGTTCGACTACGCGGGGGATGGCGAGGTGGACCTGGCGCTGTGGCGCGAGGCGCGCCGGGCGCTGGTGGTGCACGGCTCGGCGGGCCTGCAGCGCCGGGTGCGGGCGCTGGGGCGTGGTGAGGTGCGCGTCTTCGAGGCCCCTGCCACGGGCGTGCGCACGTGGGTGAAGGCGCTGCGCATGCACCAGTGGGCGAAGAACGCCCTGGTGTTCGTGCCAATCGCCGCGGGACACAAGGCCTCGGACCTGGGGCTGCTGACGCAGGCGGCGCTGGGCTTCGCCGCGTTCAGCCTGTGCGCCTCCAGCGTGTACGTGCTCAACGACCTGCTGGACCTGGACTCGGACCGGAGGCACCCAACGAAGCGCGAGCGGCCGTTCGCCTCGGGGGCGCTGCCGGTGAAGGTGGGCGCGGTGCTGGCGCCGGTGCTGCTGGTGGCGGGCTTCGCGCTGGCGCTGCTGCTGCTGCCGCTGCCCTTCTCGGCGCTGCTGGCCACGTACTACGCGCTGACGCTGGGGTACTCGATGTACCTCAAGCAGGTGATGGTGCTGGACGTGCTGGTGCTGGCGGGGCTGTACACGGTGCGGCTGTTCGCCGGCTCGCTGGCCACCGGGGTGCCCACCTCGAGCTGGCTGTTCACCTTCTCGATGTTCCTGTTCCTGTCGCTGGCGCTGGTGAAGCGGCTGTCCGAGGTGCGGCGGCTGCGGCTGTCCAACGAGGAGGCGGCGCCGGGGCGCGGCTACCTGGCGAGCGACTACGAGCAGCTCTCCAGCCTGGGCGTGGCGGCGGGCTACATCTCGGTGCTCGTGCTGGCCTTCTACATCACCAGCAAGGACGTGACAGGGCTGTACACCTACCCCGAGCGGCTGTGGCTGCTGTGTCCGGTGATGTTGTACTGGGTGAGCCGGGTGTGGCTGCTGGCGCACCGGGGGCTGGTGAACGAGGATCCGCTCGTCTTTGCCCTGCGGGACAAGGTGAGCTACGCGGTGGGAGCGCTGGCGGTGCTGGTGCTGGTGGCCGCCACGTGAGAGGGCCGGGATGACGCACGAGCTTCAATCCTGGGGACGCTTTCCGCGCGCCACGCGGCAATCGGCGCACCCCATCGTCTGGCAGACGGACCGGCTCCCCGCCGATGGCGGCGCGCTGTTGCCGTACGGGCAGGGCCGCAGCTACGGGGACAGCTGCCTCAACGAGGGCGGCACGCTGCTGACCACCGGCACGCTGGATCGGCTGCTGGGCTTCGACGCGGCCACGGGCGTGGTGCGCTGCGAGTCGGGCGTCACGCTGGACACGCTGCTGCGGCTGGTGGCACCGCGGGGCTGGTTCCTGCCGGTGACGCCGGGCACCAAGTTCGTGAGTGTGGGTGGGGCGATCGCCAACGACATCCACGGCAAGAACCACCACCGGTCGGGCACGTTCGGGCGGTACGTGCGGCGGTTCGAGTTGCTGCGCTCGGATGGCAGCCGGCGGGTGTGCTCGCCGGACGAGAACCGGGACTGGTACGAGGCGACGATTGGCGGGCTGGGGCTGACGGGGTTGATCCTGTGGGCCGAGGTGCAGATGCGCCCCATCTCCAACCCGTTCGTGCTCTCCGAGGCCGTGCGGATGGAGAACCTGGACGCGTTCTTCACGGTGGCGGGCGAGTCGGAAGCGGACCACGAGTTCACGGTGGCGTGGATCGACAGCCTGGCCCGGGGGCGGCAGGTGGGCCGGGGCGTGTTCTTCCGGGGCAACTTCGCTCCGCCGCAGTTCGACGGGCTTCCGCTGACGAAGAGCCACCTGAGCCATGGCTCGGCGCTGGCGGTGCCGTTCGACATGCCGGGGTTCAGCCTGAACCGGCTGTCGGTGGCGGCGTTCAACTGGCTCTATGCGCGGATGCAACTGCGAAAGCAGGGCCCGCGGCTGCAGCACTACGACCCGTTCTTCTATCCGCTGGACGGGGTGCACCGGTGGAACCGCATCTACGGGCGGCGGGGCTTCCTCCAGTTCCAGTGCGTGGTGCCGCATGCCACGGCGCGCGAGGCGTTGAAGGAGATCCTGGAGCGCAGCGCGCGCGAGGTGCCGAGCTTCCTCACGGTGCTGAAGACGTTCGGGGACGTGCCCTCGCCGGGGTGGCTCTCGTTCCCACGGCCCGGGGCGACGCTGGCGCTGGACTTCGCCAACCGGGGCGAGCGCACGTGGCGGCTGGTGGCGGAACTGGACCGCATTACTCGCGAGGCGGGCGGCGCGGTGTACCCGGCGAAGGACGCGCGGATGAGCGCGGAGAGCTTCGCGGCGTACTTCCCGAAGCTGGAGCGCTTCAAGACGTACGTGGATCCCGCCTTCTCCTCTTCCTTCTGGCGCCGGGTAACGGGTGCGCCCTCTGAGCAACCCTCCCCTCTCCCGGTGGGAGAGGGACGGGGTGAGGGTTCCTCGCTCCCGGCCACCCCTGTGAGTTCCACGATATGAAGAAGGTCCTCGTCCTGGGCGCCACGAGCGCCATTGCCCAAGCCTCGGTGCGGCTGTTAGCCGCGCGAGGAGCCGCGCTGTACCTGGTGGGCCGCAACGCCGCGAACCTGGACGCCGTGGCGAAGGACGCGGCCACGCGCGGGGCCGCGAAAGTAGAGCAGCAGGCGCTGGACCTGAACGACACCACGGCGCACGAGGCGCTGGTGGAGCGGGCGGTGCAGGCACTCGGAGGCCTGGACGGAGCGCTCATCGCGCACGGAGTGCTGGGAGACCAGAAGTCCTGCGAGCGCTCGTGGACAGAGGCGGAGCAGGTGCTGCGCACCAACTTCCTGAGCGCGGCCTCCCTGCTGACGGTGCTGGCCAACCGCTTCGAGGCACAGAGGGCGGGCACGCTGGTGGTCATCTCCTCGGTGGCGGGGGACCGCGGCCGGCAGAGCAACTACGTATACGGCGCCTCCAAGGGCGCGCTGAACGTGTTCCTCCAAGGGCTGCGCAACCGGCTGTCGCGCTCGGGAGTGGCGGTGGTGACGGTGAAGCCGGGCTTCGTGGACACGCCGATGACGGCGCACCTGCCGAAGAACAAGATGTTCGCCTCACCGGAGCAGGTGGCGCGCGGCATTCTCAAGGCGGCGGACGGGCGCAAGAACGAGGTCTACGTCCCAGCGCGCTGGGCGCTCATCATGCTCATCATCCGCACCATCCCCGAGAGCATCTTCAAGAAGCTGAAGCTGTAGCGAAATCCCGGTCTCTTACAGGCACGTGGCAAGCAGCCTGGCCAGGGGTCGCTTGCCAGCGGCAGGCGGTATCTCCAGACTGCCCGTATGGCCTACGGCGCACGCAAGCTGCAGGGTCCGGCCACCCTTGCGGACCTGAAGGCTCTCCCAGAGACACTCGTGGGAGAGATCATCGAGGGCACGCTCTACACGCACGCCCGCCCTCGTCCCGATCATGCCGATCTCGAGGGAGCTCTGATCGAGGAGTTGCGCGGTCCTTTCCAGCGTGGGCGAGGGGGTCCTGGTGGATGGTGGATTGTCGTGGAGCCAGGCATCCACGTCGAAGGTTCTCCCGAGTTCGTCCCAGACCTTGCAGGCTGGCGCCGCGAGCGAGTCGCTACGCTCCCCAAGGACCGTTGGACGCTTGTGCCTGACTGGGCCTGCGAGATCCTCTCGCCCTCTACCCGAGCGTACGATCAGCGCATCAAGCGTCCCTTCTATGCTCGGATCGGCATCCGCCACCTGTGGTTCATTGACCTGGATGCTCGAACTCTCACGGTGAGTGAACTCACCAATGGCCGCTGGGTCGAGTTGGGGGTCTACGGTGAGGATGATGTCATCCGCGCCGCTCCATTCGATGCCATCGAGTTGAAGCTCGGCGAGCTTTGGACGCACACGGAGCCCCCCAGTCCCACCTGACGAAGCTTGGCGCCTGGGATTCCTCCCGGCATTCTTCGCGCCCGGAGTCTCTCTCCCCGCATGCCTATTTCTGTTCTCCCCCGCCCCTCGCGTCTCGGGGCGAGCCTGCTGACGCTCGCCGCTGCTGCCCTCCTCGCCTCGTGCAAGGGCACGACGTCTACCCCTCCCAGCGCGCCGGCGGCTTCCACGCCCGCCGCGGCCTCCACGCCCGCGAGCCCCCCGGCCCAGGTTCCCGCTCCCACGGCCCCGGACACCCTGGCCCAGGACATGACGGACATCGTCACCCGCTACCGCCAGAACATCGTCCTGGCCGCGGATCAGGCCTCGATGGACGAAGGCACGCGCGAGCGGGTGACCATCGTCGGCCGGATGATCTTCGACCAGAACCGGCACGCGCTCTCAGAACTCAGCGAGCGCTTCGGTGAGGAGCTGACCGCGGCGGCCAGCAGCGCCTCCGCTCCCCAGGGCGTCACCGCGTTCCTCGACCGCCTGGAGAAGCACCCCGACCTGCGTGACGGTGACAAGCTGGCCTTCAAGGACACCGTCGCGGACCTGCGCGCCGCCATCGAGTCCCTGCCCCAGTCCCCCGCCTGGAAGGCCCCCCTGCTCACCCGCATCGAGGAGGACCAGAAGGCGCTCCAGGAGATCCAGTCGCTCTACGAGAAAGAGCTCAAGGAGATCTTCGGCCGCTACGAGACCCGCGGGATGACCGTGCGCCGCGAGGCCTGGGAGTCCTACCTTACCTTCCTCAAGGGCCTCTTCACCCGCGAATCCATCCTCAAGTCCTTCGAGGACTCGCTCCAGTCGCTCAACGAGGGCATGCGCGGCAAGGGGTCCACTCCTCAGAAGCAGGAGCAAGGCTTCGTCCTCACCGGCCATTCCCTGCCCAAGAAGACGCTGGTGCTCACCTTCGATGACGGGCCGCACCCGCGCCACACCGCGAAGATTCTCGACACCCTCGAGAAGTACAAGGTGAAGTCCATCTTCTTCGAGGTGGGCCAGAACGTCGCCGTGCCCGCCAAGAACAAGGGCACCGACGCGGGCACCCCCGCCGCGTTCAAGAAGACCTCCGCCGCCTCGAACACCGAGAAGATCATCCAGTCGGGCCACCTGCTCGCCAACCACTCGCTCACGCACGCCTTCCTGCCCAAGCTCACCGAGGACCGTCTCAGCCAGGAGATCGACAACTCCCGGCTCATCATCGAGACGGTGTCCGGCACCCCCGTGCCGCTGTTCCGCCCGCCCTACGGCGCCTTCAACGAGAAGGTGCGCACGGCGCTCTCCTCCCGCGGCATGAAGGCGTTCCTGTGGAACATCGACTCGATGGACTGGAGCGATCCCATCCCCACCTCCATCGCCAATCGCGTGGTGCAGGAGGTCGAGAAACAGGGCCGCGGCGTCATCCTCCTGCACGACGTGCACAGCCAGTCCGTGGAGGCCCTGCCCCTCATCCTCGAGACGCTGCAGGCGCGCGGCTACCAGTTCGTTCTCTGGGACGGCAACACGGTGCTTGGCGCGAATCCGGAAGATGGCGGCACCCCGGTGGCCGAGGCCGTGCCCGCTCCAGCTCCTGCCGAGACGAGCCTCTACCGGGAGAGCTGGGCGGTGGTCATCGGCATCAACGACTACAAGAAGTGGCCCAAGCTCTCGTACGCGGTGAATGACGCCAACGGCGTGCGCGAGATGCTGGTGAGCAAGTACCGCTTCAAGCCGGAGAACATCCAGGTGCTGCTCGACGCGGACGCCACGCGCGAGCGCATCCTCTCGGCGCTGGGAGACGTGCTCTCCGACTCCGAGAAGGTGAAGCGCGATGACCGGGTGTTCGTCTTCTTCGCGGGCCACGGTGTCACCCGCAAGCTGCCGAGCGGCAAGAACCTGGGCTACATCGTCCCGGTCGACGCGGACACGACGAACTACCAGAGCCAGGCCATCTCGATGACCAACTTCCAGGACATCAGCGAGGCCATTCCCGCCAAGCACGTCTTCTTCGTGATGGACGCGTGCTACAGCGGCCTGGCGCTCACGCGCGGCGCGGCTCCGGGCGGCGACGTGCGCAAGTACCTCCAGGAGATGACGCGGCGGAGCACCCGCCAGGTGCTCACCGCTGGCGGCGCGGACGAGCAGGTGGCCGACCAGGGGCCCAACGGGCACTCCATCTTCACCTGGACGCTGCTGCAGGGCCTGGAGGGCAAGGCGGACCTGAACACCGACGGCTTCGTCACTGCCTCGGAGCTGGCCGCGTACGTGGGGCCCACGGTGTCCTCGCTCTCGCGGCAGACGCCAGCCTTCGGCAGCATGGTGGGCAGCGAGGGCGGTGAGTTCATCCTCCAGATGAACCACGACAACGAGTTCCTCAGCGAGTCCTCCGAGCAGCTCGACACGGAGGCCATCCGCCTCAACGCCGAGCTGGACAAGGTGCGCCGGCAGATCGCCGAGAAGCAGCAGCGCAACCAGACGCTGGCCAAGCAGTTGGAGGAGGCTCGCAGCCTGCTCTCGAAGCTCGAGGACGGAGGCACTCCCGGCATCGTGGCGACGACGCCGGCTCCCGCCCAACTCGCTCGCCAGCACAATGACCAGGGCCTGGTGCTCTACCGCGAGAAGCGGTACGCGGAGGCGCTCGCCGAGTTCACCACCGCCGCCACGCTGGACTCCACCAACGCGCAGGCCGCCAACAACGTGGGCTATGTCCACTTCAAGCTGGGCGCCTATGAGGAGTCCGCGAAGTGGCTGGAGAAGACCGTCGCCCTGGATCCCTCGCGGGCGGTGGCCTACCCCAACCTGGGAGACGCCTACTACAAGCTCAACCGCCGCGAGGACGCGTTGAAGGCGTACGAGCGCTACCTGACGCTGATGCCCACCGGGCCCGCCGCGGCGGCGGTGAAGCTCAAGCTGGCGGAGCTGCGCCCCTGAGCGCAAGGAGCACCGTGGCCATGGACGAGAAGCTTCAGAAGAAGCTCAAGCGGATGCGCCTGCAGCCGACGCCCCAGGCCTTTCTCGCCGAAGTCTCCCATGGCACCGCCAGGACGTACGACCTCGCCACGCTCCTCCTCGAGGCGGGCGTTCCTCCTGACTCGCGCCAGGCGAAGGCTCCGGGCCGCACGGCGCTGATGATGGCCGTGTCGCGCAACCGGTCGCTGAAGTTCATCACCCGGCTGCTCGAGGCCGGCGCCAACCCGGCGCTCACGGATGAGGACGGATGGTCCTCCGTGGCGCACCTGGTCTCCTCGTTCGACGCGGAGATTCCCGGCCGCGACACCTTCGCGGAGGTGTTCCGGCTGCTGACCGCGAGCCCCGACGTCACCGCGGAGGATCGCGCCCTGTGGGAGCCGGGGCTGGAGCCCTGGACCGCGTTTCTCCGCCTGGGAATGAGGGCGCTCGCGAAGTCCAAACCTCAGGTGGCTGCCGCGCTGCGGGCTCCCGCCACCGAGGCCCAGCTTGCCAAAGCGGAGACGGCGCTGGGGGTGACGATCCCGGAGCCGCTGCGAGGCCTGTACCGGGTCTTCGATGGCATGGCTCAGTACCACTTCCTGGGGAAGTGGCAGCTCTACTCACTGGCCGAGGTGGTCGAAGTCTCCCAGTCCCTGCGGGGCCGCAAGCTGTCCAACGACCTGGGAGCGCGCGGGCACCGCAACCTGAGCTGGTCCCCCTCCTTCATCCCCTTCGCTCAGGATGCGGCGGGCGACGTGCTCTTCACGACGCCGCGCATGCTCGGGGATCGGGCCATCATCAAGCCCATCAACCCCACCTATATCTACCGGCACGACGAGGATGGCGTGACGCGCGGCACCTTCCGGCTCGACAGCGAGCTGCGCTCCTTGATTCACACGGCCGGGCTCCCCCGGAAGTGAGCGCGCTCAGCCCGGGCGGATCGTCATGATGACGGTGCCGTCCTTCAGGACCTTGAGACTACTGGTACTGGCAGTCCTTATCGCGCTCGTCGAAGATGTGGAGCGGCTCACCCGCGGGCAGGGTCTCCATGGCCCCGGAGTTCGGGCAGAGGCTGATGATCAGCGCATCCGCAGAGGCAATGGACCAGGTGTCGGGGTAGTCGGCCGGGTTCTCGTCGCGGTCTCCCGCGGCGTAGGCAAGGTAGTCCCAGTTGTCATCCGTGCCGAAGACGCCGGCCGAGACGCCCATGCCATTCATGAGGGCGTTGTCGTCCCAGGACACAGCGGGAATCTGCAGCGGGGTGAAGAGGGACGGGTAGCCAGGATGGGCGTAGCTGTCCACGCCGATGCACTCATCGAAGTCGTTCTGGACGGCCCACTGGGTGCTGCGGTCCTCCCAGGTCGTGCAGTAATCGGAGAGGTGGTAGCTGTGGGCGTTGCCGCGCGGAGGATCGAAGCCGGGCACGTGGATGGAGACCGGCTTGGCCGCCAGGGAGCTCATGCCCGCGTGGAGCGACTTGAGCTGGGTAATGATCTCGGACCTCTTGGCGCGCTTCTGCGCCTGGAAGTACCGGGGCAGCGCAATGGCAGTCAGGGCGCTGGCCATGACGACCACGAGCATCATTTCGATGAAGGTGAAGCCGCGGCGTCGGGTGACCGTCCTCATGGGCTCTCCGTGTCAGTCGGGGGTTCACGCAACCGGTGGTCGCGTGGTGACAGCCCCCAAGCACCCGCTGTGCCAGGTCTCGAGCTCGCGCTAAACCTTGAATATCTGGGAGGTCTGTTCACGCTGTAAGGCGCGACCTGCCCCTCCGTGCGTCACCCGGTGACAAAGCTCGTCAGGGCGGCGGTGGCCCGGAGCCCTACTTCACCACGAAGGCCAGGATGCGCTCGAAGAGCCACGGCTGGCCGCCCAGCCAGCGCACCACGGGCCTGCGCAGCCGGGGACGGCGCGCCAGCACCAGCAGCGCGCGCGCCATCCACGCGTACTTGCGGAAGGTCGTCTGGAACACGCGCTCGTAGGGCATGAGCGTCTCGCGCGTGGCGCCCTTCACCAGCGCCTCCGGAATGAGCCCGCCCAGGGACTCCGCGCAGGTGAAGGCCAGGGAGAGCCCCTCCCCCGTCACCGCGTCCACGTAGCCCGCCGCGTCTCCCACCAACGCGAAGCGATCCGCGACCCGGGCCCGCGCCACCCGCTCCAGGGGACCTGCGCCTCGCGCCTTCGAGTCCGGCTCCACCGTGCCCAGCCGCTCGGTCAACGTGGGGAAGCGCGCCAGCAGCGTGTCGAAGGAGACGTGCTCCAGCCCTCCGTCCTCCCAGAGGAAGGCCAGGCCCACGCGCTCGGCGCCCGCCGGTGTCACGTACGCCTCCACCCCGCTGGCGAAGTGGACCTCGACATAAGGAGTCCACGGCTTCACCTTGAAGTGCCGCCGCAGCCCGAAGCGCTTCGGCCCGTTCACCGCCACCTCCAGGCCCTCCGCGCGCCGCAGCGGCGAGCCCAGCCCATCCGCCGCCACCAGGAACCGCGCCGCCACCGGCCCCTCGGCGGTCTCCAGCTCCACGCCCTCCCCCGTGCGCCGGTGGCTCACCACCGCCGTGCGCTCGCGCACCTCGACGCCCACCTCCCGCGCCCGCGCGCTCAGCGCCGTGGACAGAGCCACCCGCCGCACGCCCAGCCCTCCTGGCGCGGGCAGCAGACCCTCCGCCGTGCTGCCGTCCTCCTGCACGTAGCGGATGCCCACGAAGGGGGAGCACTCGTTGGCGTCCAGCAGCGCCCGCGCGCCCAGCCGCTCCAGCACCTCGAGCCCCGAGGGCATCAGCCCCTCGCCGCAGGCCTTGTCCGCCGGCACCGTCGAGCGCTCCAGCACCACCGTGTTCAGCCCTCGCCGGGCCGTGGTGATGGCCACCGCCAGCCCCGCCGGTCCGCCGCCAACGATGGCGACGTCATAGGGCTTCATCCGTCCTGCTCCGACCGGACGAAGGCCAGGGCGCTCTTGGCCATCTCCACCGCCAGCCCCACCGGCCCGACCTTCTTGGGCGGCTTCAGCTCGTTGCTCAGGTAGCGCCGCAGCGCCTCGCTCCGGCGCAGCTTCCCGCTCGAGGTGCGCGGCAGCGTCCCCGGGTCCAGCATCCTCACCGTGTGCGGGCGGATGCCCGTAGCCTCCAACACCGCCGCGCGCACCCGCTCCTCTACCGCTGTGTCTTCGGCTTCCAGCCCGGTGCGTTCGGCCAGCAGCAGCAGCGCTTCGTCCTCGCTTCCCTCGGGGGTGAAGCCCAGCGCCACCGCGCAGCCCACCCGCACGCCGTCCACCGCCTGCAGGCACTCCTCGAAGGCCTGGGGCGCGTGGTTGGCTCCGCGGATGATGACCAGGTCCTTCGCGCGGCCGGTGAGGTACAGCTCGCCGTCCGCCACGAAGCCCAGGTCACCCGTGTCCAGCCAGCCATCCGGCGACAGCGCCCGCGCGGTGGCCGCCGCGTCGCCGAAGTACTCCCGCATCAACGAGGGCCCCCGCGCGAAGACCCGGCCCACCCTGCGCTCGGGCAGCTCGTGGCCCAGCTCGTCGCGGACCTCCACCTCCATGCCCGCCACGGGGCCGCCCACTGACACCAGCGAGCGCGAGCCCTCCACCACCCGCCCCTCTCGGGCCAGCACGCTCCCCTCCACGCTCAGTGAGCGCGGCCCACGGCCTCCCGGCGGGAAGGTGACGGCGAGCGAGGCCTCGGACAGCCCGTACACCGGCCGCATCGCCCCGGGTGAGAAGCCGTAGCGCCCGAAACGCTCGCAGAAGCGGCGCAGCGTCTCCTGCGAGACAGGCTCCGCGCCGTTGAGCGCGTGCTTCCACGCGGACAGGTCCACGCCCTCCAGCTCCGAGTCCTTCACCCGCTTGAGGCACAGGCCGTAGGCGAAGTTGGGCGCGGGCGAAATGAAGCCCTTGTGCCGAGAGAGGGCACGCAGCCACAGCGCGGGCCGCGCGAGGAACACCTCCGGCGGCAGCAACACCATGCTGCCCGGGTAGTACAGCGCCGTGAGCAGACAGCCGATGAGCCCCATGTCGTGGTACAG
>DASVVJ010000517.1:0-3247 GCA_036389955.1 Myxococcaceae bacterium
TGCGATCCAGGAACCGCGTGTCTCGGGTCTGCTTCATCTGTGAATCCTCACGCTTCAAAAATGAAGTGTGGACCCTGCCCCTGGAAAAATCACGTCTTGGCTCTATACGCGAGCCACGGGCACTTCATGACTGAAATCGCCCAGTGGATCAATCCATGAAAATTTGAGGGTTTGGCCTTGGCCTGGATCCTGCTTTTGGAGTCCTGCAGACGGCAGCGGTCTACGGCTCTCTTCAACAGGCCCGTCCAGCAAGGCTCACTTCCATGCACGCGCAACTCGAGACGACACGGCCGGTGATGGACCTGGATGTAGAGAGGCAGCTCAGGCACCGGATGGCGATGGCCAGCCCCACTGACACGGTACGCGGGATGTTCCTCAACGGCGTGCTGGAAGTCGCCCAGGCCCTTGGTGGGAGCGAAGCTGTAGACCGCTGCCGTGAAGTGTCCGAGGAGAAGCGCTTCATCGATTTCTTCAACTACCCGGTGTTCGACTTACTGCAGATGACGTTGGCAGCCACCAAGCACCTGGGAGTGCGCGCAGGCGGCGGGGCCGGAATTCTCCGGCGGCTGGGCGCGCAGGCTTCCAAGGACTTTCTGGCCTCACCCACCGGCAAGACCATGCTGCTGCTGACGGGGGGCAACCCCCGCCGGATGCTCAACCAGCTTCCCTCCAGCTACCGCACCGCGGTCAGCTTCGGAGAGCGGCGCATGGTCTGGTCGGTGGGCGAGCGCAACGGCAGGCTCATTGTTCAACGCGACTTCATGCCGCCCGCTTACACCAAGGGGCTCATGCAGGGGCTGCTCGAGGCGGTAGGCGCCAGGGGTGTGAATGTCACCGGGCGCCCTACAGGGCTGTTGGACAGCGAGTACGAAATCGTGTGGGAGTGAGAAGTTCTCGTCACACGGTAGCGGAAAGTACGGCACTGCGAAGGGACGAGACGCAGTAAAGAGCCGCCGGCTTGATCCACCAGGGGATGGGCCGGTCAAGGCGATCAGCCAACAAGGGGATGAGGATGCGGCTCGATGACGTGACGGTGCAGAGCAAGGAGGCGTCGAGGGTGATGCCTGCCGAATGCGTCTGTGGTTCGGGCTCGCACGCCCCGGCCCGTCTGGCGCAGCCGCTCGTGGTTCCCACCTGTGCAGAGTGTGGCGGCAGCCTGCTGAGGCTGCCGGTGTCCACCAGCCCCGCCCGGCCGCAGCGCCGGGGGCTGCAGGACTTTCTCAGCGCGTTTGTCTGAGGCTTTACCTCACAGCAGTCTGGCTCTTGGATGACGGGTCTGCCCCCCTTGGCGGAGGATTGGGGTGGGGGGTACTCCCGTCATCTTCTTTGCGGGCCCGCCCGGGGCCCCGCGAGCGCCCGTAACCTGTTGGATTTCGGGGCGCTCCCGGAAGATGAAAAGGTGCGACAACCGGCGAAGGGGTAGGCGCGATAATGGGGAAGTAAGGCCCTGATCGCTGGAGTCCACTTCGATGACGCCCTCCCTGACGCGCACCCCCGCCCCGCGCACGGCTGCCGCCACCTTCTCCGCGACGAGCGAGCCGGGGGCTCGGAGCGCGCCCTCCAAGCCGGTGCCGGAGGCGGGGCTGTCTCGCGGCGCCACGGGCCAGGCGGTGAAGGTGCTGCAGGATCGGCTGATCGACCTGAAGCTGCTGCCGGCCTCGGTGAAGCAGGAGTCGGGCTACGGCACCTTCGGTCCGAAGACGGAAGGGGCGGTGAAGGCTTTCCAGAAGTCGGTGGGCCTGTCGCAGGTGGGCTCGTTTGGCCCGAAGACGCACGAGGCGATGGTGCGGCACTTCGCGGGTGAGCCGCCCTCCAAGGGCGTGCCGGCGGCGGGGCTCGAGCGCGGCAACTCGGGCGCGCCGGTGAAGCAGCTTCAGGACCGGTTGATTGACCTGCACTACCTGCCGGCTTCGGTGCGGGACGGAGCGGGCTACGGCTCGTTCGGTCCGATGACGGAGAGCGCGGTGAAGGCGTTCCAGTCGGACCGGGGGCTGCCGCAGGTGGGCAAGTTCGGCCCGGCCACGCGCGAGGAGATGCAGCGGGCGCTGGCGGGACAGCCGCCGCTCAACGGCACTCCGGGCCCGGCGCCGGGTGGGGGCGTGTTCCCCGCGCCGCGCGGGTTCGCCGCCATCAAGGCCACCTTCGGCGAGGCGGGCAAGAACATGGTGACGACGCAGCTGCCGCTGGGGCCTGGCGGCAAGAACGTCAACGTCACCCTGCACGCGAAGATGGTGCCGGTGATGAAGGCGGTGCTCGAGGACGCCAAGAAGAAGGACCTGCTCAAGCACATCAAGGCCTTCGACGGCATGTACCCGGGCTTCGTGCGCAACAAGAAGGACGCGGTGACGGGCAAGGAGCTGCAGCCGCCGCAGCCCTCGGTGCACTCGTGGGGCATTGCCTTCGACATCAACGCCAACCCGCGGCCGGGCAAGGTGCACCCCGACCTGGTGAAGCACTTCAAGGAGTGGGGCTTCACCTGGGGCGGTGACTTCAAGAGCAACTTCGACCCGATGCACTTCCAGTACGCCAGCGGCTACTGAGCCTCGGCGGCAGTGTCCACCGATACGGAGCTTGTCTGGGGTGGATGTTGACGTGGGAGGCTGAAACAACGAGCCTCTCGTCATGAGCCGGGACTGGTCTTCCTTGATCCATGAAGCACTGGCCGGGGTTGCGGATGATCCCTATGTGCGCCTGCTCAAGGACCGCCTGCGGTCGGGCAGTCAGATTGTCCGCATTCACTTGGAGGCAGCCGCGGGCCAACAGCCCGAGTACGTCGTCATCCTCTCTCTGCACAGGCAATTGTCTGAGATGAGGCTGCCGCACTCAGAGGCCTTCACGAACTGGTCACTTGAAGCGGGCGCGCGGATGGTGAGCGAAGCCGAAGAGGCGGAGCGCATGGCGCTGCTGCTGCATGAACGCTTCGTTCCGCTGCTCAGCGAACTGGATCCGGCTCACTTCGTGGCCATCTTTGTGCCCTACATCCGAGCGATGGCTCCGCCCAAGGCTTCAGAGGTGGCACGGCAACTTCAGCCGATCGGGACAGTGGATGGCCGGGCGAAGAAGCAGGCGCTCCAACAGATGGAGAGTGTTCTTGTGGAGTTAGCGCGAGTGCTGGGCCGAGCTTTGCGGTACGACGAAGCTGCAACAGCTCGAATCCTGGATAGCTCGCTCGCGCAGTGGATGACGCGGTGCTTTCCCGTTCACGCTCAGGAGTCATCTCTCCCGCGGTGAAGGCGGCTTACCAGGC
>DASVVJ010000518.1:0-37301 GCA_036389955.1 Myxococcaceae bacterium
CCTCTTCGTAGGCCTCCGTGTAGCCGTCCCAGTGCTCGCGGTCCTCCCAGTCTCCGGTGTTGAGCTTCCACGCCTTCCGGGCGTCCTCCTCGCGCTTGAGCAGGCGCTTCTTCTGCTCGTCCTTGCTGATGTGGAGGAAGAACTTGAGGACGATCGTCCCGTGCTCGGCCAGCAGCTCCTCGAAGTCACGGATGTGATCGAAGCGCTCCTTCCACAGCGTCTTGGGCACCAGATCGTGCACGCGGACGACGAGCACGTCCTCGTAGTGAGAGCGGTTGAAGATGGCGAACTCGCCCTTGCGCGGCGTGTGGCGGTGAATGCGCCACAGGAAGTCGTGCTCCAGCTCCTCGGGGGTAGGGGCGCCAAAGGACGTCACGTGGACGCCGCGCGGGTTGAGGAAGCCCGCCACGTGTTTGATGGCGCCGTCCTTGCCGGCGCTGTCCCGGCCCTGAAGGATGACGAGCACCGAGTTGCGCCGGGCTCCCCAGAGCAGGTCCTGGAGATCGAAGAGTTCCTCGCCCAGCTTCGCGAGTTCCTTCTGCGCGGCCTCTTCGGTGAGCTTCTTGGGCGGCTTCTCGGAGATCTTGTCCAGCCGGACCTTCGCATCCGGCTTGTCGAATACGGTGATGTCCACGGTCGTGTCCTCCCGCTGCGCTACCGATTCTTCTTCTTCGACTTCTTCTTCGCCGTTGCCTTGGCCGGTACGGCCAGGGAGTACTTCTGGGTGAGCTCGGTGGCGCGCTCATCCAGCCGGGCCAGCTCCTTGCTCGCGTCGAACTGAGCCTGGGTGCTCATGCGGGTGAGGGTGGCGCGGGTGCTCTCCAGCAGCTGCCTGGCACCGGTGGCATTGTCCTCCGTGGCGCTCTCTTCGGCGCGCGCCAGGTTGTGCTCGAGGATGGCGCGAGCGGCGTACCGCGACGCCTCGGCATCCAGCGCCCCCGAGCCCTTGGCCTTCGCCGGGTTGATCTCGGTCTTGAGCGTGATGTTCTGCAGCCGGGTCCGCTCGGTGAGCGCGTTCTCGTACTGGAGTTCCACGTGCGCCAGCTCGAGGGGACGCACCTGCGTGCCGGCGACCTTCACCCCCAGGCGGAGCACCACCGGCAGGACTTCCCCCGGCCCCAGCTCGCCAATGGGGATCTGCACCGTGTTTCCCTGCACGAAGCTCTCGTGCCCGAGCACCTCCAGGAGCTTCACGGTGGGCTCGAGCTTCACGCGCACGGTCACCTTGTCCGCCGCGCGCCGGACCAGCTCCAGGTGCTGCCGCTTCGCCACCAGCTGGGCTCCGGCGGAGTCATTGAGCCGGGCGGAAAAGCCCCAGCCCTCCTTGGCCATGCCCGCCATCACCTCGAGGTCCGCGTCCTCGCCGATGGCCACCGTGCTCACATGGACGTTCTTGTCCTTGCGCAAGTCGCGGGCGATCTCCGCCAGCCCGGCGGCGTCCACCATGCCTTCGGTGGGCTGTCCATCGCTGAGGAGAATGAGCTGCCGGTAGTGGTTTCCCTCCGTGAGCTTGGAGAGTTCTTCCTGGGCCGCCTCGATGCCCCCGGAGAGATCGCTGCGGCCCATGGCCGTGGCCTCCTCCACGAAGGCTCGGATCTTCTCGCGGTTTTCGGGCGTCACCGGCTGCATGGGCAGGGTGTCGGCCTTGTTGCTCACGAGAATGACGGAGAGCTGATCCTGCTCGGTCAGCCTGGCGAGGATCGCCAGGGTGACCTTCTTGGCGATGAGCAGCCGCCGGCCCGAGGTGGAGGCGGACCGGTCAATGACGACCGCCACTCCCGCGGGCGAGGGCTCTCCGGGGGGAAAGTCGACCGTGCTCAGCTCCAGGACGCCGAACAGCTCCTGCTCCCCGGGCCCGAGGAACTTCCGGGACACCATTCCGCCCAGCTGGAGCGAGCCATGCGTCTTGGCCGAGAGGTAGGTCTGCTTCCAGCCCTCGGCCCACTCGGGGACCTCGGGTTCCGCCGCGGAGGCGAGGCAGGAAAACAGCGCCGCAAGCAGAAGGGCAGGGAGCGGGAACCTTCCAGCGCAGAAAGAGCGTCTCATTCAGCGCTGGAAGCTATCACGCCGGGGGCGGGGGGAAGCGTCCCCCGGCCCCGCCTGTGTGGCGCTTACTGGCCCGTGTAGATGCCGATGGCGCCCGGCGTGCTGCCGCTGCCCTCGAAGGCCACGAGGATGCGGCGCGTGCTGCCGGTCCACCGGTCGACCTGGATGTCCGTGATGCGCTGCCAGACGAGCTGGCTGGGCAGCACGCTGCTGCCGTAGTGCTGCACGGTGCTGCCGCGCACGCGGCTCAGGCCGCCGCCCCAGCTGGCCCCGGCCCACAGGCTGTCATCCAGCGGATCCGCCGCCACCGCCGACACATAGCCGTGGCCATCGACGAGCTCGGTGGAGAGGGTGCGCAGCCGCTGGCCGCTCGAGCTGAGCAGGGTGAGGCCCCGGTTGAAGCTGCTCACCCACACGGATTGGTCGCCCATCACCGCCATGCCCGACACGTGGTCGTCCACACGTTGGGCCTTGGTGGGTTTGGTGGGCTCGCTGACCGCGTCCGGCCACACGTCGTAGCGGTTCCAGGCGTAGTTGCCGCCCTCGCTCTCCACCTGGGCCTTCCAGTAGTTGTTGCCGTTGGTGCCGTAGCGGAAGCGGGTGGAGCGGTTGGCTCCGCCGAACCACACGTCACCGTTCGAGGCCACTGACACGCCGTAGTACGCGTCCGTCAGCAGCACCGTGCGCGTGCCATCCGAGTTCCACGCGTTGATGGCCGGGTGCACGTGCTCCATCACTCCCGCGCAGCCGTACTCCCAGGTGCCGGGAGCGCAGCTGTAGCCCGCGAAGTCCGACTTGCCCCACGAGAAGCCGTGGTTGCCTCCGAACCAGACGCTCTTGGTCCTCGGGTCGTAGGCGATGCGCAGGATGTTGCAGATCTTCTCGCGGCCGCGAGGCTCGGCGGCGACCTTGTTGGGACCGGTGGACAGGTCGTAGTGCACCACCTGGATGCCGTTGGCCGTGAGCGTCACCCGGTCCGCGTCACCGCTCTTGTAGATGCTCGCGTCCGGGGTGCGGCCGGCGTAGTAGGCCTGATCCCACTCGTCCTCGCAGGTGGGCATGCCCGCGGCGGGCTTCTTGCCCGCGTAACCCACGAAGGCGACGCCTGCAGGGCCTCCCGCCACGGAGATGACCTTGAGGTACTTGGTGCCCGAGGGGGCGCTCCCATCGGGCATGTAGCCGTAGGGCCGCAGGCCGTCGGCCATGGTGAAGCGGCGGAACTGCGTCTGGCCCTTCTGCAGGACGAACAAGCCTTCCTCTCCACCAGCCACCCAGATGTTGCCGCCCTCGTCGGCGCTCACGCCGTACACGCGCTGGGGGCCTCCCTGGGAGGGCCCGTAGAACGTCCAGTCGCCGCTGGTGGGCGGAGGCGGGGGAGGAGGAGGCGGAGGAGGAGGAGGAGGAGGCGGCGGCGGCGGCGGCGGAGTGCCCGCATCCGGAGAACCACCGCCCCCGCCATCCGGCGTGCCCGAGCCTCCGTCGGGCGTGCCTGTGCCGCCGTCGGGTGTGCCCGTGCCCCCGTCAGGCGTGCCGCCACCAGGCTCGGGGCATACCTGCTGCTCGGTGGTGACGACGAGGCGGGGCGTGACGTCCGAGCGGCTGTTGGCGCGGGCCGCGAAGTCCACGCCATCCGTCACGTCGGGGAAGAGCCCGAAGCTGTATACCCCCGCTCCCGTCACCGCGCTGCTCACGTCGTACTGCACCCACGTTTCCAGCCCCACGGCCCCCGTGTCCGACAGCGAGGCGCTCGTGTTGGCGGGCCGGGTGTTCCACGTCACTCCGGTCGACTCGGACCAGCCGTTCGCCGTCGCGTACACCTTGGGTCCATCCGAGGTGGGGTTCGTCGCGAACAGCCGCAGCCGCGCGCCCACCACCGGCTGGCCGTAGTTGGGCACCGTGAAGCGCAGGTACGGCACCCGGAGCGGCGAGTTATCCGCCTCCAGCACCGAGGCCGTTCCCGCGGGCGTCGTCGGGCTGTCTCCCATGACGCTGATGCTGTCCGTGGCCAGCACCACGTGCTCCTGCCGCTGCACGGTGCACCCGGTGGTGCTGCCGCTGTCCACGGTGATGACGAGCTGGGGCCGCAAGCTGACGTCCGTCGCCTCGCGCGAGGAGAACACCGCACCGTCACTGCCGGTGGGGCTCAGCGAGAAGCTCACCGTGCCGTTGCCCTGGACGGCGGACGTCACGTCCCACTCGACCCAACTGTTGGCCGCCACCGCTCCCGCGTTCGCCAGGAAGCGCTGCGGCCCCGGCTTCGTCTGGAAGTTGAGCGTGTGCTCCTGCCATGACGAGTCCGTCGTGTGCACCGTCGGCCCGCTCGAGGTGCCATCCGTCGCGTACAGCCGCAGCTTCGCCCGGCGCACCGTGCCGCTCAGCCCGCTCACATTGAAGCTCAGGAAGCTCGAGTACTGCGGCGACCCGTCCACCTTCAGCACACTCGAGCTGCCGAAGTTCTGCGATGGGTACGCGTCTTCCACCCGTGTGTCCGCGATAGGCGCGAACGTCTTCGTCTCTTCCTGTACCGAGGACTCACCGACGATCCCGGTCTCTTCCTCCTCGGGTCTCACCCCCTCGCCGCAGCCCACCCAGACGACCCCGACCGCCACCGCGCACAGCGCCCACCTTGATCCTCGTTTCCACCTGCCCACGTCCGTCCCCCGATCCCTGCCCGCGAAAGCCCCAGGCACTGGGGGTGCGCAGGCGCAGGCATGCATTGCACCCGCGGTGCCGAAGGGGGTGGTGACACGCGAGGGGCGCGGGAAGAGAAAGACTCTTCCTCACGGTGGAAAGGATCGGGGCGCACCGCGCCCGAGCCTGCACCTGCCAGGGATGGAGACGGGACTGCGAGGGCTGGCCGCCGCCCCGCGAGGGACGGACGCGGAACTTGCGGGGACGGCAATGGAACGCTCACGCACGGCAGCGAAGCTCCCAGCCCGCGGAACCCGGGGCCGGCCAGCCGCGACCTCTTTGCTCAGTCTCGTGAGGGGAACCGGGCCTTCACTTCACGCGCGGGGCGCGCAGCGCGTCACTCTCCGGAGCCACCCGGCGGCCCAGGATGCTGAAGCCCACGCGCTCATCACCGCAGTACAACCACGCCAGCTTGCGCGGCAGCTTCACCTGCACGGCCAGCTTGGGAGCAGGCGGCGCCACCGGCTCATTCTGCTCCGTCAGCATCGGCGCCATGATGCGGTTCTGGAACGGCGACCGGCTCGGGTACTTCCAACCCACGGAGGCAGGGAGCTTGGAGAAGGCCGTCAGCATCATGCGAGCCATTGTGCCTGCTCGCTCTGACAGCACCAAGTTATGTTTTGTACACAGAGGACCCTACCTGAAAGGCAGGGTGGGTCTGCGTAAGTCCCTGGGGGAAGAGGTGCTAGCGCTTGGAGAGCACCGTCCGGAAGCTGAGTGAGTAACGCAGTGCGTTGACGGAGGGGATCATGTGCTGCCAGCGCGAGCGCGCCTCTCCTCCCAGGAGGTAGGCGGAGCGCGGCGCGAGCTCGAGCGCGTAGGTCTCATAGGTGTCCGGGTCCTTGGACACCTTTCGCCGGAAGCGCATGCGGGCGGCGCCCAGCAGCGAGACGCCGATGACGATGGGCCCGAACATGGGCGCGTCGCGGTGCCAGCCGATCCCCGCGCCCGCCGGGTAGCGGGAGACGAGCACCTCTTCCAGGGCGGCGGGCTCCAGGCCGGCGAGGGCGGCGCATCGGGCGCGCACCGTGTTCAAGAAGTCCGGGATGGGCGCCGTGGGGTTGATCTTCCAGGACTCGTAGCCGTAGTCCCAGCCGTAGTGCACCACGGTGCGCCGGGCCACCACGCCGTGCATGCGGATCCCCTGGTACGGCAGGCGGGAGAACTCGTCAGCCAGCACCCGCTCTTCCTCCTCGGAGAGGAAGTCGGGCAGGTAGCGCAGTCCTTCCGGGGCTTCCGCCATCTCCCTCAGGGTGGGAAGCCTGGAGCGCGGATGCAAGCTGGCGCGAAAGGCTTGGTTGCTCGGTATGGCCGGATTATAGAGGCGCCGCTTTCCAACCTTCCTCTCAGAGAAAGGACTCGTGAGGACAATGAAGAACGCTTTCAAGAGTCTCGTGGTGCTGATGGCGCTGGTGGCGCTGCCCGCTTCGGCGCAGCTTCAGCTGCCGGCCCCCAGCCCGGCGGCCAAGGTAATGCAGACGGTGGGCGTGACGGACATCACGGTGGAGTACTCCAGCCCCGCGGTGAAGGGCCGCAAGGTCTGGGGCGCGCTGGTTCCCTTTGACCAGCCCTGGCGCGCGGGCGCCAACGCCTCCACGAAGATCACCTTCAGCAAGGACGTGACGTTCGGTGGCAAGGCCGTTCCCGCGGGCACCTACGCCATCGTCGCGCACCCCGGGCAGAAGGGCTGGCAGGTGTCGCTGAACAAGGAGCTGGGCCTGTGGCAGGGCAAGCAGTACGAGGCCGGCAATGACGTGGCGAAGGTGGCCGCGACGGTGAGCACCATCCCGGCGCGCGAGCGGCTGACGTACCTGTTCTCCAACACCACCGACACGGACACCTCGCTGGACCTGGAGTGGGAGAAGACCCGCGTCTCGGTGCCCAT
Organism: Myxococcaceae bacterium; assembly: GCA_036389955.1. Taxonomy (GTDB): domain Bacteria; phylum Myxococcota; class Myxococcia; order Myxococcales; family Myxococcaceae; genus DATHBR01. The sequence goes on from DASVVJ010000518.1 coordinate 6,623, forward strand.
CAAGGTGGACACGGCGACGCACGCGCAGGCCAACATCAAGAGCACGCTGGACAACGCGTGGCGCCCGCACATCAACGCCGCCAGCTACGTGGCCGAGGCCGGCAAGGATGTCGACACGGCGCTGAAGTACGCGGACACCTCCATCGCCATCGACTCGAACTGGTACAACAACTGGATCAAGGCGGAGCTGCTGGCCAAGAAGGGCAACTACGCCGAGGCCCGTAAGCATGCGCAGGTGGCGTGGGATCTGGGCCAGAAGGCGCCGAACTTCTTCTTCAAGGACGCGGTGCAGAAGGCGCTGACGGACTGGAAGGACAAGAAGTAGTCAGCGTTTGGCCGTCGCCGCTACGAGCCGCCGGTAGAGGGCCTCGTAGCGGTCGATGGCGGGTGCGAGCTGGAAGCGCGCCAGGACACGCTCGCGGGCCCGCTCAGAGAAAGCCCGCCAGCGAGCCGCGTCCCGCACCAGGTTGAGGACGTAGGCGGCCATGGTGCCCACCTCGCCCGTGGGAGCCAGGTAGCCCGTCTCCCCGTGATCCACCAGCTCCGGGATGCCCCCGATGTTGCTGGCCACCACGGGAACTCCGCAGCTCAGCGCCTCGAGCGCGGCCAGGCCGAAGCTCTCCTGCTCGCTGGGAAGCAGGAAGACGTCCGAGGCGGCCAGCAGCTCGACGAAGTGCTCCTGCTTGCCCAGGAAGGCCACCCGCTCCTCCAGGCCCAGCTCGCGCAGGCGGCGCTCGGCGCCGGAGCGCTCGGGGCCGTCACCGATCATCAGCAGCCGGCACGGGAAGCGGCGGTGGACCTCGGCGAAGATGGCCACCACGTCGCCAATGCGTTTGACGGGCCGGAAGTTGGAGACATGGGCGAGCACCGGCTCGGTGTCTCCCAGATCCGGGAACAGCCCGCGCAGCCCCTCGCGGTTTCTCGAGGGCGTGTAGCGCACCGTGTCCACGAAGTTGAAGATGACCTCGATGGGGACGGTCTCCGGCTTCAGATCGAAGCCTTCCCAGGTGGCGTTCCGGAGAAACTCCGAGGGCGCCGTCACCGCGTCGCTGCGCAAGATGGAGAAGCGGGTGATGGGCAGGTAGCTGGGCTCGATGCCCACCAGCGTGGTGTCCGTGCCGTGCAGCGTCGTCACGACGCGCGGAGCCTGGTCTCCCAGCACCTCGCGCGCCATCCAGGCGGCGGTGGCATGGGGCACCGCGTAGTGCACGTGCAGGATGTCCAGGTGCTCGTACCGGGAGACCTCGATCATCTTGGAGGCCAGCGCCAGCGGGTAGGTGCCCGAGTTCTGGAGCGCGGGGTAATCGCTCTCGGCCACCTCGTGGAAGATGACCTTGCGGCTGGTGCCGTGCAGGCGCACGGGCAGGTCGCGCGCGATGAAGTGCACGCGGTGGCCGCGGTCCGCCATCGCCAGGCCGATCTCGGTGGCGATCATGCCGCTGCCACCGAAGGTGGGAAAGCAGGTGATGGCCAGATTGAGGCGGCGGTCAGTCATCGGCGGTGGGGGAAGAACAGGGGCCGGGCGAAGGTATTCCTGCGGAAGTGCTCGATCGGGTCGGCCAGGCCCAGCGTCTCGCGGAGCACGTAGGGCTCACCGTAGGCCACACCGATGTGGGCACCGTAAAAGCGGTCCCGGGCCTCCAGCGAAGAAACCGAAAGCGGCGAGCCGACCAGCGTCTGCGGAGCATCCGGCCGGGGCTCCACCTGGCTCGCGTAGCAGCGGATGGCCGCCATCTTGCGGTCGAACGCCTCCGTCACGTCGATGATGACGCTGGGCTCGGCCAGGTGCCGCAGGGGGTAATAGAGCACCTGGCGGGGCGTGAAGGGCTCACGAGCGGGTTCGGTCTCGAAGCGGCGCACGGAGGCGAAGAACAGCGCCCGGGTCACCAGGGCGCTGGTGGCCTCGTGGTCCGGGTGGCGCTCGTGCTCCCAGGGGACGATGACCAGCTCGGGACGCAGGCGGCGCAGCACTTCGACCACGCGCGCCACGGGGGCGGTGCGGGCGCGGTCCTCCTCGGGCGCTTCGAAGCCGGCCCACGGGTGGACCCAGCCATCCGGCAGCCCCAGGTTCTCGCGGACCGTGAGCCCCAGCGCCCGGGAGGCTGCCTCGGTCTCGGCGGCGCGCGTCTCCGGGGTGCCTCGGGAACTCTTCTCCCCGCGAGTCAGATCGACGATGCCGGTGCGGTAGCCAAGCCCCGCCATGCGCGCCATGAGGCCGCCGCAGAACAGTTCCACATCGTCCGGGTGGGGACCGAAGGCGAGGACTTCCAGCCCGTAATCGGCCCCGGACGGACTCATGGCTTCAGGTCCTTGAGGGCCCCCGAGAAGGGCTCGCAGGCGCCGAGGACCATGCGCGCGAAGGACTGGGCTCCGAAGCGGCAGGCGTAGTAGGGCAGTCCGTAGATGCGTTCCTGCGGCGCGCCGTCCGGGACCAGATAGGTCCGCAGCCGGTCCACGCGCTCGGCGGTCACCTGATCGCGCTGGGCCAGGGCGCGGCCGTACTTGGCCACGAGGCGCGAGAGGGCCAGCCGCACGCTCTCCTCGGTGCGCTCGATGGCCTGCGCGAAGCTGGGATCGAGCGACGCCATGCGCTCGCCGAGACGATCCAGCTCGGGCTTGAGGGAGCCCATGAGCCGGGCCTCGACGGCCTCGGGCGGATCGAAGCCTTCCCCGGCTCCCCGCGAGGCCAGCCGGGTGAGCAGCTCGTCCCGCGGCGTGTTCAGCTCGTCCGGCGAGAGGCTGAGCTTGTCGAGCAGTCCCCGCGCCCGGTCATCGAGCACGCGGAAGCGGGAGCGCGGCACGATGAGCGGCATGGGCAGGCCCACGTGCTCATAGAGGGGCCCGAGCTGGGCGAAGTAGGCAATCTCACCCGGTCCGCCCACGTAGGCCGCCGTGGGCAGCCAGGTGTCCTGAAGGATCGGGCGCAGCAGGGCCGAGGTCGTGAAGCGCAGCGGCTCGCGCTCGAGCCAGGAGAGCAGCTCGGCCGTGGTAACGGAGGCGTTCGCCGGATGGCCCACGAGGTTCCACGTGCCCGGGGCCTCACCTGGATCGAGGCGGTAGCGGCCCCCCTCGATTCCGTCGGGAGAGAAGAAGCCCAACGGTGAGCCGGGGCGGATGTGCACCTGCTCGGAGAATCCCGCCTCGGACAGCGCGTTGCCCCGGGCCGCAAGCACGGTGGCGATGGCCGAGGCCTGCTCGATGGCCCGGCGGTGGATGGGCGCGGCCAGCGGCGCGAGGCGCGCGTCACGGGGATCGAGGAACACCAGGCCCTCGTCGGCGAAGACCGTGGCGAGCACCTCGGCGAAGGCTTGCGCCATCGTTGCGTCGGGACGGTACGCGCGCTCGAGCAGGCTCAGGTGCTCGTTGGCGTGGGCCTGGCTGCCCAATTCGGTGCGCAGCGCCGCCAGCGCGGCGGTGACCCCTTCGCCCAGCCGGCGGTGGGCGACCGGAACACGTGAGGTGGCGGCATCCTCATGGCTGAGCGCCAGGCGCAGGGGAGTGCCGGTGGAGCGCGGGACGAGGCAGTGATCGATCTCAGGGAGATCATGGTCCTCGGTCTGCAGCCAGAAGACCGGGACACAGGGGCGCCCCGTCTCTTCGGTCACCGCCCGGGCGATGAGGATGGCGGAGGCGGCCTTATAGAGGGTGAAGAGCGGCCCCAGGAAGAGGCCCACCTGTTGGCCGGTGACGATGGCCACCGTGCCGGGGCGGGCGAGCAGCTCCAGGTTCCGTTCCCGGGCGGGGCTGGCCGGCAGCCGCGCATTCTGTGCCACCAACACCTCATGAAGGGCGGGGGACACGGTGCGCGAGGCGGCGGCGGCCACAGCCTCGGCGCGAGAGGCCCGGTGGCGGAACCGGTCGGGCAGGAAGGTCAGGGCGCGCGGATCACCGCGGAGCCAATCTGCGGAGAACGAGGAGCTCACGGCGCGGCGTGATAGCAGGTCCAGGACATGGGGGCGACCGGGAAGGGTGGAGGGGATACTCGGAGTGCTGGCTCGCCGGGCAACGCGCGGCGCGTGAAAGAATTCCGCGCGCGGCGGGGGCCTTGTTATTAGGGTCGGCGCGAATGCGGAACCTGCTCATTTTCGGAACGACGCTGGTCATGAGCCTTGGAGTCTGGTCGACGGCCCTTGCCCAACCTGCCCCCCAGCCCCACGCGGGCGAGCTCTCGGCGCGGATCAAACGCCTGGGAGTCGTGGGGAGCGTGCTCTACGTGGCCGCACACCCCGATGACGAGAACACGCGGCTGTTGGCGTGGCTCGTGGGCGGCAAGGGCCTGCGCGCCGGTTACCTCTCGATGACGCGGGGCGACGGTGGGCAGAACCTCATCGGCACCGAGCAGGACGAGCTGCTGGGGCTCATCCGCACCCACGAGCTGCTCGCGGCGCGGCGCATTGACGGGGCCGAGCAGCTCTTCACCCGGGCGCGGGACTTCGGCTACTCGAAGAGCGCCGATGAGACGCTGCGCATCTGGGGCCGCGAGGAGGCGCTGAGCGACGTGGTGCTCGCCATCCGCCGCTTCCAGCCGGATGTGATCGTCACCCGCTTCACCACCAAGCCGCCGAACCACGGCCACCACACGGCCTCGGCCCTGTTGGCCGAGGAGGCCTTCGCGGCCGCCGCCGATCCCAAGCGCTTCCCCGAGCAGCTGGGCGCGCTCAAGCCGTGGAAGACCGACCGGTTGCTGAACAACGTCCCGGTGTGGGGGATGCAGCCCAACGCCGACATGTCCATGTACCTGAAGGCGGACGTGGGCGGCTTCAACCCGCTGCTGGGGCGCTCGTGGGGTGAGATCGCGGCGGAGAGCCGCAGCCAGCACAAGAGCCAGGGCTTCGGAGTGCCGGCCGAGCGCGGCCCGTTGCTGGAGTACTTCAACCCCATCGCCGGGACGCGCCCCAAGGCGGATCTGCTCGAGGGGCTCGACTTCTCGTGGCGGCGGTGGAGCGGCACCGAGAAGGTCATCCAGGCGGTCGAGGCAGCCTCGAAGGGATTCGATCCGGGCGCGCCCCACCTCAGCATTCCCGCGCTCCTGCGCGTCCACGAGGCGATCTCCGCGCTGCCCGAGGACAACCCGTGGAAGGCGACGAAGCTGCGCGAGACGGAGGCGCTCGTGGCCGCCTGCGCGGGCCTGTTCCTCGAGGCACGCGCGGCCGAGACCACGGGCGTGCCGGGCGGCCAGGCGACGCTGAACCTCATGGCGCTGAACCGCTCGCCCGCCGCGATCCGGCTGGTGAGCGTGACGCTGCCGGGCAGCGAGGCCACCGCGGTAGGCACGGACCTGGCCGAGCACACCCCGTTCAAGCTCTCCAAGCCGGTGGTGCTGCCCGAGGCTTCTTCGATCTCCACGCCGTACTGGCTGCGCCAGCAGGCCACGGGAGGGCTCTACGAGGTTCCGGACCGCGCGCTCATTGGCCGGCCCGAAGGGGACGCCGCGCTGGCGGTGACGTTCGTCTACGAGGTGGGCGGCAAGCGCTTCACGGTGACGCGGCCGGTGGTCTACGTGTGGGTCGATCCCGTGCGGGGCGAGCTGTACCGGGCCTTCGAGATCGCTCCTTCGGTCACGGCGACGCTGGAGCGGGAGGTCATCATGTTCCCCAACGGCGCTGCCCAGACGGTCTCAGTGGTTCTGGCCGCGGGGAAGGCGGAGGCCACGGGCAAGGTCCGGCTCGAGGTGCCAACTGGCTGGCGCGCCGACCCCGCCGAGGTGCCGTTCACCCTCGCGGCGCGCGGAGACGAGCGCACGGTGCAGTTCAAGCTCACGCCGCCCAAGGGCGCGGCGGAGAAGGCCCGGCTGCGCGTGCTCGTCGAGAGCGGCGGCCGCACGGAGTCCTGGCGCGTGCGCACGGTGACCCATGAGCACATCCCGCCGCAGACGGTGCGCCAGGCCTCGGAGGCCACGCTCGTTCCCGTCACCCTGGCCACGAAGGTGAAGCGCATCGGCTACATCCCGGGGCCTGGCGATCGCGTGGCCGAGAGCCTCGCTGCCGTGGGCTACGAAGTGACGATCCTGCCCGAGGAGCGCCTGGCCAGCGAGAAGCTCGAGCGCTTCGAGGCGATCCTGGTCGGCGTGCGCGCCTTCAATGCCAACCCGCGCCTGGGCGTTCACCGGGAGCGGTTGCTGCAGTACGTGGAGAAGGGCGGACGACTCATCGTCCAGTACAACACCAACAGCCGCGTGGGGCCGCTGACGACGTTCGTGGGCCCGTACCCGCTGGAGATCGGACGCGACCGCGTGACGGATGAGACCGCGGCGATGACCCCCGTCACCCCGAACGAGCCGCTGCTGAGCGCGCCCAACCGCCTCACACCCGCCGACTTCGAGGGCTGGGTGCAGGAGCGTGGCCTCTACTTCGCCACCAAGTGGGATGACCACTACCGGCCCGTGTTCTCCATGAATGATCCGGGCGAGCAGCCGCTCCAGGGTAGCTTGCTGGTCACCCGGCACGGCAAGGGTGTCTTCGTGTACACGGGCATTGCGTTCTTCCGTCAGTTGCCCGCGGGGGTTCCCGGGGCGTACCGCCTGCTGGCCAACCTGCTTGCTCAATGAGCTCTGAGCCCAAGTCCCCCGAGAGCAGCGCGTCCGGCGCGCCGCGTCCCGAAATGAATGACGCGCCACCCGTGCTGGGCTCCTGGCGCAACATCTACCTCTTCGTGCTGGGCACCCTTGCCCTGCTCGTCGCCCTGTTCTGGGCGCTCACCCGGGCCTACGCGTGACACTGCTCGACTGGTTGGTCCTCGTGGGGACCACGGCTTTCATCGTGGTGTGGGGCATCTGGAAGACGCGCGGCGCAAGCTCCACGGAAGAGTACCTGCGCGGCAACTACGAGATGCGCTGGACCACCATCGGCCTGTCGGTCATGGCCACGCAGGCCAGCGCCATCACTTTCCTCTCCGTCCCTGGGCAGGCCTACGAGGACGGGATGCGCTTCGTGCAGTTCTACTTCGGACTGCCGCTGGCGATGGTGATCATCAGCGCCGTCTTCATCCCCATCTACTACCGGCTGAAGGTGCTCACCGCCTACGAGTACCTGGAGTCCCGCTTCGATCTGAAGACGCGCCTGCTGGGGGCGTTCCTGTTTCTCGTTCAGCGCGGGCTGGCCTCGGGCATCACGCTCTACGCTCCGGCCATCATCCTCTCGACGCTGCTGGGATGGCCGCTCGAGCCGACCATCCTGATCATGGGCGGAGTGGTCATCCTCTACACGGTGTCGGGTGGCTCCAAGGCCGTGTCCCAGACCCAGAAGCAGCAGATGGTGGTGATGATGGGCGGCATGGTCGTGGCTGCCATCGTCATCGTGTGGCGGCTGCCGGAGCACGTGTCCTTCGGGCGCGCGGTGGATGTCGCCGGTGCCTACGGCCGCCTCAACGTGGTCAGCTTCGACTTCAACTTCCAGGACCGTTACAACTTCTGGTCCGGCATCACTGGAGGCCTGTTCCTCTCGTTGTCGTACTTCGGCACGGACCAGTCCCAGGTGGGCCGCTACCTGTCGGGCCGTTCAATCACCGAGAGCCGGCTCGGGCTGCTCTTCAACGGCGTGTTGAAGATCCCGATGCAGTTTCTGATCCTCTTCGTGGGGATCCTGGTCTTCGTCTTCTACCAGTTCTCCACGCCGCCGCTGCTCTTCAACGACTCGCTGCGCACGCGCGTCCAGGCGACCGAACAGGCGGGAGAGTTCGCGGCCATCGAGTCGAAGTGGACGCAGGCCCACACCGCCAAGCAGGCCGAGGTGGAGCGCTATCTGACGGCGCTGGATTCCGGTGACAGCGTCACCGAAGCCACCGCGCGTGAGCGCCTGAAGGAAGCTTCCAAGGCAACGGATGCGCTGCGCAAGGACGCCAAGGCCGTGGTCTCCCGGGCGCTGCCGAAGGCCGAGACCAAGGACTCGGACTACATCTTCATCACGTTCGTGAAGAACTGGCTGCCCAGTGGCCTCTTCGGCTTGCTCATCGCCGTCATCCTGGCGGCGGCCATGAGTTCGATTGCCAGCGAGCTCACCGCGCTGGGAGCAACGACCACGGTCGACTTCTACCGGCGCGTCATCCGCCGTGACGCCTCGGATCGCCAGGTCCTGTTCGCCTCCAAGGGCTTCACGATCCTCTGGGGCGTGGTGGCCATTGCCTTCGCGAGCTTCGCGTCACTGCTCGACAACCTCATCCAGGCCGTCAACATCCTGGGGTCCATCTTCTATGGGACGGTGCTGGGCCTGTTCCTGGTGGCGTTCTTCCTCAAGCACGTGCGGGGCAACGCCGTCTTCATCGCCGCGCTCATCTCGCAGACCACCGTGGTGGTCCTCTTCCTGACCTCGTCGATCGGTTACCTCTGGTACAACGTCATCGGCTGCACCCTGGTCGTCGCCCTGAGCCTGGCGATCCAGACCATTACGCCTCGTCCCGCAACGAGCCCTTAAGCCGCGAGGCTCAGGCGAGGTCCGTCAGCGGGCTGGTTCCATCCGCGCCAAAGCTGGTGGCGTTCACGCCCACCGCGTTGAGCTTGGAGAGGAACAGCCGGGAGATGGGGATGCCGGGCGTCCAGTCGTTGTAGTTCTTGTCACCTCCTTCTCATTGCTTGGGAAGTGAGGGTTTTTCCCTACTCGCAGGCACCTCGCGCCTGGGTGGGAGAAATTGCCAGACACGGACAAGCACTGGAGATGGAGACTTCGCCTCCCATTGGATGAAATGAGAGGCATTTCCTAACGGTGATACAAAACTCTACCGGAGCTGCTTCGCATCAGCTCCGTGTCACGTTTCAGTTAAAAGCCGTGAGTGGTGCTCTTCACGTCAGTGAGAACACCATTTTCGAAGGTCACCACCTGCATGAGGCGAGTGGGGCCAAAGTTGTACGTCCACTCCTCGATGTTCTTCTGGGTGGTGGTCGTCGTCGAGCCACCGCCGCGCCGGTCCCTGTTCCTCACCTCGATGGTCTCAGTGCGAGACTCCTTGGCGGTGGGCTCACCGCACTTCGCCAGGACCTCGACCTTGGACGAACCGTCCGAGATAAGGTGGGTGCCACAGCGCATGGAAGCCGCATGGCTGAGGGTGGGGAAAGAGAGGAGCGTGAGGGCCAGAGTCATCAGCAGTGAGCGCATGTAACAGCCTCCAGAATTGGGGGATTACGGCTAGACCGGAGTTCCGGCTCGTTTATTCAAAATGAGAGGCATTGGCGGCGATCTGTCTATCTTTGATCAGTCGCCGCCATTCACCTGTTACTCGGCCTTTTGCGCCGTGGCCGGCTGGCCTTCCTTCACCAGGAGGTAGCCACGGTTCTCCACCACGTCGGGCGTACGCATCGACCGGATGAGGTCCGTGGCCTTGACCCACACCCACTGCTGGCCGTTCGGGTTCACGTCCATGATGAGGAAGGAATCCGAGGCCGCGTCATAGGCGCCCAGCGGCGAGATGTGGCCGCCGCCCTTCTGGCCCAGCACCGGGCGGTGGTAGTTGACGATGACGTAGTCATTTGCCGTCTTCAGGTTCTGCTTCAGCTCGGCCTTGATCGTGGCCTCGGGCAGCTTGTCATCCACGATGCGCAGCTGCGCGTCCAGCCCGTGCGCCTGCAACACCCCGTGGAGCTGGCGCAGCTGCAGGCCGCCGTCCGGCTTCTCTCCCTCGGCCCGGGGCTTGCCCAGCACCTGCTCGCGCGTCTTCACCTTCTGGGCCGCCTCGCTCGAGAAGAGGTTGTTCTGCGTGTAGCGCGCGAAGAGCGGATCAAAACCTGGCGGCAGGTGCTTCGTGTCCGCCTCGCTCAGCAGGGTCGGATCCCGCGGCTTGGCGATCTGGTCGTTGGTGCCTCGCAGCGCGTTGAGCACGATCGCCGAGCTCGTTGGGCCGCAGAAGGCCTTATTCGTCTGTCCCTCGAAGTTGTTGGCCAGGTGGAAGAAGTCGACTTTGAACTTGCTGCGCTCCAGGCGCTTCATGGACTCGGCTTCCGTGAAGGACACGAGCGCGGCAGGCGCTGGCGGGGCCTCCTTCGCGATGGCAGTCAGAGGGAGCGAAGCGGCGAATCCACCGCCGAGGAGGAACAGGGTCGTGCGAAGAGCGTTCATAGGTCGCCGCGCAGCTTATCACCCGTGCACGCAGCCGTAAGAGAGAGGGGATGCCTGGCTGGTTGCTCCTCGGCCTCTCGCGGCGGCGGCCGTGCCCGTTCAGGAATGAATGCCCAGGTTTCCCTCCAGGACGAGTTCACGGCTTGGGAGGGACATGATGGCAAGCCATGCATGGAAGGCGTTGATGGCGGTGGGGCTGCTTGGTACCGCGGGCCTGGTGGCCGGGTGCACCGAGCGGCAGCAGGACGAGGTCCGCGACAGTGCTCGCAAGGCGGGGCAGGAGGTTGGCGAGGCCGCGCGGGATGTGGAGAATGCCGCCCGAGGCGCGGCCGAAGGCTTCAGCGAGGGCGTGGGCGGCTCCGGTGAGCCGAAGGATGGGGATGCCGAAGTCGGCCGCAAGGACGGCGTCATCAATGACGGAGAGGGCCCGTTCGAGCAGCCGCGCGTTCCCGGCCGCGAGCCCACCCTCTTGGAGGATGGGAAGGGGCCTCTCGAAGAGGGTGAGAATCGCTGACCCTCGGGGTCCGCTGTGCCACGGAGAGATGTGACCTATTCGGCGGAGGTGGGCAGGCCCCAGGCCTTGCCGGCCTCCGCCAGTTCTTTTGCCGGAAGCTGCAGCAGCAGGGCCCCTTGTGCCGGGAGCAGGGACAGCACCCGGGTGAGTTCCTCCCGCGCCATCGAGGTGCAGCCCACCGTCGGGCTCCCCGCCGCGCGCCGCACATGCAGGAAGATGCAGCTTCCGCTGCCCTTCTGGGGCGATGAGTCCTCCAGCAGCCCGTTGTGGTCCACCAATGCGATCAGCCGGTACTGCTCGTCGTTGCGCCGCATTACCTCGCTCGACTTCCAGGTGCCCTTTTCACCCGCGGCCAGCTCGACGATGCGGTTGTAGTCCTGGTGGGCCGCGTCATCGACACAGTGCACCTGCTTCGTCACCTGGCGGTACCCCAGCTTCAGCCCTGGCGGGGGCGCGGCGTCGTAGCCCATCGCCTGGCCAAGGCGGAACACGCCCGCAGGCGCCTTGGCATCGCCTTCCTTCTTCACCGGCGCGGAGGCCCCGTCCGGCGGCAGCGTCACGCCCCGGCCCCAACCCAGGCCCTTCTTTCCGACGTTCACTTCCACGGGGCCGTGGAGCCGCTTCCACCCGCCACCTTCCCGGGTGAAGACCGACAGCTTGCCCAGGGGCGCGCTCCAGCTCGCCGTGGACACCACCACCACGTGGGTTGCGTCCTGGAGTTGCTGCTGGGCGGAGGTGCTCACCGCGGGCAGCGAGGAGGCTGACGGCGGAGCCGCACGGGCCGCGGGGGAAAGACTCAGGAAGAGGAGGGTGCCAGCAAGCACCGCCCGGCGCTGTCGTGGAGAAGGATTCATCGTGGTTGGCCCCTTGCTTGGTACCCCGCGGAAGAGTGCGAGTACGGCGCAGACTACCCTGTTGTGCAACTGGCACCGGGAGAAGCGGGTCCTCATCCTCATGAAGACTGGACCCGTTCGCGCCCGTTTCACCAGGAGGCTCCCATGGCTCAATGCGAAGTCTGCGGCAACGACTACTACCTGGCCTTCCAGGTCGTTACCGCAGGTGTCACCCACACCTTTGACTGCTTCGAGTGCGCCATCCACAAGCTTGCGCCCATCTGTGACCACTGCGGCTGCAAGATCCTGGGCCATGGCATCGAGGCGCAGGGCACGTTCTTCTGCTGCGCTCACTGCGCCAAGGCCAAGGGCGCCTCCACCATTGTCGACAACGAGGCGCACGCGCACTGAGCCGGCCGCCTGCGCTTCCAGGTCTCTTGGCAGGAGGGGGGAGAGGCAGCCGGCCGTTCGCAGGTTGGCGTCCCTCTGTGTCACTCCCACTTTTCAGCCAACGGAGGTGGTCCTTCATGGTGGCTCATCGGACGCAGCAGGGACTGGGGTGGCTGAGCGTGGGGCTGGGGTTAACGGAGCTCACCTTCGCGGAGGGCATCTGCCGGGTGTTGGGCGCGCGCGGACGGGCTGGGGTGGTGCGCCTGCTGGGAGCACGGGAGCTCTTCACCGGGGTAGGCCTGCTGTCGCAGAAGAACGCGCAGCCGTGGGTCTGGGGCCGCGTGGCCGGGGATGCCATCGACCTGGCCCTGCTGGGAACCACGCTGGGACGGGCCCGGGGCAGCTCCGCCTGGCGCTTCACCACGCTCGTCTCCGTGCTGGGCATCACCCTGGTCGACATTCTCACCGCGACGGGGACCCGCATTCCCCAGCGGAGCGTGAAGGTGAGCAACCTCAACCCGGGCGTTCCGATGGAGAGCTGGCGGGGCAGTGGCCTCGCGGAGGACGTGGGCATGCGCCAGCAGCGCGGCGAGCCCCAGGCCGATGAAGAGGAGCGGCAGCAGCGCATGAAGGACGCTCAGCGCCAGCTCGGTCTGCCCGACCCGGAGGAGATCAGCCCCCGGACGTAGCGCCCTCGAACGCCGTCAGGGGAATGTTGACGGTGTTTACTTCAAGGCTCTACGCTGGGGCCGTGGCCACCCGGAAGACGAGTTCGAAGTCCAAGCCCCACTACCACCATGGAGACCTGCGCCACGCGCTCATCGAAGCGTCGCTGGCGCTCATCTCCGAGGAGGGCTTTGCCGCCCTCACCCTGCGCGAGGTGGCCCGGCGCGCCGGGGTGACGCATGCGGCGCCTTACCGGCACTTCGCCGACAAGGAGGCCCTGCTGGCCGCCGTCGCCGAGGAGGGCTTTCGCACCATGGCCACGCAGATGCGCGAGCGCATGGACCGGGAGAGCGGCCCCACCGAGCGCCTGGCCGCCTGTGGGGTGGCCTATGTTCTGTTTGCTATCCAGCACCCGGCGCACTTCCGGGTGATGTTCGGGCCGCACTTCACCCGCCGTGTCGATCATGAGGCGCTCGAGAAAGAGGGCGGCAACGCCTTCGGGCTGCTCGTGCAGAGCCTGGCCGAGTGCCAGAAGGCCGGCGAGGTGCGCGAGGGCGAGCCGATGCCGCTGGCGCTCATGGCCTGGGCGCAGGTGCACGGCCTGGCCGCACTGCTGGTGGATGGGCAGCTCCAACACCTGGAGGCGGGGGGCGTGAAGGCGGAGGAGCTGGCCGTGTTCCAGACCCGGCTGTTGTTCGAGGGGTTGCGTCCGATGCCCCAGAACGGTTGACCGGGCGCGGGGGTGGATTAGCGTCCGTGCCTTCTATGCACCAACGCCTCCTCGAACTGAACACGCCACGGGTGCGCGCGCGGGAGCTGGGGCTGCCCCTCGGCCGCTTCAAGCCCGGCAAGTACAACGCCATCACCGACGTGGAGGGGGTGCTCGTCGGCCACTGCACGCTCATCAAAGGCGAGGGCCCGCTGCGGCCCGGGCACGGGCCGGTGCGCACCGGTGTCACCGCCATCCTGCCCAACAACGGCAACATCTTCATGGAGCGGATGAACGGCGGCGGCTTCGTCCTCAACGGCGCCGGCGAGGTGTCCGGCATGACGCAGCTCATGGAGTGGGGGCTCGTGGAGACACCCATGATGCTCACCAACACCATGGCCGTGGGCGCCGTGGCCGATGGCGTGGCCCGCTACCTGGTGGACCGCTACCCCGGCATCGGTGACGAGCACGACGTCATCATCCCCATCGTGGGCGAGTGTGACGACAGCTGGCTCAACGACATCTCCGGCCGGCACGTGCGCGATCAGCACGTGCTCGAGGCCATCAACAACGCCAAGTCCGGCCCGGTGGCCGAGGGCAACGTGGGCGGCGGCACCGGCATGGTCACCTGTGACTTCAAGGCCGGCATCGGCACCGCGTCGCGCAAGCTGCCCGAGGCCATGGGGGGCTACACCCTGGGCGTGCTGGTGATGTCCAACTTCGGCAAGATGCACAACCTGCGCGTGGGCGGCCTGCCCGTGGGCGAGGTGCTCGCCGAGAAGTTCAAGGACGTGCCCCGGCGCGGGCAGACCTACGGCTCCATCATCGCCGTGGTGGCCACCGACGCTCCGCTGCTCAGCCACCAGATCAACCGCCTGTGCAAGCGCGTGAGTCTGGGCATCGGCCGGGTGGGCAGCTACGCCGCGCACGGCTCGGGAGAGATCATCGTCGGCTTCTCCACCGCGAACATCATCCCGCGGCGCACCCAGAAGATGGTCTACAAGATGAAGATCCTCCTGGATCAGCGGCTGGACCCCCTCTACGAGGCGGTGATGGAGGCCACCGAGGAGGCCATCCTCAACGCCATGTGCATGGCCGAGCCGATGAAGGGCGTGAACGACAACTTCTGCCCGGCCCTGCCCCTGGACGAGGTGCGCCGCTTCGTGGACGCCTGCCGCCCCATCTTCGCCTCGGTGAAGAAGCGCCCCCAGCAGACGAGCGCCCCGGCCTCCAAGGAGAAGCCGGTGGACGTGGACAAGGAGGGCGAGGTGAAGCTGGCCGAGGCCCTGCCGACCGCCGTCCGCAGCGCGGAAGGCATCCCTTATCCTACCCGGCCGGCCCCCGATGAATCGGATAGTTCCGTTCCCGGGGGGAAGTCTGATACGTAGCGCTCCCTTTTCCTTACCCAGGAGTCAGTAGATGGCCCGCAGCAAGAGCAAGCACCGCCGAGTGCAGATGAAGAACCGCCAGCACTGGAAGAAGCGCATGAAGAAGCAGAAGCTGGCCGCCAAGGAAGCCGCTGCCAAGAAGAAGTAAGTCTTGGGCCTCCTTCACGGCCGCCCTTACTCCTGGGTGGCCGTGTAAGAGCGGGTCAACGTGCAGCGCCGCGTGCCCTGCGGGGGCGTGCGGGAGTAGTTGCCCGAGAACGTACCGGTGAGCTGAGCCGTGCCTCCATCCGTCACCTGAGGGATGTAGCGGCCGTTCAGGGTGAAGGTGTCCGTACCCCCATCCCCCGGCCCCGAGCTGCTCAGCAGGGTGAAGTCGTACGACTGAAACAGGGTGCCCGACAGCGCCACTCCGTCCAGGGAGGCGCTGAGGTTGGGACCCGTGCGTTCAATTTCCAGCGGTCCTCTGGGCAATTGCACCCCGATGGCGGTGCAGTCCGCGGGCAGGGCGCCGGGAGCGAACTCCAGTTCGTAGGTGCCTTCGATGGCGGGGCAGGTGCTGCACGGGGCGCTCGTGCCGCTGCCACAGCCGGGCGAGACGATGAAGGCCGTGCCCGCGAGCACGGCGGCGATCAGCCAGAAACGTCCAGAATTCATGGGTAGGGACCTCGGGTTGGGGTGTCGGGACTTCCCCGAGATAGGGGGGAGTCCTACGTTGGGTTCGGCGCGCGGGGGCCGTGTGGGGCGCAAGGGTGGTGGGGCGTGTCGGCGGCGGAATCGAAACGGTGGTCCAATTACATATTCGCGGGGCTCTTCGTCCTCGCGGTGGTGCTGTTCTCTCGCATCTTGCTGCCGTTCGTGATGCCGGTGTTGCTGGGCGGCTTTCTGGTCGTCCTCTTCATGCCGGTCCAGGACTTCCTGTGCCGGAAGTTGAAGGGCAGAAAGTCGCTGTGTGCGGCGGCTTGCACGTTGACCGTCTTCTTTCTGATTCTGGCCCCGCTGGCGGCGGTGGGCTGGATGGTGGGCCGCGAGGTGCTCAACCTGATGGCGGGGCTGCCCAGCTTCCTGGAGCGGGTGGATCTGCGGCAGGAGGCGGTGGCGCTGCTGCCCCGTGGCTTGAGCCGCTACGTGAGCATGAACCCGGGCTCCGGGGAGACCGAGCGCGCGCTGCTGTCCGCCGCGGCCGGGGGCGCCTCGGTGCTGCGGCACGTGCTGGGCGTGGGCTCGGAGCTGGTGGTCAACCTGTTCCTGATGCTGGTGGCCATGTACTACTTCTTCCTGGATGGGCGCCGGCTCTTCTTCGAGGCCACCCGGCTCGTCCCCCTGGACAAGCGCTACATCCTCGCCTTCGCGCGTGAGTTCACCGACGTGGCCTACGCCATCGTCTACGGCAACACGTTGACGGCGCTGGCTCAGGGCGCCATCGGCCTGCTGGGCATGCTGCTGGTGGGCGTGCCGCACGCGGGCGTGTGGGGCGCGGCCATGGTGGTGGCCGCCCTGGTGCCGGTGGTGGGCACGGGGCTGGTCTGGATCCCTGTCAGCATTGCGCTGGCCCTGTCGGGCAGGGTGGGAGAGGCGATGTTCCTGGCTGCCTGGGGCGCCATCGTCGTCGGCTCGGCGGACAACGTGTTGCGGCCCAAGCTGTGCGGCTCGCGCATGGCGCTGCACCCGCTGCTGGTGTTTCTGTCCATGTTCGGCGGGGTCGCGGTGTTCGGGATGATGGGGATGTTGGTGGGCCCCCTCATCGCCGCCTTCTTCATGGCCATGGTGCGCATCTACCGGCGGGACTTTCTGGGCATGGCTCCGCCCGCCCTGGCCGCGTCCACCGCTGAGACGTGATGCGTGTGGTTGTGGACTTCCCCTGTGCAGTGGGTGAACCTCCCTGCACGGATGAAGTCCACGGGACAATGGATGAGTCGGTGGAGCTTTGTGCTCGCCCTGGTGCTGGTGCTGGCCTCGCAAGGGGCGATGGCCCAGAAGCGGGCCACCAAGCCGCGCGTGGTGGTGCTCGATTTCGACGGTGACCGCCGTGATTCGCTTCGCAAGCAGGTGGAAGCGGCGCTCAAGAAGACGAAGCAGGTCGAGCTCGTCACGCCCAAGCGCTACCTGAGCGTCGCGGGCCAGGCCGGGTTGAAGGCAGGGGCGGCACAGACGCCCGAAGGCATCGCCCAGGTAGCGCCCACGCTCGAGCTGGATGCGATCGTCACCGCCAAGGCGGGCAAGAGCCTTTCCGTGCGCGTGCTGGGCAGCAACGGCCAGGAACTGTGGACCAAGACCGTGAAGCTCCAGCGCGGGAAGCTGTCGGCGAGCGAGGCCCGGAGGCTCGCCGCGGGCATTGCCACCACCGCCTCCACGCCGCCGCCTCCCGCCGTGGCTCCGCCCGCCGAGCCTACCCCGCCGGCTGAGCCGGCCACACCGCCCGCGTCCAAGCCCGAGGAGACTCCGCCGCCCGTGGCCACGGCGCCGCCCACCACGGAGCCGCCCGCCGCGACGCCTCCGCCAGCCGCCGCGACGCCGCCCGCCACGGAGCCGCCTGCCGCGACGCCTCCGGCCTCTTCCTCACCCACGGCTGGGGCCACCCCCGCTCAAGGGGCTCCGCCCACGGCAGCGCTGCCCTCGGAGCCGATGAAGGCGCCCATGCCGCTGGAGGACGAGTCGCACACCTCCACCGAGCCCTTCGATGAGTACGCCTCCCGCGCCGAGCTGGAGGCCCAGGATCGCAACCGGTACCCGCCCTTCGTCCGGCTGTTCGTGGGCGGCACCACCACGTGGCGCGGGTACTGCGCCCGGCCCGGCGTGGACTCGTGCGGCGCCTTCGACCGGCTCCCCGAAGAGCAGCGTGTCGGGGACACGATCGACTTCAGCTCCGGGGTGCCGTACCTGGGCGTGGTGGGCAACCTCGAGCTGCTGCCCCTGGCGCGGCTGGACAACCGCTTCGTGCGGGGCGTGGGCCTGGGCGTGGGCTACCAGCGTGGGTACTCGGAGACGCGGGTGAAGGTGACCACCCCCACGGGCGAGACGCCCACGCGCACGGTGGTGGCCACCGACACGACGATGACCGCCATGCTGCTGTACCGCTACTACTTCAACATGGGCACCGACTCGCGGCCGAGGCTGGGGTACGGAGGCCTCAAGGGTGGGGTGATGAGCCGCGCCTTCGACGTGGATGAGGACGCGCGCGCGCCGCTGACGGGCTCGCACCGGCTGCACCCCTCGGTGGGCCTGGAGTTCTCCATCCCGCTGCGGCGCTGGCTGCGAGTGGAGGGTGGGGGGCAGTTCTTCCTCAACCCCCGTGCGGGCCAGAGCCTCTTCGAGGACGAGGGCGTGCTGGAGTTGGAGGTGCGCGAGCTGGGCGAGACGGTGTCCAGCGCGGGCTTCTCTGGCGAGCTGGGCGTGGCGGGAGATGTCTGGGGCCCGCTCGGGTACTCGGTGCGCTTCCGTTACATGAGCGTGAAGGACACGTTCACCGGTGACGGTGCGAAGTTCGGCTGGGAGCAAGGCGGTGTCGCCGCGGAGAATCACGGCGACCTGATTTTCGGACTGACCGCGACGTACTGAGCGCGGTGGGCTACAGCGAGCCCACCGGCTTCATCACCTTCTCATCTACCGCTCCGCTGTGGGCTGGTGGCTCACCACGCGCTCCGCCTGACGGCCCACCAGCTCCGCGTAGTGGTCATGCCGGGCCACGTAGTGCCCCAGGCCCGACGAGACCGAGCGCAGCTCGATGATGAAGCCCTGGAGCTCCGCCTGCGGCATGTAGGCGGCAATCACATCCCACCCCGGCAGATCCAGGTTCGCATCGAAGCTCAAGAGCTGCCCGTGGCGCGAGATGACGAGCCGCTGGGCGCGCGCCATGGCCTCGTGTGGCACGTGGACCTCCACCAGCAAAATGGGCTGCAGCAGCACGGGCTCCAGCTTGGGCAGCAGCTCGGCCATGGCCAGACGCGCAGCGGTGCGGAAGGCCTGATCCGAGCTGTCCACCGAGTGGTAGGTGCCTCCGGTGAGGGTGACAGACACGTCCACCACCGGGACTCCCAGGGGGCCTCTGCGCAGCCCCTCGAGAATGCCCTCCTCGATGGCGGGGATGTACTGGCGCGGCACGGCACCGCCCACCACGGCCGAGGTGAACTTGAAGCCCTGGCCTCGTGGCAGTGGCCGCACGTCGACCACCACGTCACCGAACTGGCCGTGCCCGCCAGACTGGCGCTTGTACCGCGCGTGGTGCGAGCCCTGCCGGCGGATGCTCTCCCGGAAGGGCACGGGCGTCGGGTGCATCGCTACCGGCACACGCAGCCGGGTGCCCAGGTGGACCAGGGCCTCGCGCAGGTGTACCTCGCCCTGGCCTCCGAGCAGCAGTTGCTGGGTGTCGGGATCCTGATCCACCGAGAGGCTCGGGTCCTGTTCGACGAGCCGGCTCAGCGCGCCTGGCAGCTTCACGTCATCCGTGCGCTTCTCCGCGGCGATGGCCACCTGGTGCACCGGCGGGGGCGCCACTGGCCAGTCATCGGGGCGCCGGGTGCCGGCGGTCTCCAGGAGATCTCCCGTGTGCGCCGCTTCCAGGCGGCCGAGGATCGCCACTTCTCCCTCGCCCGCGGAGCCCACCGGGGACTGCCGTGTGCCGTGGACGCGGAACACGCCCCCCACGCGGCCTCCCGCCAGCGGGGTCCCGTCCATCACCGGGCCTCGCCACACGCGCACCAGCGAGTGCTTGCCCGCGTGCAGCGGGTGGTACGTCTTGAAGACCTGGGCCAGTGGGTGTCCCTGACCGTCGAGCCCCAGGCGCACGCGGGTCTCCTGCACGTCGGGCACTTCGTGGCGCAGGCCCTTGAGCAGCCGCAGCAGCCCGAGCCCCCGTTCAGCCGAGCCGATGAAGACGGGCACCAGCCGGTCGTCTCGCAGCGCCCGCGCGAGCTGCTCATAGAGAGCCCGGGGCGGTGGGACCAGGTCTTCGAGGAGCTGTTCGAGCAGCCCATCGTCCTGATCCGCCATCCGCTCGAGCAACTGGCGCCGCGCGGCCTCCTCCAGCGGCTTGTGGGAGTCGGGCAGCGGGATGAGCGCGGCTTCCTGGTCCCCCGACATGCCCCAGGCCCGCTCACTCACCAGGTCCACCACGCCCACCATCCGGTCACCTTCACGCAGCGGGATCTCCCGGAGCACCAGTGGCCGCGCGGAGACAGCCTGGAGCGAGTCGATCAGCGCCCTCACCGAGGCGCCGCTCTCATCGAGCGCGTTGAGGAAGAGCAGGTGGGGGATGCGGTGCGCGTCGAGGAAGTGGAACAGGGGCGACAGGGCCGCCGCGCGGTCCGGCCCGGTGTCACACACCACCAGGGCCGCGTCACAGATCATCAACCCGTGGCGCGCTTCCTGGATGAACTCGGGAGCCCCGGGACAGTCGAGCAGCGTCCAGCGCTCGCCCAGGAACTCCGCGGTGGCCGCCGTGAGCTCCACCGTCATGGCGCGCTCGCCCAGCGAGCCATGGCCCCCTGGGCTCTTCAAGGGGGCGGCTCCCGTGACGCGAAGCAGGGACTCGAGCAGCGTCGTCTTGCCCGCTCCCTGAGGGCCGACGAGCGCGACGACGCGTGGCGAGGCGGGGTGTTTGATCACCTTTCCACTCCGGTGGGGGGGCGAAGCTGCCCATGGGCAAAGGTGGAGCGCGCAATTGGACCTGAGAAGCAGTCCCGCCCGCCCTGACGAGAGCCCCCCCGCCCGCCTGCTAAGGAGACATGGCGCCCTGGCTCTCGGCCATCGCGAGCAGCTCCTGCTGCGACAGCTCCTGCATCGTGCTCTGCATCTCCATGCCCAGGCGCATCAACTCCTCGGGGCTGGTCAGGGTGGCAAGACGCGGGAAGAACGTGGACTCCTCCTCCGCCACGTGCGACTGCACGGACTGCTGGAGCAGCTGCACGTTCTCGAGCACGCGCGGATCATGGCGCTTGAGCGAGAGAATCTCCGCGATGAGCTGCTTGACCTCGGCGTGCTCCTCGATGGCGTGGTCCACCATGTCCTGGATGCCCACCTGCCGCGCGAAGGGATAGACGTGCCGCTCCTCGAGCTGCGCGTGGATGGTCAGCTGCTCCGAGATTTTCCCCAGCAGCAGGATTTTCTCATCGTCGCTCGCCGTGAGAATGCGCTCGAACAGGGAGTCCACTTCCCGGTGCTGCTGCTTCAACAAGGCGATCGCGTCCATGAGGCCCGGCTCCTTTTCAATTCAAGAGTGCGTTTCGAGGCAAGGGTCCTCATGCGAGGGGACCAGGACAAGCTGTACCGGGTGCGGAGAGGGCCGCGCGCCGGCCAACCAGCCAGGGCACCGCCCCCGGGGGCTTGATGAGCAAGGGGCGGAGCATGCGACACTGAACGGACGGCGAGATGCCGGTCCCTCAAGGAGTCACACGCGGCATGGCTAGAAAACTGGGAATGGGGCTTCTCCGGCTGATCGCCGTCATCGGAGGGGTGTCGATCCTCGCCGTCGTGGTGCTCACGGCGGGCTCGGCCATCATGCCCGGGACCAAGATGCGGAAGCTGTTCGGGGCCTCGGCCGAGGCGCTTGCTGGTAACGATTCTCACTCCCAGGGCCCCAGGACGCTGGCCAGCATGACGCCCGGATACGTGGCGCCAGAGCCCACACAAGCCTTGGGAGCGGATGGTGGAACGCCCGGGGCGCCTGACGCGGGGACCCCGGAGGCCGTGGGGCGATGACGTTCCAGCAGCTCGTGACCGAGGCGGCGTTCGCGTTCGTGCTGCTGGGCGCCGCGTTCGTGCCCCTGGAGCGGGCCTTCGCCGCGCGGGCCGGACAGCGCTTTCTGCGCCCGGCCTGGCGGGTGGACATGGAGTTTTTCCTGGCCCAGTACCTGGTGTGGGGGCCGCTCACGGTGCTGGCGATCATGGCCGCCCGGCCCTTCTTGCAGCCCGAGGCGCTGGCGGGGCTGCGTGCGCAGGTGGCCCGCCAGCCCCTGTGGCTCCAGGTGGTAGAGGCCACGGTGCTGTGCGATCTGCTCGCGTACTGGTGGCACCGGCTGTGCCACCAGGTGGACTGGCTCTGGCGCTTCCACGCCGTTCACCACTCGGTGGAGCACCTGGACTGGGTGGCGGCGCACCGCGAGCACCCGCTGGATGGGCTCACCACCCAGTTCGTGTGCAACGTGCCGGCCTTCGTGCTGGGCGTGCCGCTGGCAGCGCTGGGCATGATGGGGGCGTTCCGGGGCATGTGGGCCATCCTCATTCACTCCAACGTGCGGATGCCGCTGGGGCCGCTGGGCTTTTTCTTCGGTGCGCCCGAGATGCACCACTGGCACCACGCGCGCGTGGAGCAGACCCGGCACAACTTCGCCAACCTCGCTCCTTATATGGATTGGATCTTCGGCACCTACCACCGCCCGACGGGCGAGGAGCGGTGGGCGCTGGGGCTCCCCGAGCCGTGGCCTTCCGGCTATCTGGCGCAGCTCGTCCTACCCCTGCGCGCCGTCGTGCTGCCCGCGAGGAAGGTTCAGGGAACCCCGCAGGCGCCCTGAGGCAGGGGGGCGCAAGCGGCGGATGGCACGCAGCAGCAGCTCTTCATCGAGCGGGTTGGCGAGGAAGCCTTTGGCTCCGAGCTTCTGGGCCCGTTCGAAGCCTTCGTCCTCCGCGGCCCCGTGGATGATCAGCAGGCCGGCCAGACGGGCCTCGCCCATGAGCAGCCCCTCCATTGCCTGCATGGGCGCGAGCACCAGGTCGGAGGCGTTGGTGTGCAGAACCTCCAGCGGCGTGGCCACCTTCGTGGTGTAGCCGTGCCGCGCGAGCAGCCGTGTGATCAGCACCGCGGTGACGGGAGGCCACCCATACAGCAGCAGGGGCAGCTCCTCGGTGGCGGCCTCCTTGGCCCCGGTGGTGTCGTCCGTGGCCTCCTCGGCGGACTCCTCGATGCCATAGAGCGTGAAGAGCGCGCGGGTGAGGGCGGGATCCGCGGCCAGGTGAGGCTCGACCCGGGGCTTGCCGGAGACGGCGCGCACCGCATCCAGGGCTTCGATGGAGGCCGGAGCGGGCAGGGCGACGTGCAGCACCTCCCGGTCCTGCCGCTCGAGGCGCAGCGGGATGACGCGGTACTGCCGGGCCACGCGGCGCGGAATGAGCCGGGCGAGCCTGGGGTCCAGCGCCTCCCGCTCCAGATCCACGGCGTCCACCCCGAGCTGGGTGGAGAGGGCCTGGAGGACTTCCTGCTCCGTGCAGATCCCCTCCCGGACGAGTGCCCGGCCGAGGGGAATGCGGGCCTCATGGTGATGCACCAGCGCCACGCGGAGCTGAGCGCGGTCCACGGCGCCCATCTCCACGAGGATCTCCCCCAGCATTCGTCTGGTGCCGATCTCCATGGTTGAGACGTAGATGGGGAGGGCGCCGCCGTGCTGCGACGAGCGCCCAGGCCACCCCCTGCCTGGCGGGCTGGTCCTCAAGGAGCCGCGGGCCGGTACTCCTGAATCCACACCACCTCGACGCCCCAGGTGAACAGCCGCCAGTGGCGGGAGAGGCGCACGAAGCCCTCGGCCTCGATGGGCCGGGTGACGGTGATGATGCGCGTGCCGGGTGTGCAGGTGCGGAAGCGCTCGATGAGCTTCGCCTTCGTCTCCGGGGTGAGCGCCAACCAATTGGCGAAGATGTGGGTCGCATCCCCCAGCTCCGTCTGGGTCATGTCTCCCACGGTGAGGGTGATGCCCACGGCCCGGAGCGGCTCCTCCACCCGGACCACGTGGTCCGCGAGCAGCTCCACGCCCCGGGCCTCGGCTCCGAGCCAGCGCGCCGCGATGAGCGTCCTTCCCCGGCCCGCGCCCAGGTCCACCAGCCGGCTGCCCGGGCCAACTCCTGCGCGCTTGAAGGCGGACACCGCCGTGATCAGCGGCGTCTCTCCATAGATGAGCTCACGGAAGCGCTGGCCGGTGGCCTTCAGCGCCCGGACCACCTCGAAGGTGCGCCGGGCTTTGTAGGGCGTGTGGCGAAGCTCCGCCCACCAGATGCGCAGGTACGGCGGCAGCAAGCGGGGCCGCCACAGCAGCAGCAGCACGTCGGTCAGGCGGATGACGATGCCGAAGACCAGGACCTGCAACTGCAGGGCGAGGCGCTGGAAGAACGGGAGGTCGAACTCCTCCAGCTCATCGTCGCGCTTCGCCCCGGACTCGGGAGGCGGCGGGCTCAGGCCTTGATGTCCGGCATGTTGATGGGGCCCTGGCCACTGGGACCCAGCGGAATCGCGCACGGGTTGCACAGCCAGAACTTCACCTGCATCCCGTTGTGTCCCTTGCCCTCATACGTGCTGCCCTGGAGCTGGGGGCTCTCGGGCTTCTTGCAGGACAGGCACACCGTCTTGACCGGCAGGGGAGCGATGTTGGGCATGGTGGATCGTCAGGTTAGGTTCATCTCGCGTTCGCTGCCAGCCTCAGAGTACGGCTCAGCCGATGGCGAACTGGAAGCCGCCGTTGGGGTTCTGGTTGATGGCGTACTGGAGCTGCGCCGGCGTCAGCGTCTTGATGTTCTGGTCGGCCGGGTCGCGGATGATGAAGTTGCCGTCCGCGTCCATGCCCGCCACCGTCACGTAGTGGCCGCTCGTCTTGCCGTCGTTCTGGTGGCCCGCGGTGGCGTAGTAGTCCAGGTTGGCCACCACCGCCTTGCCCGACTTGAGCTGCTCGGCAATCCAGTTCACGTCGGCGCCCGGGCCCTTCATCTCGCCCTGCTTGCCCATGGCCTGCGCCATGGCGAGGATGCCGTTGACGTTGGTGCCGTCACCCGAGGTGCCGCCCTTGGCGCCCAGGTGGTTGATGAGCTGCGCGTCCGTCATGCCCTGGCCGTAGCCGAAGCCGCGCGCGATCATCGCCATCGAGGTGGGGCCGCAGTTGGACGGGCCGTTGGTGTAGCCGTTCGCCGCGCCCGCTGGGCTGTACTGGCTGATGAACGGAATCTTGTCGGCGCTCGCCGGGCCGCTGTTCGTCACCGCCGCCGCCGGAGCCGTGGAGTTCACGGGCGCGCTCGAGCTGGTGCCCGGGGTGGCGCCCGGGTTGAGGTCTGGCCGGCCGCTGGTGGAGGGCGTGGAGCCGTCGAAGCTGTCACCCGCGGGCGAGGTGGCCCCCGGCAGCTTCATGGTGTTGCCGGCGATGATCAGGTTCGGGTTGGTGATCTGCGGGTTGGCCTGCAGGATCTGCTGCATGATGTCCTGCACGCTGCCCTGCATGCCCTGGCCCTTGAGGCGGCCCGCGATGGCCGACAGCGTGTCACCCGACTTGATGGTGTAGTCACCCGCCGCGGTGGTCGTCGGCGCGCTGGTGGACGGGGTGCTGCTGCTGCTGCTCGGCGTGCTGCCAGGAGCGGAGGTGGAAGAGGAGGGCGTGGTGCCCGGAGCGCCCGCGGCGCCGCCCAGGTAGCGCTTGAACTCCTCGGCGTTGGCCAGGATCGTGGCCGAGTAGTTGCCACCCGTGGTGGCCGAGTCCGGAGAGCGGCCGTTGCGCTGCGCCCGCTGCACGCCGCCCACGCCCGCGTTGTACGCCGCGATGCCCGCCGCCAGGTCACCGCCCAGCGCGTCGATGTTCGAGCGCAGCAGCTGCGCCGCGTAGTCCGTGGACTTGGCGATGTCGCGCCCGTTGTTGCTCGTGGCCAGGAAGTCCGCGTGGTACCGGTCGTCGATCTGCCACGGGCCCTGGCCGTGACCGTCATACCCGGTGATGTCCACCCGGCCGCCCGACTCCTGCTTCAGGATGCCGAAGAGCACCTCGGGAGGCAGGTTGTACTTCTGCGCCGCCTGCATGATGGCGTCGGTGAACTGGCCGTACGGAGCCGGGACGTTCGGCTGGCTCGACGTCTCCTGGGTGCGAGCAACGGCCGCGTTGTTCTGAATGCGCATGGACATGACAGGGGCTCCACCCCCGTAGGGCCGGGGGAGCGAAGGCGACATTTCTTTCGATAGGTATTTTCGCGGGAGCGTTCCAGAAGTTGCGGAAAGATTCCCACTTAGACCTACCTGAGAGTGCCCTGCGCGCTGCGCACACCGGATTTCACTGGCGTTCCAAGGGGGTGCGAGGCGCGCCTCAGTGAGGCCCGGCGTCGCCTGATGGCCCAGCGAGGGTGCGCGTCACGACCGTGCGGCACGCGGAGCAGATGACGCCCGCGCGCTCCCAGTGCACCTGTTCCTCCCACTCGCGTGGATCCTCCGGCCCCGCTTCCATCTGCCGCAGGATCGCGGCCAGCTCGGCAGCCGAGCCTCCGCTGCCCGACGCGTCGAGCACGTCCTGCTCGCCCTGAAGGACGAGGGTGAAGCGGTAGTACGTCTCGCGCGGAGCGATGGAGCGCCCGCAGGCGGCGCAGATCTTGGGAGAAGGACCAGCCACGACCCAGACAGTAACCAATCGCGGAGCGCGGGGCATGCCTTCGTGGGACGGCGGATGCGGAGGTGCTCCGCTGGCGGCAAGAGGGGGAAGAGCTGCCCGCCGGGTGGAATTTTTCCGCTGCGGATCCTCAAAGGGTGCGGACAGTGGGACCTCCGCGTAGGGAGACTCCGTTGACGATCGAGAGGGCACTTACGAGAGTCAGAGGGCGCGATGGGAGGCCGTCGTCAGGGCCGGCTCTCACGCTCACACAAGGGGTTGTCCCATGGTCGGTACGGAGACGGACGGCAGTGGGAAGCACACGATTCCGCGGGAGGGTTCCGCGGAGGATTCTGGCGCGGTACCCCCACCGGTGCTGGGCAGCATGTCGGACGCGGAGCTCGAGGCAGCCGTCAGCGTGCTGCGCACGGACAAGAACCAGATCGTTGCGCCGGCTCAGGCGTCGAGCCCGCGCTGGGGCGCGGCAACGGAGCGGCTGTTGCACAGCGGTTCCCGTCCGTTCCAGCCCGTGCAGGCTGCGGCGGCCCGTGAGGAGGCCGCGCGCCATGCCTGGTTCATCGCGTTGGGGGAGCGTGTCGTGGGGCCGCTCGAGCTCGAGGCGCTGCAGACCTATTGGAACCGGGGCGAGCTGGGGCCCGACTCGCTTTGCTGGCGTGAGGGCTTCGAGTTCTGGCAGCGCGTCTGCCGCGTGCGCACGCTGAGCGAGGCCCTGGCTCCTTCGCCGGAGCAGCCCGTGTCGGCAAGGCACCTGGTGCCGGTGGATCCCTCCGAGGGGCCCGGCTTTCAGCTCAAGGGCACCGAGGCCCTGAGTGCTCTGGTCCGTTCCACGCCGCCTCCGCTTCCGCCTCAGGTGGCCGCGCAACTGGCGCCCATGCTGGACCCGGAGCCGGTGACGGCTCCCGCGGCTCCGGCGCTGCTGGACCCGGTGCCCGTCGCGGCGCCGATGGGAGAGGTCGCGGGGACGCACCCCGTGGTTCATCCCACGCAGGTGGAGGTGCGGATCCGGGGCGGGATGTGGCTCGCGCTGGGCGGCGGCCTGGTGGGCGGAGTGTTGGTGGCGCTCGTTCTGTGGGGGCTGGGGCTGCGAGGCGGAATGGGCCCGGGGCTCCACACGGGCGCTCCCAGTGCCGGGGTGTCCCCGAGCGCGCCCGTGACGGCGGCCCCGTCTACCGAGGCTCCCAAGCCGGCGATGCCAGGTGCTCCGATGGCGGGCCCCGGGCTGGCTCAGAGCGCGGCGTTCCAGGGCACCAGCGGATTCCTGCCGCCGTTGGGTGTCCCGGATCTGAGCACGGTGGCCAGTGGCGTCACGGACCCTGGGCCGGCGCAGTCTACGGCGCTGCCGCTCACCCGGTCCGCGCCCACGTCCTCGGCGGTGAAGACCGAGCCCATGCCGCAGCGGGTCGCCGTGGCGCCGCGCCCGATGGTGACGGCTCCTCCGCTGCGGAAGGTGGAGAAGGTGGAGGTGGCGTTCGAGCAGGAGGCTCCCGTCAAGGAGGCCCGTGAGGCTCCTCCGGCGGCAGAGGACGATCTGGACGAGGCCCTGGGGCCGGACGAGGCCTTCGAGCGCGAGCTGAGTGGGCCTCCGGGCGGTGCCAAGAAGGCCGTGGCCCAGCGCACGGTCTGGATCCCGCCGGAGCCGGCTCGTCCGGAGGCGCCGGCCTCGCTGTCGCAGTCGGACATCTTCACCGTGGTGCTGGCCAACAAGGGTGACATTGCCGCGTGCGTCGGCGCGGGCAAGCCCCAGGGCACGGAGGAGGGCAAGCGCGTGGTGGTGCGCTGGTCCATCGCGCCGAGCGGCAAGGTGAGCGACGTGGTGACGGAGACGGCGGCGTTCCAGGGCACGGCGCTCGCGAGCTGTTTGGAGGCGAAGATCCGCACCTGGACCTTCCCCAAGCACCGCGAGCAGGGGGGGGCGGTTCGCTTCCCCTTCGTGTTCTGAGTCGCCTCAAGTTGCCTTTGAGGGTGGCGCACGGTTGGATGCGGCGCCGTGATGTTCACGGTCCGCTCCGCGTCCCTCCGTTTCGTTCTGCTCAGCCTGCTGCTCGGGGCCTTCGTGGCTCGGGCGCAGGAGCCCGCCACGCCGCCAGCACCTGCTCCGGAGACCCCTGTCTCCGAGCCCGCTACGGCAGCTGAGGACAAGGCTCCCACGGCTCCCGCGGCTCCCACCGTTCCGGCGCCCGCTCCCGCCGCCGCCGCCGAGCCCGAGCCGCCCGAGGAGGAGCCGACCTCCTCGCTCACCGCGCTCTATCCGCTCTGGGAGAACACCGGCCACATCCTGGGCCACCGCCGTCTCTTCCTGGGCACCAGCAACGTGGAGTTCGGCCTCTTCGACACCGTCCAGGTCGGCGTGCATCCGCTGTTCTATCTGTTCCGCACCCTGAACCTGCACGGCAAGGTGCGGCTGCTGTCCCGTGACGGGCTCTCGGTGGCCGCGCACGCGGAGCTGCTCCACTTTCTGCCCGGAGCCAGCGAGGCCTTCGTTTCCAGCAATTACGTGTCGCGCATCGACACCCGGGACGTGCAGCTCACGGTGATCCCCGTGGGCACCTCCGCCACCTACGCGGTGACGTCCTGGTTCTACCTGCACGGCACCGCCACCGTGGCGGGCATCTTCGACAACGGGCCCTTCCAGGAGCGCCTGGTGCTCGGCACCACCGTGGTGGCCGAGGTGCTCGCGCTGCGGCGCCACTCGCTCGGGGTGCACCTGGGCGAGGTGGGCTTCTGGAACCACGACTTCGCCACCCTGGGCGCCTCCTACCGTTACCGGCTCGGCTGGTTCGAGCTGAAGCTCGGCTACTTCTTCCGCTTCATGGACGATGGGCGCCAGGGCAGCCCGCTGGTCACGCTGGGGGCCTACCTGTGAGACGCCTGTTACCCGCGCTGGCCCTGCTGGTGCTCGCCGCGCCCGCGTGCGACTGGGAGCACTTCGCGCTGATGAACAGCATTCCCGTGGAGGGAGACCCGGCGCGCAACCCCGTGGTGAACGTGTACCTGGGGCTGGATGGGCTCTCGTACAGCTCCGTGACGCGGGCCCGGGAGCAGGGCGCCTTCGCCGGCTGGAACCTGGCGCGCTTCATCCCCATGTTCCCCGCCACCAGCGATGCGAGTTGGACCCGCATGCTGCACACCGAGCGCTTCCAGGGGCTCGAGTACGGCTACTACGATCCGAACGAGGACAAGGTCTACAACAAGGCCGTGGGCGGGCTGCTCGTGCACCTGGTGCCGCCGCTGGAGGCGCTGCCCTTCACGCTGCCCAGTTACGCCACCGCGCCCGCCTACTACAAGGCGTTCGACTTCCACGCCAGCGAGTACCTCGACGCGCTCTGGAGCTATGACCGCCCCGTCTTCGGCTACTACCGGGGGCTCGATCACCTCTTCGTGACGCTCGAGGGCCGCAGCCACACCCAGAGCAACTTCACCGCCTACGTGCTGGAGACCGACGTCATCGGCCACATCCGCTCCGAGGACGACGTCGTCGACACCCTGCTGGCCCTGAGCGAGCGCATCGAGCGGTTCAAGCGCGACCACCCCGAGCGCACCTTCGTGTTCACCCTCTATGGGGACCACGGTATCGACGGCATCAAGAAGCCCCCGGAGAACGTGGTGGACTTCCGGGATCAGCTCGAGGCCGCGGGCGTCAAAACGGTGGACTCCTTCGAGGAGGCGGACCAGGTGGACGGGCCCGCGGCGGTGCCCATCCTCCACACCCGCGTCACGTACATCGCCATTCACGCGCGCCCGCAGTGGGTGAGCGAGGTGGCCCGGCTCTCCTCCACCTGCGCGGCGGCGGACCTCGTCTTCGCGCGCGGCGAGGCGCCAGGGCCGGGTTACCCCGAGGAGCTCCGGTGGGTGAGCGCCTGGCGCGAGGGCAACCTCGTGGCCAGCTTCGGCTATGAGGCCGCCACGGACTCCTACTTCCTCCCGGCGGACATGGACTGGGCCGCGCTCGATCTGCCCGTCACCTTCGCCCCCGGCGCCACCCACGGCGTCTTCACCGACGAGGCGCTCTTCGCCCTCAGCGCCGATCGCACCTACCCGGACTTCTTCTTCCGGGCGCGCACCGCCTTCGAGCCCATTGGCCAGCGCTTCCCCCCGGAGGTGCTGGTGTCCTTCCGCCACCCGTTCATGTCGGTGGGCTACAGCGCCCCGGTGGGCAACGCCAACGAGATTGGCACCGCGGGCAGCCACGGCGCCATGGACCGCCTGGGCAGCATGGGCGCGCTGCTCTCCGAGGAGCGTCCGCTGCCCGCCACGGTGCGCTCGGACAATCTGCTGGACCTGTTCCCCAACCTCGTCGAGCACCTGAACCGGCGCGAAGTCACCCGCATTGACGGCGCCGAAGGTGCTGAACTCGACTACTCCCAACTACCCTGAGGCTGTCGCAGTGGCTTGTTTCAGGTGATAAAAATACAAAAATAACAGAAAATCGAAGGATTGCGTTCCAGTCCCAGCAAATACAAAGACTTCCAGGGAAATCCTGGTTTGTCTTGTAATGACTCTCAGGTCCCAATACCATGGAAGAGCGATGCCGGTATTTTTTCAGGCATGCCCCCGACTCCAGCGGAAACAGGGACTTACGGCACCTTCGGGAGCCAAGGAGCGCAGATGAAGACAAAGGCAACCAGGACGCGCAGCTGTTGGCCCATGGCGATGGTAGCCGCCACGGTGCTGGGAGCATGCGGGACCGTGACGGAGGACGCGAGCGAGGAGCAGTTCTTCGAGGTCGCGGAGCAGGAGGCGCTCACTGGCGTCACGCTGGGCATGTCGCTCGGTACCATCGACACCGCCGCCAACCGGCCGATG
>DASVVJ010000519.1:0-6994 GCA_036389955.1 Myxococcaceae bacterium
TCCGTGTTCTCCATGCGCGCGAACGTACGCGAGCTTTCGCCTCGGGAGAACCCAGGAACGGCAACGCCGGAGGACCTCGGGGGCCCTCCGGCGTCACACCCTCTCCCGCCGGGAGAGGGCGGGGGTGAGGGTTGCGTTGACTCAGATCTCCGCCGTCACGTCACCCGGCACGGGCTCGGGCTCGACCGGAGCGTCCGGCTCCTGCCCCCCGTCTTCCGGATTGCCAGACGGAGGCGCGTCATCCGCGCGCAGATCCGCGGGGCACGCGGTGCGGGTGCCCACCTCGGAGCCCGGCACCACGGTGCAAGCCGTCAGCGGCTGGCCCTTGGTGCACTGGCGCAGGATGCGGAACTTCTCCATCTCCTGAGCGTCCCAGCACGCGCTGCCGATGAAGAACTTGTCCGCCGCGATGTCCCCGCCTGCGGCGAACACGTCCGCGCGGCCGCCCAGGCCCGGAATGAAGCGCACCGTGGCGAACACGTTCTCCTTGGCCTCCGTCGCCGTATTCCGCAGGTTGTACTTGCCGAACACGCGCACCCGCGTGGCCCCCGAGGGCTGCCGGCGGTGGCCCACGAAGGCCCCCGTCACCGGCTCGTGGTTGGCCAGGTTCGGCGTGAAGCCCGCCAGCCGGTAGGAGAGCGCCTTGTCATTGCCCACGGTGTGGGCAAACGAGGCCATCAGCTTGCCCTGGCCCGGGAAGTTAGGCGCCACCGTCTTGAGGTTGTCCAGGTTGACGCCGATGGTGCCCCGGCCCCGGTGCGCCGCCGCGCCCTTGGTCAGCCCGCCCGCCGCGACGAGCGTGTACGCCGCGTCATCCGTGCTGCCCAGCGGCCGCGCCTGCAGCTTCCACACGAAGCGCCGCTCGGAGACCTTCTTGATGGTGAACAGGAACGTGGCGTTGGGGCGGTCCTTCGGGCCGTACACCAGCACGTCGCCCGGCTCGGCCTCGGCGCCGCCCGCGTTCACCAGCTCCACGATCGGGGTGATGGCCTCCTTCAGCGCGGCGTTGACCGCCTTCACCTGCATCCGCGCGCCCTCGAGGAACTCCTGGCCCTGGCCGTTGAGCTCGCCCGTGTTGACGCCAAAGCCCTCGGCGATGAGCGCCGCGCCATCCTCCCCGGCCGCCGTGCTGTTGATCTCCAGCGCCGTGCCGGAAAGGTCCGGCGTGGCCTCCACGAACTCGGTGTCATCCACCGCCGTGCCGTCCTTGCCACCACACGCGGCCAGAACCAGGGCAGCACCCAGCATCATCGACTTGCCGATACGCATGACTTTCTCCTGAGGTTTTGAGGGGTTTTGAGACTTCGTGAGCGGCGTTGCATCACGCTCGCGACCTCATGAACCCAGGAGCCCCGCATCAGTTGCGGGGGGATTTTCCGGCCTATTTTTTCCCGAGGCGGGCCGGCCTAGTTACGCCCCCACTGCCGCGGCCGCTCGAAACGGAAGAAGCCGCTGGCCTCTTCCTGGGCGATGATGTCGGCCTCGGCGCCGAAGAAGCGGGCGCGCAGTTCCTGCACCTTCGCCTCCAGCTCCGGGCCGGAGAGCTGCTTGGACAGGGCCTCGCGCTCCGCCATATAGGCGGCGCCTGACTGCCAGCGCAGGTCGCGGGTGCGGTCCAGGTCGTCCCAACGCTTCAGCGCCTCCTCATCCAGCCCCATCTCCTTGCGGATGGTGCGCAGGCTCTGGGAGCGCTCGGCGGGACTCATGGCCGTCAGCTCCTGCTGCACGGAGGACAGGTCCAGGAAGTGGTTCATCGTCTCCTGGCGGTGCTGCTCCAGGTACGCCCCGGTCCGCTCGCCGTGGATCTCCTGGAGGCTCTGCTTGTACATCGACAGCTTCTGGTTGAGGTCCGCGTCCGCCTTCGAGTCGATGGCCCTCAGCGAGTCCGCCATGGCCTGGTTCCTCAGCTCGCCGGCCCAGATCTTCTCCGCGGCTTCCTTCCCGAAGAGCCGGTTGCGCGCGTCCCACATAGCGGCGCGGCGCTGGGTGTCCGTCAACCCCTGCAGGTACACCCGGTTGTCCTTCACCCACTTCTCGTAGTCCAGGCGGTTGCGCAGCATCGCCGCCAGTTCCTCGTACCGCTCGGGGAACGTCTTCTTGAGGAAGGCGAGCAGCTCCTCCTGCCAGCGGTCGGGGTAGTGCTTCTGGAAGTACCGCATCAGGTCCTCCAGCATCTTCACCTGGAGGTACGGCTCGTGAAGCCGCGCGCCGTAGCGCTCGCGCATAGCGGTAGCGAGCTTGGCGAGATCCAACTCGGGGTCTCCCGTGGGCTCGACCGTGGCGGCCGGCTCCTCCACGACGGCCGCGGGAGCCTGCGCCCTGGGCGCGGCGGGAGGTAGCGGCGCGGCGCGAGGCGCCGGAGCGGAGGGCGCCGGAGCGGCAACGGCCGGGCCCGGGGGCGCCTCATCCCCGGAGGAGAGCCACCACCCGGCGAGCAGCGCCGCAACGGCCACCCCTGCTCCCACTGCGATCATCTTCGTGCGCTTCGCCATGCGGCCCTCTCCTTGCCATATGGGAGGCGAAGTGGCGAGGGGGCCCCCCGGAAGGCCCGGTGACGCGAGCCCTCCGGGTGCCCCTGGGTTCAACGATCAGTCGAAGTAGGCGATGTAGTCGATGAGGGCCGCGTAGAACTCGGGCTCATCGAAGGTGTCCGGGCCCACTCCGACCACGTCCAGGTGGTCCTGAATGACGACGCTCGACATCGAGGTCATCTGCGCCGAGGTGGGCGCGTTGAGGTTGGTCACCGTGCCCAGGTTCGCGTCCGTGCCGACGTAGTCGAAGCCCAGGGCGGACTCGCTGTACTTCAGCCGGTAGCCCATCTGCTGGGAGTTGACGCCCACCAGTCCGTCGTCATCCGCCTCGTTCTTGATGCCGTCACCGGTGCCGCCCGCGCCGTCGTTGTTGCAGTCGTCCACGCAGTAGCCGTCACCGTCGATGTCGAAGAAGAACTCGCTCAGCAGGTACAGCGCGCCGTTCACGTTCAGCCCGTTCTGCGCGGTGATGACCGAGGCGTGGCGCGCGGCGTACGTGGCGCTGGGCGGATAGGCGGCGTTGAACGCCTTCAGGCCCGTCGTCTTGCCGTCGTTCGGATCGTAGTCGTTGTAGACGAGCTGCTTGGCGCCCGCGTACGCGTCATTGCCGGACTGATAGATGATGTCGCCGTAGTACTTGGCCAGCGCGGCGATGACGCTGGTGACGCCCGGCTTCAGGTCCAGGATGTACTTGGCCACCGGCGAGCCGCGGTGCGGCGAGGACACGCTGATGGACACCTTGACCACGGTGTAGCCCCGGCGCTCGCGCAGCACGCGCGCGGCCTTGCGGATGTCGATGCCGCCCTGCGAGTGCCCGATGAGGTTCACGTAGCTGGCGCCCGCGGTGGCCATGAAGCCCTCCACGTCGTTGGCCAGGTCCAGCCCGCGCACCTCGGAGCTCTGGAACGCCTGCACCTGGGCGACGAAGGACTTCTGCCCGCCGTCGATGTCCTCGTTGCAGCCCACCTCGAGGAGCTCACAGGTGTCGCCCACGAACATGCCGTAGTCGTCACCCCAGTAGTCGTAGCCGAGCAGGTTGTTGAAGCCGCCCATGCCGTGGGCAAACACCACGGGGTAGGTCGTCTTCGCGGCGCCAGCGTGCGCGGCGGTGGACAGCCCGAGGGCGCCTACGGCCAGCAGCGAGAACAGAACGGTGTTTCTCATGTGGACTCCTTTGATGTGCGGGGGATGTGAGGAGCCGGGTGCCTACCGAGGCTTCAGCAGGGCCCGCTCCTCTGGGAAAAGTCGTTGCTGGCACTGCGCGCAGTAGTGGCCAGAGCTCTCGTCCGCGGACTGGATGGCCTTGCCCTTGGCGTCCGACATGACACAGCCCTGCGTCTCGCAGTGGTCGAGCCCCAACGTGTGGCCAAACTCGTGCACGGCCAGGTCGCCCAGGCGGCGCAGCAGCGCATCCTTCGACTTGCTGTGCTTCTTATAGATGTACGCGGACACCACGCAGGTGCGACCGCCAATGCCGCCCAGGCCCGCGATGCCCCAGTCCTTGATGGCGCCCTTGGTGGTGGAGATCTCCGCCTCGGTAACGCCCATGACCCTCCAGGCATCCGCGGGGGGATTGGCCTCGATGGCGGCAATGAGCTTGCCGGCGCGCCAACGGCGGCGCGGCGCGTAGAAGGCCTCCTGAGGCAATTCGCGCTGGGGCTCGATGCGCACCTGCACGTTCAGGCGGGACTGAAGGTCCTGGACGATCCGGTCGAGGTACTCCTGCTTCACCGGGCCCAGCGGGATGATGGCCACCAGGGGCGCCGACGCCTCGGCGGGCGCGGGGGGCTCGCCCGCGGAGGCCACACAGGCGCCCAGCAACGCCGCGGCCAGGAGCACGCGCTCCAAGGCTCCGGCGTATCGGCCAGACAGGTGGCCTGAACGTGGTGGGTGCGCTCCCATCAGCCCTCGGGTTGATTTTGCAATCACCCTTATCGCGGGGCTTTCGGGAAAGTTGCTAGAGGCCACCTGGCCGGGCGTTAAATCCCCAGCAATTTCAGACGATTGTATTGTTCACTGACGGCTTCAGCCGCCGGCCGAGGTGTAGTGGCCGATGGAGAAGAGCCACACGCGGCGGGCAGCGAAGGCGAACACGACTGAGCCCGCCACCGCCGCGCCCAGAGACTGGAGCGGCAGCGTCCCGAGCATCGCCTGGGCCGGGAAGGTGGTCATCAAGGCCAGGGGGATGATGAAGGTGAAGACAAAGGCGAGCGTGCCCTTGAAGACCGAGGTCGGCCAGCGGGCCGCGTCGAAGATGGACTGGAAGAAATAGGTGAGGTTGTCCACGCGCACCACGAAGAAGGCCGCGCTCACGGTGATGATCCACAGCGAGTAGAGCAGCAGCGTGCTGGTGCCCAGCAGCAGCACCGAGGCGAACAGCCCGGGGATGGAGGGCCCGCGCCCCAGCAGGTGGAAGGCGTAGATGAAGATGGCGATGCCGGTGAGGATGTTGGTGGCCCGCCACGGCAGGAAGCGCGTGGTGGACACCAGGAACTGCGCGTCGGCGGGCTTGAGCAGCACGAAGTCCAGCGTGCCCTTGCGGATGTGGTCCACCACCCCGTTGAGGCTGGGGGTGATGGCGCCCTCGAGCACGCCCTGGAGCAGCGTGAACCAGCCCACCACCAGCAGCGCCTCGCCGAAGCTCCACCCGGCGATGGACTGCCGCTCGCCGTAGACGACGAACAGCGGCGCCAGCGCGGTGCACGTCCAGAAGATGGAGATGAGCCCCTCGAGCAGGAAGTCCCCGCGGTACTGCATGATGAGCAGGCTCGAGGCCTTGAGCTGCACGCCCAGCAGACGAAGGTAGCGGCGCAGCATCCGTCTATCCTCCGAAGGCCGCGAAGCGCCGCAGCGCCCGCCGCCACAGGGTGACCGCCAGGGTCCCCAGCACCAGCACCCACGTCCACTGCCGCGCCAGCAGCAGCAGGGAGTCCTGCCAGCCGAGGTTCTTGGTCATCAGCTCCACGGGAGCGCCAATCTGATAGCGGAAGGGCAACCAGTTGGCCACCGCGCGCAGCGCGTCCGGGGCCACATCCACCGGGAACATGTACCCGGAGAAGACGAAGAACAGCACCAGCCACACATCCATCAGCTTCTGGCTGCTCTCCATGTAGAGCGCCATCGTCCCGATGGCGACGTTGGCCAGGAAGGTGATGAGCCAGCCGCCCAGCAGCCCCAGCACAAACAGGGGCCAGCCCCACCAGTGCTGGGGCACGGCCTGTGCGCCGACAATGGACACCGAGAGCAGGGTGATGGGCACGGCGACCAGCAGGCGCATGGGGAACGCGCCCAGGTTCTCCGCCGCGTAGGACCACAGCGGTGAAATGGGCCGCAGCAGGCGCATGGCCAGAGTGCCCTGGCGCACCTCGAAGTTGATCTGCCAGGCGGCCCACGCGCCCGTCATCTGCCGCACCACGAAGACGGCCAGGAAGTAGCCAACGAAGCCCTGGGTGCCATAGGGGCCCACGGGAGCGTCGCGGGCCACCGCTGTCCACAGCGCCATCATGATGAGGGGCATGGTGGTGGACAGCACCCACACGAGCAGCTCGGCCCGGTAGGCCAACGCCTCGGAGAAGCCGATGCGCAGCAGCGTGGGGAAAGCGCGCGCGGCGCTGCGGATGCTCATGAGCTGGCCTCGGCGGCCTCGGCAACCGCGGCGGCCCGGCGGGCCTTGTTCTCGGAGAACAGCTCGCTCATCACCTCTTCCAGGGGCGCGTTCTCCACCGTCAGGTCCGACACGGGCAGACTGGCCAGCGCGCGGCTAATGGTGGCGCTCACCGCCTCGGGAGGCACCTGGAGCACCGCCGAGGTGGGCTCGTGCGACACCACCCGGCCCAGCGCCGTCAGGTGGGCGGGCTCCACCGGCTTCTCCAGCCGGAACACCACCCGCTTCTCCGGGCGCACCCGCTGCACCAGCGCGTCCAGGCCTCCGTCGTAGGACAACAGCCCCTTGTCGATGACGATGACACGCGGGCACAGCGCCGCCACATCGTCCATGTAGTGGCTGGTGAGGATGAGCGTGGCCTGGTGCTTCTCGTTGTACGCTTTGATGAAGGTGCGCATGGTGGCCTGCATCGACACGTCCAGGCCAATGGTGGGCTCGTCCAGGAAGAGCACCTTGGGCTGATGAATGAGCGCCGCGGCCAGCTCGCACTTCATCCGCTCGCCCAGCGAGAGCTGCCGGGTGGGCTTGCTGATGAGTTCCTCCAGCTCCAGCAGCGCCACCAGCTCGTCCACCGTCTGCTTGAACTGCGCGCGGGGCACCTCGTAGATGGCGCGGTTGAGCTCGAACGTCTCGGCGGGCGGCAGGTCCCACAGCAGCTGCTGCTTCTGCCCCATCACCAGCATGATCTTCTTGAGGTACGCCACCTCGCGCAGGCGCGGCACGTGGCCATCCACCGTCACCTCGCCCTCGGAAGGGTGCAGCAGCCCGGAGAGCACCTTGAGCGTCGTGGTCTTCCCCG
>DASVVJ010000520.1:0-2916 GCA_036389955.1 Myxococcaceae bacterium
AGCCCCGTGGTGAGCACCACCCTGCTGTCGGGCCAGCGCTCCTTGACGGAGAGGGAACAGACAGCCGCCAGCGCCGCCTGGTCCGTGGCCGCGCCGCGCTCCAGAAGGAAGGTGGCCAGCAGCGATCCATCCGCCAGCAACGAGGCCTTCGCCCCACGGGTGTGCAACTCCTGAAGCAGCGGCGCCAGCTGCTTGTGCACTTGGTCGAACTCCTCCATGCCCAGCGTTGATCCCTCGCTTGTGCATGTCACTGAGGTGGCCAGCAACACACTCACCAGCTGCTGCTCGGCGTTCTGCATGGCCACAGGTGTCAGGGGCACGCTCGCGTTGGGGGGCGGCAGTTCCTGAAATGTCTCCAGCTGGTCCAGTGCTCGCAGCAGGTGGTGGCCATCGGCCAGCCGATGCTCCGGCAGCTTTGCTAGCATCCGATCCATCAGGCGCTGAAGCGAAGCGGGGAGTTCTGGACGTCGGGTACGCAGCGGGGCCGGCTCGGCGAAGAGGATCTTCGCTAGCACAGCCGCCATGTGCGGAGCACGGAAGGGCTGATGGCTTGTGAGACATTCGTACAGCACACAGCCCAGCGAGAAGATGTCGGCTGCGGGGGAGATGTCCTGCTGGCTCGAGGCCTGTTCGGGAGCCATGTACCCGGGGGTGCCCAGCACCGCCATGCTCTTGGTAAGTGGGGGAAGGGAGGTGGCGGCGACCCGCGCCAGCCCGAAATCCAGCAGGACCACATCCTCCACCTTTCCTCCACGCAGGTAGAGGTTGGAGGGTTTGATGTCCCGGTGAACGATGTCCTGGGCGTGAGCCGTGCAGAGCGCGTCAGCACAGCGCCGGACGAGCAGCAGGGTGTCGGAGAGAGACAATGGCTGACGCGCCAGCCGTCGGCCCAGGTCCTCCCCCTCCAGCCACTCCATGGCGAGGAAAGGCATGCCTTCCTGAGTGAGGCCATGGGCCACGTAGGAGACGATGCCGGGGTGGCGCAGCCGGGAGAGCACCTCTGCCTCGCGGGTGAAACGCAGGCCCGCTTCGTCGTCGAATGAGGCGGGGATCAGCTTGAGGGCAACGGTGCGCCCGCTCACAGCATCATGGGCCCGGTAGACCAGGCCCATGCCGCCACGGCCCGCCAAGTGCTGAAGGGTAAAGCGGTTCGCCACCACCGTGCCTGGAGCTAGAGGGGCGGACAAGGGAGAGGGAAACGCCATGGCGGCGCATGCTACTCAACCCCGGTAAGTGGACGGAGAGGGCGCCGAGAGGTCAGAACCGGAACAGGTTCGCCACGGACCAGTAATTGAAGACGAGGTAGGTCATCAGCACGGGGATGACTGCCAGCACGATTCCCGCGAGCGCGTACCCTTCGTTGTCCTTCTTGACTACGCCAGGGGCAAGCTGCCTCCAGCGCTCAGCGCCGCCCGAAGAGCCCCTTGAGCCAGCCCACCACGCCGGTCTTCTTCGCAGAAGAGGTGGCGCTGGCCGCCGAGGCTCCTGAAGTCCCTGCAGGCTCCGGCGGCTGCTGGCGGGCCTTCACCGCCTCGGGCGTGTCTCGCGTGGAGAACTCGCTGGAGACCTCGTGGCCCGTGCCTTCCTCCCGCGCCTTCACCTTCAGCAGCGACTCGCTGTTCACCTCGAACGAGACCGTCACCTGCACCTGCCCGCGTGGACGCTTGGGCAGCCCGTTCATCTTCAGCGTCCCCAGGTACTCGTTCTCGCCCACCCGATCCGAGTCTCCCTGGAAGATGCTCAGCTCGATCTCCGTCTGGTTGTCCCGGTGGGTGGACAGCGTGTACGTCTTCGTTGCCGGCAGGGCCGCGTTGCGCTCCAGCACCGCCTTGAAGCGCCCGCCCGGCAGCCCCACGCCAATCGCCATCGGCAGCACGTCGATCAGCGTGACGCCCTCGGCCTGGCCCAGGCTGAACGCCATCAGCGAAGCCCCCAGCGCTACCGCCTCGTCCGGGTGCACGTTCTTGGTGGGCGCCTTGCCGAAGAACTTCGTGATCTTCTCGTGCACCAGCGGGAAGCGGCTCTGGCCTCCCACCAGCACCACCTCCTGAACGTCCTTCACCGTCAGGCCCTTGGCCTTCAGCACCTCGTCGCAGACCTCGATCGTCCGGTCCACCAGCTTCTCGGTCAGCTCGATCAGCTTCTGCCGCGTCAGCGTGACGTCCAGATCGTACGGCTTGTTGTCGATCATCGTCACGAACGCCACGTGGATGCGCATGTCCTGCCGCTCCGACAGCGCGCACTTGGCGCGCTCGGCCGCGTCGTGGATGCGCTGCATCGCCACCCGATCGCCGTGGAACACCTTGCCCGTCTTCTTCTGGAACTCCTCCAGCAGGTACTCGACGATCGCGTTGTCGAAGTCGATACCGCCCAGGAACGTGTCGCCGCCGGTGGAGATCACCTCGTACACGCTGTCGTGCAGCTCCAGCACCGACGCGTCGAACGTACCGCCGCCCAGGTCGTAGACGAGGATGCGCTGGTTCAGCTTGCGGCCATAGCCGTACGCCAGCGCCGCCGCCGTGGGCTCGTTGAGGATGCGCTCCACATGCAGCCCCGCCAGCCGCCCCGCATCACGCACCGCCTGGCGCTGGTTGTCGTTGTAGTACGCGGGCACGGTGATTACCGCCCGAGACACCGATTGGCCAATGTGGTTCTGCGCCAACTCGCGCACCTCGCGCAGGATCAGCGCGGAGATCTGCTGCAGTGAGTAGATGCGGTTGCCCAGCTGCACCGCCGCCTCACCGTTCTCGCCCGGGGCGATCTCGTAGTGAAAGCGGTCCTTGATGTGCTGCACGATGGGCGAGTCGTACGCGCGGCCCACCAGGCGCTTGGCCCCGTACACCGTCTGCCGCGGGTTGGTCAGCATCTGCCCCTTGGCTGGGTGTCCCACCACCAGCTTGCCGCGCGTGTTGAGCG
>DASVVJ010000521.1:0-20571 GCA_036389955.1 Myxococcaceae bacterium
TGTCCCTCGCCCGTCTCGCTCGCGCAGATGTCCACCAGCGCCTCGTCGCCGTGGCCCGTGCCTCCCGCCGCCCCCAGCGCCTCGGCCATCTGCACCTCGCGCGCCACGTCCTCCACCTGCTTCGCCGCGGACGCGAGCTGCACCTCGTTCTTCGCCTCGCGCACCAGCCGCCGCGCGAAGGTGGTCGCCTGCTCCAGCCGCTCCAGCTCGTTGATCTGCGCCTCCACCATGCGGAAGGCCCGCAGCGTCAACGCCGCACGCTCCGGATCGTCCCAGAGGTTGGGCGCCTGCGTCTCGGCCAGCAACTGGTTGCGCTTCTCCTCGAGCTGAGGCCGGTCGGCCTGGATCGACAGCGAGCGGGCCCGCCCCACCAGCCGGTCCATCTCGTGCAGCAGCGACTTGCGGTCCAACCGGCGCTTCACGGCCGCCGCCTTCGGCGTGGGCAGCGAGAGCTGCGCCGTGGCCTCGCGCGGGGCCGGCAGCGGTTCGGCCACCGCTACCACTTTGCCGCCAGGCCGGGCCTCCACGCGCACGGGGGTACCGGGCCGCAGCGAGCGCCGGGCAATCTCCACCGCGAGCGCGGCGGTGAGCGTCTTTTCAATTTCGCGCTGCAGGTAGCGCGCGCCGAACTGCGGCGAGTAGCCACGCTCCACCAGCAGGTCCACCACCTCGGGGGTCACCTCCACGTCCAGCCCGCGTGCGCGGATACCCTCGCGCTCCAGCACGCGGCCCACCTCGCGCTGGGCGATCTTCCGGATCTCCACCTTCGTCAGCGGCTTGAAGTGGCAGATGGCGTCGAAGCGGTTGAGGAACTCCGGCCGGAAGGCCTCGGCGATCCGCCGGTCCACCTCACCCAGCAGATCCTCCTCCTTGCGGTTACCGGCGAAGCCCAGCGCCGGCTCGCGGTACACCTCCGCGCCCACGTTGGACGTGGCCACGATGAGCGTGTTGTTGCAGGAGACCTGCTCGCCCGCTCCGTTGACGAAGGTGCCCTCGTCGAAGAGCTGGAGGAACCGGTCGTGCACGCTGCGCGCGGCCTTCTCGAACTCGTCCAGCAGCAGCACGGTGAACACCTTGCCGTCCAGCAGGTTGGTGATCTCTCCGCGCTTGGTCTCCTGGGCCGGAGCCCACGAGGCGCCGAAGGGAACGCTCTCGTCGCCGTCGTTGGGGAAGTCCGCCATGTTCAGGCGCACCAGCCTGTCGGCGGAGCCGAAGAGGTACTCCGCCAGCAGCTTGGCGAGCTGCGTCTTACCCACACCCGTGGGGCCCGCGAAGAGGAACACGCCCAGCGGCCGGCGCGGGTCATTCAGGCCCGCCTTGAGCAGCGCCACCGAGCGCAGCACCGCGGCCACCGCGTCCGTCTGTCCGAGCAGCCGCTCCCCGAAGAAGCGCTCCGTCTCGTCCAGGTCCAGCGGCATCGCGTCATCCACCAGGAAGCGCGGCAGCCGGGTCGCGGCGCAGAAGCGCGTGAGCACATCCTCGGGGCCTACCCGGTCCCGGGCCGCGCTGGCCGCCTCGGCCGCCGTCTCCTTGAGCAGCTCGATGGCCTTGCGCGGCATGCGCTGGGCCAGCAGGAACTTGGCCGACAGACGCAGCGCCAGGTCGCACGCCGCCGGGTCGATGGGCAGGCGCATCTCGCGCTCCAGCTCCTCGGCCACGCGGCCCAGCACCCAGCGCGAGCGCTCCAGCGGCGGCTCCTGCAGCGGAATCAGGTGGAGCCGCTCAGCCAGGGCCTCGTCCGCGCGCAGCAGCTCCTGCACGCGCTTGGGCTCGGTCTCGAAGATGAAGCGGATGCCCCCGGTGCGCAGGGCCCGGATGGCCACCGGGGCCAGCGGACCCCCGAGCGCCAGGGGCAAATCCCGGATGTAGACGATGGGGCAGGGGTGCCGGCTCAGGTACGCGAGCAGCTCCTCGAAGCTCTCGGCGGCCTGGCGCTGGGTGCTGCGCGCCAGGATGTTGGCGGCAGACACCTCCACCATGCGCGACGGAGCCAACGCCGCGTCCACGCGGCCCTCGGCGATGCGCCGGGCCACCTCCTGGACGAGCGCGCTCTTGCCCACGCCCGGCTCCCCCGACAGCAGCGGGTGCTTGCCGCCTCGGGTGAGCAGGCCCAGGACCTCGGAAACGGCGGCATCCACGCCATGCGCGGGCGCCAGCTTCCCATCGCGCGCCAGCGCGGTGAGATCGCGGTCGATGAGTCTCTCGTTGTCCTCGCTCTTCCTCGTCGCCATGCTCAAACGCCCCCGAGGTGCGGCACTCTAGCTTGCTGAACCGCAGTGGTGTGGGGGCAACGGAAGGCGGAGGACTCGAACCTCAGACCGGGAGCCGGTCCGCACCCGCTAGCAACGGGGCCTGGTGCCATCACCAGTTCACTCTTCCAATTCAAGCGGAGCGAGGTGGAGTCGAACCACGAACCCCTGAGGGCTCCCCTGGGTTCCAGCCAGGCTGCCGGCCACCCGGCACACACGCTCCAGTACGACACAGCGGAAGGCAGGGGACTCGAACCCCAAGCGCTCAGGGCACTCGCACCGCTTTCGAGACGGGCCACCGGCCTCCGGTGTTGGCCTTCCAAAAAGGTGTCGGCAGCTGCGGACCCGCCTGCCGACGCGCGGGGAGGCTCCACGGGTGGGGGCCGCCTCTGGCGCACCCCCGCTCCACCTTGCGCTCCGTTCCGGGGCGGAGCGGTGGCGGGGACCACCTCTGGTGGCCCCCCAATTCCCGGTCCTCTACTCCTCGAGCTCCGTGTGCCAGTACGCGACATCACGGAGGAACTTCCGCCAGGAGACAGGCATGCCCTTCTCGTAGGCGAAGGTGATGTTGAACGACTCCGGCAACCGCTTGGGCTTCACGGGCGCCGTCTTGAGCAACATGCCCGCCTTCACCGGCGTGCGGTTACCCTTCTTCTGGTTGCAGGGCACGCAGGCGATCACCACGTTCTCCCAGGTCGTCTTGCCACCCTGGGCGCGGGGAATCACGTGGTCGTACGTCGCCTCGGCGCGGGACACCTTCTTGCCGCAGTACTGGCACTTGCAGCCGTCGCGCATGTACACGTTGTCCCGGCTGAACTTGATGCCCCGCTGCCGCTGCCGGAAGTAGCTCATGAAGCGGATGACGGACGGCATCTTGATCTCGAGGGTGACGGAACGAACGAAGCGGTCCTCGTACTCCTCGACCACCTCGACCTTGCCCTGCCAGATGAGCATCATCGCGCGCTGCCATGCCACGCGCGCGACGGGCTCATAGGCCTGGCTCAACACCAGCGTCTCCATGACACGGTTCCTTTCTTCAGATGTCCGCGGCGAGGTTCGAACTCGCACGTGAGCTGGGTTTGAGCCAGCCGCCTCTCCCGATTGGGCCACGCGGACAGAGTTACGACGGGAGCTTCTTGCAGTGCCGCGGGAGGGATTCGAACCCTCAACCTCTGCATTCTGAGCACAGCGCCTCTACCTAGTTGGGCTACCGCGGCAAAAACCTTTGAAGTGCCGGAAGAGGGAGTCGAACCCTCATCCTCCAGACTCTCATTCTGGCGCCTCTACCAATTGGGCTACTCCGGCTTGAAAGTGCACGCCCTGGGGATCGAACCCAGCGAAATCGGTGTGTGGGACCGACGCCGTCTCCAGCTGGCTCGGCGTGCATGAGAAGTTGCGGAGCAGGGAGTTGAACCCTGTGGCTCAGGCGTATGAGACCCGGTGGGGCGTCCGGCCCCTCTCCGCAGTAAAAGTGTTGCAAGTGTGCTTCCGGCAGGATTCGAACCTGCGACCTTGCGCTTAGGACGCGCCCGCTCTGTATCCACTGAGCTACGGAAGCCTCGAGTACCCCCGGCAGGGATTGAACCTGCGGCCTCACGGTTCGGAACCGTGCGCTCTCATCCAACTGAGCTACGGGGGCAAAAAAGTGGTTCCGGCAGGACTTGAACCTGCGACCTCACGGTTCGCAACCGTGTGCTCTCATCCACCTGAGCTACGGAACCAAAAACAAGGAAGTGGACCCGCCGGGATTCGAACCCGGGTCGCTCGGGTGCAAACCGAGCATTCTCCCGCTGAAATACGGGCCCATGAAACAGAAGCTGCCGGCGAGACTTGAACTCGCATCGTCCTGAGTGGCGCTCAGGTGCCTCACCTCTCGGCCACGGCAGCAAAACCTTTGGTACTGCGAGAGCCCCTGGTCGGGTTCGAACCGACGGCCTCCGGTTTACGAAACCGGCGCTCCTCCAGCTGAGCTACAAGGGCATGGCAGGCCGTCAAGGAGTTGAACCCTGCGCGCTCGGATTTGGAGTCCAA
This sequence comes from Myxococcaceae bacterium, assembly GCA_036389955.1. Classification (GTDB taxonomy): domain Bacteria; phylum Myxococcota; class Myxococcia; order Myxococcales; family Myxococcaceae; genus DATHBR01. Next base: position 4,281 of record DASVVJ010000521.1, read on the forward strand.
GCTGCTCCCGGAGCACGGCCTACAAACAACAGGTACTGCGTGAAGTGCCGTCCCCCAGAATCGAACTGGGTCCTCCTGCTTTTCAGACAGGCGCGCGAACCATCTACGCCAGGGCGGCAAAAACGGGTGCTGCGAGCGCTCCTGCAGGGAATCGAACCCTGTTCACGTGGTAGACGGCCACGCTGCGATTCCAATCGCATCCAAGAGCAGAAAGAGTCGGGGCACTTGGAATTGAACCAAGACCGCTCGCGTATCAGACGAGAGTCCTACCGTTGGACCATGCCCCGTGGTGCTGCGTAAAAGTCTGGGTGGCAGGACTTGAACCTGCGACCTCACGGATCCGAACCGTGCGCTCTACCAAGCTGAGCCACACCCAGAGAAAGAAGTCGGGATGACTGGATTCGAACCAGCGGCCTCGCGCACCCCAAGCGCGCGCTCTCGTCCAAGCTGAGCTACATCCCGTGAAACACAGTGCCTCGTGCGGGAGTCGAACCCGCCTTTCCACATTGAGAGTGTGGCGGCCTAAACCGATAGCCGAACGAGGCGAAAAATCATCGAAGCTCGGTGGGAGGGACTCGAACCCTCAACCCCGCGGTTAACAGCCGCGTGCTCTGCCAGTTGAGCTACCACCGAATGTGCTGCTGAAACGTGCTGCGTAAAAACCGGGAGCAGGGATTGAACCTGCACCTACGGGGTCAGAGCCCGCCATCCTGGCCAGTTAGACGATCCCGGTATGAGTGAGTGAAGCGGGTGACGGGATTCGAACCCGTGTAACCGGCATGGGAGACCGGTGTCCTACCGCTGGACGACGCCCGCGTGCTGCTGCTGCTGCGAGTACCTCCGGAGGGAATCGAACCCTCACCGTCCGCTTAAGAGGCGGATGCTCGACCAATGAGCTACGGAGGCGTTTGTCGCCCCCGTGTTGGCGGGCGAGCTTCACCACTGCGATTCAGTTGTCAGAGAACAAGCGACTGCCTTGGGTACAGCGGCACTGCTTAGGACTGCTGGAAGTGGGGACGCTGAGAGTCGAACTCAGGGGGCCCTTGTGGGGCTCCGGCTCTACAGGCCAGCGCGTCTCCGTAACGCTCTACATCCCCGCTCGGTGAAGCCTGAAAACACGAGAGGCCGGGTTCCCTTTCGGGAGCCCGGCCTCTGGTCGACAGCGCCTCGGGAGGGAGGAGGCGTCGACGGTCAGAAACCGGGTGGACTGCCGCGATACTGCAGGGGTCCGGCAGAGAAAACCGGAGCGGCGACCAGGTGGGTGCGCGGGAGCGAATCGATGCAACCGGCAAAGTTCTCAGTGTGCTTGGGGTTCATCGCGCTCTGCATCGTCACCGTTGCCATGGTCACCGCTCCTTTCAGCGAGAAAAGACGCGGAGAAAAAGGCTTCCTGACAGGCTCGTGGATTTTCCTTCGGGGCTTGGGGCAAGGTAGGGGCATGCGCACCCGTGCCTTTGTGCTCCTGTGCGGCCTGGGAGTCCTGGCCGTGGGAGCCCCCAGCAGCGCCAGTCCTCCCCTTCGGGAGGAGTACTTCTCTCAGGACAAGCGCTTCCGGCTGGAGCTGCTCTCCAACCTGGCCGTCTTCGAGAAGACCGAGCAGAAGCCCGGGGCCGAGGGCGGCACGGTGGAGGTCACCTATAAGGCCAAGGAGAGCCAGCAGCTCGTCACCACTCAGGAGAAGGATGCCCAGGGGCAGCTCACCACGCTGAGGATGGACCTGCGCCTGTTCGACTCGCAGGGGGCGGCGCTGAGCTTCCATGACACGCAGGAGGGGCCCGCAGCCCCGCCCCGCTGGACGACGGTGGTGGGCTACCTGCCTCAGGAGGTGCTCATCTCCGAGAGCGGAAAGTACGTGGCCACCTTTGACCGGTGGCGGGACATGGGGCGCTCGCGGGACGTGGTGGTGCTCTTCGGGCCGGAGGGCCGGGTGCTCTGGAGGCTCGCGCTGAAGGACTTCCTCTCGGAGGAGGAGATCTCCCGTTTGGAGGTAGGTGAAGGTGGCGTGCAGTGGGCCTACCGCAACAGCAGCGGCGCTCACCGCTTCCAGGAGGCGGACGGGGTGCTGGTGCTCCGGGTGCTGAAGAACCACTGGCTGCCCATGGTCTTCAAGTCCGAGGTGGTGGAGCGGCGCATCTCTCTGGAGACAGGGAAGGTGGTGCCATGAGCTTCGCCCGGCTCGTGGTGCTGCTGGGAGCCATGCTGCTGGGCACGGCCGTTCAGGCGGCCAAGCCCCAGGTGCTTCGCGGCAAGCTGCTGGATGAGAGCGGCAAGCCCGTGGCGGGCGAGAAGGTGTTCCTGCTGCCTGGCGACTTCAAGCTGCCGGCCGAGGCCAAGCGCCTCACCGCTGCGGCGCTCGCCACCGACAAGACGGACTCGAAGGGACGCTTCTCCTTCGAGCGGCTCGAGAAGAAGGGGGCTCGGCGCCGGGGCAAAGGCCTGCCTGCCGGGGAGTACCTCGTCGCCGCCCTCAAGGAAGAGAAGGGCGCTGCGCGCATGGCGTCTCAGCAGGCCGTGGTGGGGAAGAAGAAGACCGCGGAGGTGGAGGTGCGTTATCCGCCCGTGGCTCCGCAGCCGGTGGAGCCGCTCAAGGAGGCGCCGCCCGTCCCCGTGCGGTCCGGAGGGGAGACGGTGGTGGAGGGCACAGTGATGGATGGCTCGGGCAAACCGCTGGAAGGGGTCACGATTGCGATTCAGCAGCCTTCCGCCGGCCTCCAGAGCGCGCAGACGAATGGGGAAGGGCGCTTCTCGCTGCCTGGGCTCCGTCCCGGAGCAGCGGAGCTTCGCATCAGTGACATTCCCGGCTCCCGCGCGCTCCAGGTTCAGGAGAAGGTGGAGCTGCCCGAGAAGGGCAATGTCCGCTTCGAGCTGCGGCTGAGCCAGTCCCCTCGGGGATAAAAAAAGGCCCCGGAGTGGCTCACTCCGAGGCCTCGGCTCAGTGGCCCGCGCCGAAGGGGACCTTCGGGCGCAGGTAGATGCGCTCGTCACCGTGCGTTCCGCGGAAGCGGTCCACCACGTAGTTCTGGAAGGCGTCGTCCCGCAGGTGAACGAGGTGCAGGCCCGGCACACCCCCCGAGCGCACCATCTCCACCGCGATGCGCCGCACGTCCGCGTCTCCCACCTGACCGTCCAGCTCGATCGGCAGGTCCGCGGACATCCCGTTGAAGGTGATGTTGAGGGTCGTCATCGCCGTCTCTTCCTTTCACTCGGAGCCGCGCCGCACGAGCGCGGCCAGTCCAGGTCGCTGGGGACGTGGGCGTCTTCCGCTTCCTGACGTACCGGGTCCCCCTGTCGAAAGGCGGGCAAGAGGGCGGGTATGCTCCGCCCCCATGAAAAAGACTCTTTCCGGCCTCCGGGCCCTTCTTCCCCTCATTGCCCTGTTGGGAATTCCCCTGCTGGGCTGCAGTGACTCGGACAGTCAGCCGCAGGTGCCTCCTTCCTCACGGGAGAGCGTACCGGTGAACTTCGCTGTGACGGTCCCCGACTCCACCCCGTGTGATGCCTCCGTGGTGGTGGTGGGCAATGACGCGGCGCTTGGCGACGGGCAGATGCCGGGCCTGGCCCTGACGCCTGGCGCGGACGGTGTCTTCCGTGGCACCGCCATGCTCCCCACGCACAAGACCATCCTCTACGACATCGTGCTCGCCAGCACGGGTGGGCGTGAGGTGGACGCGGCTCAGCGCTCCGCCGACTCCCGCGGCTTCATCGTCAACGACATCCACCGCATCGACCTCGACCCGACGGTCAGCGGGTGGTCGACGGTGGGCGATACCTCCAAGTTCCCCGTCCGCTTCATGGTGGAGGCGCCCGCCAACACGCCCGCGGGCTCCGAGGTGTGGCTGTCCGGTAACCAGCCGGAGCTGGGCAACTGGAATGGGGCCGGGATCAAGCTGGCTCAGGGCCCCACGGGTAACCGGTACTTCGGGTGCATTCCCTTCGGCACGGGCACCAACCTGGAGTTCAAGGTCACCCGCGGCTCCTGGGACTTCGTGGAGAAGGACGCGCAGGGTGGAGAGGTTGAGAACCGCCGCCATGACGTGGTCGGGCCCGCGAGGCTGGTGGCTCAGGTGGGCACCTGGCGTGACCTGGTGCCGGAGCCGCCGCGGCCGGACACCATCACTGGCACCGTCGCGTATCACGACGTATCGGGCACCTCGCTGGGGCTCAAGGACCGCCGGCTCATCGTGTGGATGCCGCCCGGTTATGACCCTGCGGGGACCCGGCGCTACCCCGTGCTCTACATGCACGATGGGCAGAGCATCATGAACACGAAGACGGCCGCGTTTGGCATCGAGTGGCAGGTGGACGAGACGGCCCAGTCCCTCATCCAGGCGGGACAGATGGAGCCCATCATCATTGTGGGCGTCTACAACACGGATGACCGCATCCCGGAGTACACGCCGGTCGCCACCGCTCAGTACGGCGGCGGCAAGGCCAACGACTATGGCCGCCTGCTCGTCGAGGTCATCAAGCCACTCATTGACGACAAATACCTCACCAAGCCCGGGGCGGAGTTCACCGGTGTGGCCGGCTCGTCGCTCGGTGGACTGGTGTCCATGTACTTCGGCATCACCCGCTCGGACACCTTCAGCCGCATTGGCGTCATCTCGCCCTCGGTGTGGTGGGCCGATCGCGACATCGTCACGCGGGTTCAGGCGCTGAACGCCAAGCCGCCGCTCCGCATCTGGGTGGACATTGGCACCAACGAGGATGGCTCCGTGTCCGAGTCCGAGGAGACAGTGAACGACACGCGCGCGCTGCGCGATGCGCTCATCGCCGAGGGCTGGGTGTTGGACACCGACCTCAAGTACCTGGAGGTGCAGGGCGGCCGGCACCACGAGAACTCGTGGGCGGCGCGGATGGATCAGATCCTCAAATACCTCTACCCCCCGGTGCCGTGAGGTGAGTGTCTCGGCCGCACCACGGGCGCTCTGGTTCAAGGGAGACTTCGCCCCTGAGGAAAAACCCCAGAGTCAGCCCGTGGATGCGCCGGAGCGCGCGGCCCCGGACTCGCCGCTGCGCTGCGTGCAGTGCGGTCACCCCATCACCCATGACCGCCACCGCACCACCGTGGAAGGCCGCCACACGCATACCCGCGTGAATCCCTACGGCTTCGTCTTCCACTTCGGTTGCTTCTCCCAGGCCGAGGGCTGCTCCGTGGAGGGGCCTCCCACCTCCGAGGACAGCTGGTTCGCGGGCTATGCCTGGGAGTTCGCCCACTGCGCCGCCTGCCAGAATCATCTCGGCTGGGTCTTCCAGGGCGAGGGAAGCTTCTTCGCGCTCGTTCTCGATCGGCTCTGCGCGCCGAACTGACTGAGCCGGGCTGCTTGCCTGCTCGGCGTTCAAGCTCGATGCCCCGGTTGTCCTGACGCGCTCCTGCACCCTACTCATCAAGTCGTGCCGTTCTGCTCCTACCTGTTGGGGCATCTCGCGGCGCGAGGGGAGGCAGGTTCATGGAGCTCGAGGCCCTGCATGGCTGGGCGGTGACGCCTCAAGAGGCGGTAGCGCTGCAGAACACCTTGCGTGAGCGGCTGGTGCTGCGGCCGCCGGCGGGCCTGAAGGTGTCCCGTGTCGCTGGCGCGGACATCTCCACCGAGCGCTACCATGACACCGGTTACGGCGGCTTCGTGGTGCTCGACGCGGAGTCGCTCGCCCCGTGTGCTCACGCGGGGTCGGCTGTCACGCTGGGCTTTCCCTATGTGCCGGGACTGCTCTCCTTCCGAGAGCTGCCCGTGCTCGCCGCTGCCTGGACGCAGTTGGCGCAGAAGCCGGATCTGCTCATCTTCGATGGACAGGGTACCGCGCACCCGCGACGCCTGGGACTGGCGTGCCACGGGGGGCTGCTCTTCGGTGTGCCCTCCATCGGGTGCGCCAAGTCGCTGCTGGTGGGCACCTACGGGCGGCTGGGCGAGGCGCGCGGCGCGACGGCGGAGATCCGCCACCGGGGTGAGGTGGTGGGCATGGCCGTGCGCACCCGGCGCGGCGTGAGCCCGGTCTTCGTCTCTCCCGGCCACCTGATGGATCTGCCCACCGCCGTGGAGTGGGTGCTGCGCGTCAGCCCGCGCTATCGCGAGCCCGAGACGACGCGCCACGCGCACCGGCTCGTCAATGCCCTGCGGCGTCAGGCCCGAGGCCAGGCCCAATTGAGCAGCGTTTGAAGTGAGTGCGGCTCACTGCTGCGCCGGGCACGTCAAGCGCGGATTCCAGATGGAGAACAGGCCGGTGTCGTTGTAGCGGTAGAGCCACACGTGCAGATCGTAGTGGATCGGCATCTCCGGGCTGTGGCCAGTCATCGGGCCGTCGAAGGTCTGGCCCACGAGGGAGGGCGCCGGCTGGCCAACGTCCGCCTGGAAGTACTCGACGCCGGCCAGCGTGAAGCCGCCCTCCTCATCGGGGACATACAGGAGGATCTCCGGCTTGAACGGATCACTCACCAGGTCGCCGCCCAGCGCTGGGTTGAGGAAATGGATGCCCATGCCGCCCTGGCCAGGTATCTCCTCGCACGGGCTGACGGGGATGTAGCCGTCGGCCCGGGCCACGTCCACGTCCTTGTACTTGTTGAGCTCCTCGCGGACCTTCCACCACTGCACCGCCGCGTCGCCCTTGAGGCCGTTGATCGCCGCGTTGACCAGCTCCTCCTCGCCCAGCACCAGCTCTGGCAGGGTGTCCTCACTGCCGCAGCCCAGGCCGAACGCCGCAGCAGCAGCCAGAGTGAGGGGAATGCGGAGCAAGCTCTTCATCGCGATCTCCTGCAGGGGGAAGGGAACACGCGCGCAAGAGCGGTTGCGGGTGCTCGAAAAGCCGCGAAAGTCTGTCCGGTTCGAAACGGCTTGTAAAGCCACGAGGGTTGAAAACCCCGGCGGTTCGGTGGATGAGTCGTGCCCCCTGGAGAGGATCCAAATCGGCATGAAATGGGCGTCGGCGCTGGTGCAGTCCAGCAATCTCAATGAAGCAGTGGAACGCGCCGTGGAGGAGCTGTGCACGCGGCTGGGCAGCCGTGAGCCGGATCTGCTCATCGCGTTCGCCTCGCCCTCGTTGGCGCAGGAGGCGGATGTGGCGGAGCTGCTGCATGCGCGCCTGCCCAAAGCCGTGTTGGTGGGCTGCAGCGGAGACGGCATCATCGGCGCCAACCATGAGGTGGAGGGGGCGCCTGCTCTGTCGCTCACCGGGGCCCTGCTGCCCGGGGTGCGGCTGGTGCCCTTCCACGTGGACACGAATCAGCTCCCTGAGCCGGACGCCCCTCCCGAGGAGTGGCACCAGTTGCTCCGCGTCTCACCCGAGGAGCGGCCTTCGCTGCTGATCATCGCGGATCCGTTCACCTGTGATGCCGAGCCGCTGGTGGCGGGGCTCGACAAGGCCTACCCGCGGGCGCTGAAAGTGGGGGGCCTGGCCAGCGGCAGCCGCGAGCCGGGCAGTACGCGGCTGTTTCTCGGCGGCAACTCGTGGCGCACGGGCGCCGTGGGGCTGGCGATGATGGGCAATGTGGTGGTCGAGGCCATTGTCGCCCAGGGCTGTCGCCCCATTGGCACACCGATGCTCGTCACCCGCTGCGAGGGCAACGTGCTGCTGCGGCTCAACGAGCGCCCGCCCCTCGAGGTGCTGCGGGAGCTTCATCAGTCGCTGGATGCGCGGGATCAGGCGCTGTTCCGGCACTCGCTCTTCCTGGGCATCGAGATGAAGAAGAACCAGGTGGAGTACCAGCAGGGCGACTTCCTGGTGCGCAACATCGCCGGGGTGGACCCACAGACGGGGGCCATCGCCGTGGGCGCGACGCTCGAGCCCTACCAGGCGGTACAGTTCCACCTGCGCGACGCGCGCACCGCCGCCGAGGACCTGACGCGCATGCTCCAGCGCTACCGCGACGAGCGGGGGCAGGGCGCCACGCCCCAGGGGGCGCTGCTCTTCTCCTGCCTGGGCCGCGGCATGCACCTGTATGGCCGCCCGGACCATGACACCTCGTTGTTCGAGGGGGCGCTGGGCGCCGTGCCGCTGGGCGGCTTCTTCTGCAACGGAGAGATCGGCCCGGTGGGGGGCACGACTTTCCTGCACGGCTACACGAGCGCCTTCGCCTTGTTCCGCGAAGGCGCTCTGAAGCCCTGAGGCCCTACGCCACCTTCAGCAGCGGGGTGCGCATCACCCGCTCCACCCAGCCGGACTGGCTGGCACCGGTTGCCACCGGCGCGTCCATCAGCGCCTTCAGCACCCGGGGGACCTGGTACGGGTCCGCGAACTGGTCCACCGCCACCTCACTGAACGGCACCTTCAACTGAGCCGCGCACGTGCGCACGGTCGTACCCCGCCCGCCCGCCACGCTCACCAGCAGTGCCATGGCCGACACGTTGTAGCCGCACTCGCGGAAGATCCGTGCGAACTGGTCCCCCGCCTCGCCCGCCTCGTCACCCACCACGATGACGATGAGCTTCGCCTCCGCCGGCACCGTCACGCCGCCGCGGTGCAGTGCACTCACCGCCGCCGCGTGCGAGGTACCCCCCGACGCCTTCAGGCCCTGCAGCATGTGCTGCACCGCCGTCCGGCTGGACGCCTTCGGCTTGAGCACCGTGCCCACCGTGTCGAACGACGCGATGTGCAGCTTCTCCATCGGGAAGCCCGCGAGGATGCGCGTGAGCGCCTCCTTGGACTGCTCGATGGCGCCCTCCATGGAGCCGGACTTGTCGATGAGGAACATCACCCTCACGTCCGCCTCCGCGGTCGCCTCGGCCACGGCCTGGCGCGCGGCGTTGTCGCTCGCCTCCTCCAGCTTCTCGCGCAGCTCCTTGTTGCGCACGTTCTTCATGATGTGCAGCGACCGCTGGTCCGTTGCCGTCTGCACCGCCTTCTCCCACCGCTGGCGGATCGCCGGCTCGGTCATCAAGCCCAGCTCCTCCAGCGTCGGCGTCAGCATGCGCAGATCCCTGTCCGACAGCGAGTGCAGCAGCGCCACCATGATGGCCGGCGTGAGCCCCACGTCCTTCGGCAACCGGCCCACCACCTCCTTGTAGGAGAGCCGCTCGTTCTCAATCCACTCGCAGATCTCCGCCTCGGACAGGCCGTCGAAGCGCTCGCGCTTCACCAGCGTCAGCCCCGTGAGCCCCACCTGCCGGTGGCCGCCAGAAGCCTGCTTCTGCTTCCAGCCGAGCAGCTCGAAGAACGCCTGCGTCTCCGGCTTGTAACCCGCCTTGCGCGCCAGCTTCTTGAGCGTCTCCTTGTAGCCCGCCTTCACCAGGCCCTCGATCATCGGCAGGTTCTTCTCGCGCGCCTGCAGCCACTTCTGCGCCACCCGCTTCCAGCGGCCCAACGGCGGCTTCTTCGAGCCCGGGTCACCGAAGCCGGCCTCCCGGTTCAGCTGGGCGATCTCCGGCGTCTCGAGCAGCTCGGCCACCCGCAGCACCGCCTTGGGCGTGAGCATCCGCGTGGACTTGCGCTCGTAGTGCAGGATCATCGCCTCGCCGATGACCCGGTGGTCGTCGTCGAAGAACGCCACGCTCCCGTCCGGCTCACGCACCGGCAGACCCGCGTGCTTCTGCACCAGCATCAGTGCACACGTGGCCACCTTCAGGTCGCGCCAGTCCGTCTGCGTCAGCGCGTACGACGCGAAGTGTGCCATCAGGTCCGTGTTGAGCTTGTAGATCTCCAGCAGCTGCCGGTAGAGCTTCACCGCCGCCGGTACGAACAGGCCCGGGGTCACCGCCTGCGCGTTCGCCGGCAGCGCCTTGCCGCGCGGCGCCGGCTGCCACGTGCCGTTCAGGTTCATACCGGGCCGGTTGTGCCAGAGGTGTGCGGAGCCGCCCAGGACGAGCTCGAGCAGCCGCTCGGCCGGCCCGCGCTGTGCCTCCGGAATCATCGGGGTGTTCTGCGTCGTCATGTTCCCCTCCGAGGGGTGCTGCGGGTGTGAGACAAGAAAAAGCGGGCCCTTTTCGGGGCCCGCTTCGTTGAAGTGGGGTAAGGGGTGGAAAGGAACCCTCACCCTGTCCCTCTCCCGAAGGGAGAGGGGTGAGTGGGGGCTAGGAGAAGACCGAGACGTCCCCGTGGATGGGGTACAGCGCCACGTCTTTGCCGCCGCGGTACTGGTTGCGCGCCGGCACCGAGACGATCTCCCACGTGGGGAGCACCACTGCCGTCAGCGAACGTCCGTAGACACAGCCCGTGTCGATGCCCACCGCGTACTCCGTCACCAGCGGCTTATCGAAGACCGTGTGGCCGAAGATGACCCGCTCCGGGCCTTTCCAGTGGTGCGTCCAGAAGGTGTGTGTCACGGGCGCCTTCGAGGGCCAGTAGCTCTTCTTCGCCGGTGGCTGGATGCACTGCGCGTGCAGCAGGTGGTACGGATCCTGCGCTTCGATGCTCCTGCCGGGCATCACCCCGGCGTGCACCACCACCGCGTTGTACTCGGGCAGGCGGATGTAGTGCGGCAGCCTCGCGAAGTAATCGAGGTGCTCGGGCTCGAGCGCTCGACGCGTCTCCAGGTGGCTCGGTGCCAGCCGCTCATCCGGACGGCGCCGCTGCTGCAGGTGCTGCTCTTCGTGGTTGCCTTGGATGGCCTCGTACCGCATGGCCAACTCCACGCACTCGCGCGGGTGGGGGCCCCGGTCCACCAGGTCCCCGGCGAAGATGACGCGATCACTGGAAGTGACGCCCACCTTGGTGAGCAGCTCGATGGCCTCGGCGTGACAGCCGTGGAGGTCCCCGACAACGATGGTTCGGGCAGACATGACACAACACCTCTAAAAGAATGAGCGCCCGAGTGAGGAAGCCGTGGCTTTGCGCTGAATTGACCGTTCAGTGTCGGAACCGTCCGACGTCACCCGCACACTAGAGGAGAGAGCGGGTGGGTGGAGTCGAACCACCATGCTTGTAAGGCCTCATCGGCCAGGCGCTCGAAATTGTTGGGGCCAGGGACGCCCGCCCGCCCTATTCCTGACGGCGGGTTTTTCCGCCCGGTTTTTCCGGGAGCAGGCGGGCAGGCCCCTCTGAAAACCCGGGGAAGGGCTCTGTCAGGAATCCTGAAATGGCCGCGTCGAGCCCTCTGACGCCCGCTGCCCGTTCGTTCACCGGAAAAGTGGGGCCGCGTCATCGGAGGATGCCTGGGCATGCCATCGTGGTACCTTGCCGAGCCGTGGATGCGAACCCCACCCTGTTGGTGGGCCAGTTCTGAACCCCTCGGCGCAACCAGGTTCCTCCGGTGTACGACCAGCTCACGGATGAAGAATTGTTCGCGGATGTGGCCCGGCGCCGCTCCGCTGGCGAGCCCTTCGGGGGCCCGCTTGGCGCCCTCGTCAACCGCTGGGGCCGCCCCGCTCGCTACGTCATTGGCAAGATTCAGGCCAGCTATGGCCGGGGCTCCGCGGCCGATGCGGATGAGCTCTTCCAGGACGCGGTCGGGAAGTTCATCGACCGCGGGCTGGATCAGTTCCGCGGCGTCTCCGAGCAGATGCCCGGCAAGAGCGCGTCTCCCAAGACGTTCTTCCTGCGCATCGTCAAGCACGTCGCCATCGACTTCTACCGGCGTCAGCGCGAGGACCTGGCTCCCGCGCCGAGCGACCCCGATGACACCATGGAGGAGCCGCCTTCCGAGGTGGCTCGCGCCGTGGAGAGCGCCAAGCGCAGTGTCGAGCGCTCCGATGCACAGGAACTCTACTGGGCTGCCTACGCGCGGCTCCAGGAAGAGCACCCCAAGGAAGCCGGCGCTTGGGACCTGTACCACCACCAGGATGTGGAGGATCACGAGGAATGCGCTCGTCTCCTGAACATCACGGTGGCCAACTCCTACAAGCGCGTGAGCCGCGCCCAGGCCTACCTCAAGCTGTATCTGCTGGAGCTGAAGCAGACAGCCGAAGGGGAGGCCTGAGCTCCCAACCCTTTTCCCTTTTCTCTCTGGCGAGGATCCCTATGAGCGACGCACTCTCCCGTTATCAGGCCCGGCGGCATCAACTTGCTGGGGGGACCGCTTCCGTTGGCGGCACGCTCGAAGCGGCAGGTGATGTCCTTCGCCGCGGATCTCGATTGGGTACCGAGGGCGTCACCCCAGCGCTGCGCGCCTTGACTCGACCGCAGGTGGAGACATGGCTGCGGACCTTGAAAACCGTGGAGCTGAGGGCCTCGCTCCTGCGTGCAGCGGAAGAGGCCGTGGAAGCGGCGCTAGATGAAGGAAGTGAGGAGGCCGAGCTGTGGCGCACCTCAGCCCTGGAAGGCCTGGTTGCTCGAGATCGCGCCGCCTCCGTCGCCCGCGCCCTCGGTGAGTGGGAGACGCTCCAAGGGCCCTTCGAAGGTGAAGCAGCGCAGCTGCGCAGTTCTTTTCTCCAGTCCCTCGGGAACATTGATGCCGCGCTCCGCCCGAGGGCCCGCTGGTTCATTCCCCTGAACCCGCAACGCAGAGAGGAGCGCGACCTGTTGGATTCGAATGAGCGGACTCAGGCATGGTGGTTCTCTTCCCGTGCTGAGTGCGATGACCTGGTGGCTACCTGGATAGCGAAGCCCCGGTCCCTTTCTTCCCACCTGCAGAGCTGTGCGGAGTGCCGTGCGGACCTGGCGGATGCCGCGGTCGTCGAGCAGCCCCCGCGCCGGCACCTGAGTTCCGACGAGCTGTGGCGATTCGATATGGGGCTGGTAGCCGAGGATGAGCGCGCTCGCATGAATACCCATGCCGAGCAGTGCGCGGACTGTGCTCAGGCCATTCTGGCGCTCGAGGAGGGGGACACCGCCATCGAGGAGGCGCTGGACCTGGAAGAGGAGGGCGCGACCGGAGTTGCCGCGCGGACCTCGAGCGCCGCTGTGCCTCGCCGGCCCGGTGCCCGGCACCCCGAGCGCCGTGAGGTGCTGGAGGAGCGCCGTGAGTTCCGCGTGCTCCTGGTGCGCGAGCGCCAGCGCGTGAAGCTGGTGGTGCAGCCGCTGGGTGGCAAGGCCGTGGCCGCCGCGGTGTTTCTGACTCCTGGGAAGCCTTCGCTGAAGCCCACTCAGGGGCCCGAGGGACTTTCCTTCGAGCTGGGCGCGGATGCCGGTGGCGCTCGGACTGCCCACCTCACCGTGCAGGTGGGCAGTGAGACGCTGGAGCGCGACTTCACCTTCTAGTTGAAGGCGGGGCTGTCTCCTGTCGCCCAGGGCACCGAGGACAGGCGCACCACTCCCTGCGCCCGCGCGCAGACGTTGCCCTCGCTGTCCATCATGCGCGCCGAGGCGAACAGTGTGTTCTTGCCGTATGAGTCGATCTCGGCCTCGGCCCGCGCCGAGTCTCCGGTCAGCGGCCGCTGGAAGCTCATCGACAGTTGCAGCGTGGCGCAGCGCTTGGTCGGATCCACCAGCGCCGCCGTGCACCCAATCACCAGATCGAAAATGCCGGCGATGATGGCGCCGTTCACGGCAGAGGTGCCCAGCCCGCCCCGGTGCTCGGTGCGGATCTCGGGCAGGGTGACGACCACCTTGCGGCCCTCTGAGAAGGACAGGCGCACGCCGAGGAAGGTCAGGCTCTTGCTCTGGTTGAAGGCCGCGGCGAAACGGTCGAGCTGCTCTTGAGAGGGGCGGGACGGGGTGTCGGACATGTGCCCCCCTTTATGCCAGAGCTACCGCCGCGTGGGGGGCGCCTTGGGGTGCCGGCGGCGCTCCGACGAGGGCCGCGCTGGTACCACCTGAAAGGCCGTCTCGTATTGTGGCGAGAACTCATCGGGCACCAGGAGCTGCACCTCGAGGTGCCAGCGCAGGTGCAGGATGACGCCCTGGTAGGTGATGGGACCCGTTTCCGGAATGGGGATGCGGAAGGGGAGGTCCGTCTGCGGCGTGAAGGGGCCAGGTATCTCCGCCGTGTTGAGCACGCGGGACTCTGGTTCTCCAGGGCCCTCGGCCCGGCAGACGGCGCGCAGCTGGAGCCTGCGGGCCTTGGCTACCGACGGGCCGTTCTCCAGCAGGCGTAGGCGGCCGCTGAGCTGGCCTCCGGCCTCGACTTCCGAGGCGTCGAACTGGACCCGGCAGATGAGGTTCATGCGCTCACCTCCGCTGAGGCCAGGCGCGGCACGACGAGCAGGTTCTTCTCCAGGTGCAGGTTCACCCGGCCGACGAGCTCCACCTCCAGCTCCAGCCGCGTGCGCGCCATGTGGCGCTCCCAGCGGAACGAGGGCGGCACCTCCCGGTGGATGGGGATGGACACCTCCAGCTCAAATGGGGCGTTCAGGTCCTGGGGAATCGCCAGGCGCTGGCTCCAGCGGTGGATCTCCATCACCTTCGTGCGCTTGCGTTCCTCGTCGTTACCACCGCCGAAGTTCTGTTCCTCGAAGTAGTGCGCCAGCTCCTCGCTGATCAGCCGCAGCTCCGCGGAGGCCACGCGCAGCGCCCCGCCCGGCACCAGCCTCACCCGGACCACCGCCTCGCCGCCCAGCGCCGCCCCCTCTGGGGGCACCTCCAGCACGGCTTCCTTGAAGGCGCTCTCGCCCACCCACTTGAAGAGCTGCGGCAGGGTAAGCCCCAGGCCGACGAGGAGCGACGAGCCCCCCATGAACAGGACCACCATCGGGTCCGCTTCCGCTTCCCGGGGGCGCTCATAGCGCTCATCGTAGGAAGAGTCGTCTCTGGCCCACTCCTTGATGCTCTCCAGGCGCTGACGGTCCTCCCAGCTCTCCAGGGAGGTGCGGGTCCGGGGGTAGTAGACCACCAGCGTGAAGATGCCGGAGAGGATGAAGAGCCCGCCCACCAGGAAGGCGAGCAGGGGCGTGCGGGAGGACATGGGCTCGCAGTCTGGCAGACCTCCAGGCGTGCATCCAGGGAGAGACCTCCCAGGTGACGTGCGGAACATCCGTCACGCGGCGTCGAAAGGCGTTAGAAGACAGGACTTGGTGAACTCCGGACCTGCCGTGAATCCACACGAACAAGCCCTCCTCGAAGACCTCAACCCGCCCCAGAAGGAAGCCGTGCTGCATGGGGACGGCCCCCTGCTCGTCCTGTCGGGCGCCGGCAGCGGCAAGACGCGCGTCATCACCCGCCGCGTGGCCCACCTGGTGAAGGTCCGCCGCGTGTTCCCCTGGCGCATCCTCGCCGTCACCTTCACCAACAAGGCCGCCCGTGAGATGCGCGAGCGTCTCACCCAACTCCTCGGCGCGCAGGCCAATGAGCTGGTGGTGAGCACCTTCCACTCGTCCGCCGCGATGATTCTCCGCCGCGAGGCCGAGTCCGTGGGGCTCTCGCGCAGCTTCGTCATCTATGACGACGGTGACCAGCTGGGTCTCGTCAAGCGCGCCATGCGCGAGGCCCGCGTGGACCCCATCATGCAGCCGCGGGAGATCCTCCACCGCATCGACCAGCACAAGAACGCCGCCCGTCTGCCCGAGGACGTGCTGGTGGACGTCGATGACATGCGCGGCATGGTGGTGAAGAAGACCTACCAGGCCTATCAACGGCTGCTGCGCGCCGCCAACGCGGTGGACTTTGGCGACCTGCTGCTGCTGCTGGTGAGCCTGTTCCGCAAGCGCCCCGATGTGCTCGCCAACTACCAGCGCCGCTTCACCCACGTGCTGGTGGACGAGTTCCAGGACACCAACCCCGTGCAGTACGAGCTGCTCAAGCAGCTCGCTCCGCCCCCGGGCGCCAACCTCGTCGTGGTGGGGGATGACGACCAGTCCATCTACCGCTGGCGCGGGGCGGACGTGGGCAACATCCTCGACTTCCCCAAGCACTACGCGGGCGCCCGGGTGGTGAAGCTGGAGCAGAACTACCGCTCGGACCAGAACATCCTCGAGGCGGCCCACTCGGTCATCTCCAAGAACCGGCGGCGCATGCCCAAGAAGCTCTGGAGCGACAGGCCCCGGGGCGAGAACCTTCAACTGTTGATGACGCGCGACGAGCGCGGCGAGGCCCAGGAGGTGGCGCGGCAGATCCATGCGCTGCAGCGCGAGGGCTTCATCAAATACTCGAGCATGGCCGTCTTCTACCGGGTGAACGCCCAGAGCCGCGTGCTGGAAGAGGCGCTGCGCCTGGCCCGCGTGCCGTACACCCTGGTGAGCGGCCGCAGCTTCTATGACCGCGCCGAAGTGCGCGACGCCGCGGCCTACCTGCGCCTGATGGTCAATCCGCGCTCGGACGCGGACCTGCTGCGCGTCATCAACACGCCGGCGCGCGGCATCGGCGACACCACCGTGGAGCGCCTGACCGACTACGCTGAGCAGAAGGGCCTGAGCCTCTACGAGGCCATCTCCCAGCCGGAGCGCGTTCCCGGGCTCAACACTACCGCCACGCGGCGGCTGGCCGGCTTCCACACGCTGGTGAGTTCGCTGAACCAGTTCGCCCAGGGCGCCAAGGACGCCGCCAGCGCCGTGGA
>DASVVJ010000522.1:0-8348 GCA_036389955.1 Myxococcaceae bacterium
CTCCACATAAGAAGCGCCGCACTCCAACGACTGGGTGGCATCTCCACTGAGCACCAGCACGGGGGCCTGCGTGTCGCTCACCGTCACCGTGCGCGTGAGCACCGGGCCCCTGTTGCCGACCGGGTCCGTCACGCTGTAGCGCCGCTCGTAGGTGCCCGGCACCAGCGGGTCCACGGTGCCAGCGATGGCCACCCGGCCCGTCATGTCCGAGCAGACGTCGCTCGCGCTGCTCCCCTGCTCCATATAAGAGGAGCCGCACTCCAGCGCCTGGCTGGCATCGCCGTTGAGCACGTGCGTGGGCGCCTGGGTGTCCACCACCTGGACGCGGGTGGTGCAGGACGCGGTGTTCCCGTCCGCGTCCGTCGCCGTGTACGAGAGCGACGTGGTGCCCAGCGGATAGGAGCCAGAACCGGGCCCGCTCACGCGCACCGCGGAGCACGCGTCCGTCGCCTGGGTCTCGCCAAGGGTCACGTTGGCCGCCCCATTGCCCGTGCACTCGGCCTGGACCGGCGCCGCGCAGGTGATGGCGGGAGGCTCGCAGTCACGCACGCGCACGTTCGCCGAGCAGCTGTCGCTCAGCGTCGTGTCGGCCACCGTCAGGCTCACCGGCCGGGCGCCAATCGCATACGGCCCCGCGGGCGACTGGACGCGGGTGATGGCATCGCCGTCCGGATCATACGAGCCGTTGTCCACGCTGACCTGAGCGTTGCACGTGGTGGGCTCCGCGCAGACGTTGCGGTCCTGGCACAGCGCCTCGGGCGCGTTGTTGTACGGGGAAATGGTCAGGTCGCTGAGCACCGGCTCGCCGCTGAAGTTCGACGAGCTCAGCCTCACCTCGACCTCGAGAAAGCGCCCGTCGATGCCGGTGACGTGCTGGCCGTTCACCATCGAGGTGTAGGGGCGGGAAGCCAGCGCGGCCTGCGTGTCGGCGGCCCGCGCCCGCACGGTGATGCGGGTGCCCGGCGGCGTGGCGCCCTGCGGCTCCTGGTTCCAGGTGATGGTGCCCCAGTGCGCCTGAGCCTGGCCACCGTCATGCACCACGCGCCAGATGCCCTGCCGCTGGACGAACTGATGATGGTTGAAGCCCGCCATGTCCGAGGCCGTGAGCGGCTGGCTGCCCGCGACGAAGGACTGCAGGCTGCCCGGAGCGGCGGGGTTGAGGACCGACAGCGAGTCACTGCCGGAGTTGACGACCCAGATCTTCCGGTCCGCCGCCACCGCCACGCCCTCGGGCCGGGTGCCCACCACCCAGGTGCCCATGAAGCTGCCCGCGGCGCTGACGCGCAGCAGCCGGTTGGCCCCCCAGCATGCCGCCCACACGTCGCCGGCGGCGTCCACCGTGACGCCACGGGTGCGGCCCACGCAGCCTCCGCCCCCGCCCACCAGCTGGGCCGTGCGCGCCGCGAAGTCCACCCGGATCACTCCGCTGGCCGAGTCGGACTCGGCGCCCAGCCACACCACCCCGTCACGCGCCACCGAGACACCGAAGGTGGGCACCGGCGTCATCAGCGAGTCCACCACGTAGCTGCCCACGCCCGCGTTGGGATCGATCTTCCGCACCAGCCGCTGCGAGCTGCTGTCGGACGCGTAGATCAAGCCGCCCGGCCCGATGGCCAGCGCTTGAAGGATGGACGTCGTCACCCCCGTCTCGGCCCCCACGTCGATGGTCTGCAGCACCGCGCCGCTCTGCCCATTCAGCCGGTAGAGCTTCGAGGCCGTGGTGCTCACCCAGACGTTCTGCTCGGCGTCCACCACCAGCGCGCGGCCCTGCTCACCGGCCGCCGCGAAGCTCTTCGTCCAGAGGATGCACTCATCCTGCTGGCCCACGAACTCGGCCGGATCGCTGATGTTGATGGTGCCAT
This sequence comes from Myxococcaceae bacterium, assembly GCA_036389955.1. Classification (GTDB taxonomy): domain Bacteria; phylum Myxococcota; class Myxococcia; order Myxococcales; family Myxococcaceae; genus DATHBR01. The sequence continues at coordinate 1,863 of DASVVJ010000522.1, forward strand.
CCCCGTTGGCGTCCGTGGAGGTGTTGATGACGCCGTTGCCATTGCGGTCCACGCACGCGGCCAGCGCGCCCGCGTACTTGCTCACGGCGGCATAGGTGTTGGTGCAGTTGGCGCGGTTGAGAACAAACACATCTCCCTGCGCGTCCACCGCCGCGGGCACCACGTTGTTGCACGAATCACGCGGCGGACGCACCGGTGGCACCGAGCCATCCCAGTTCTGCGCCAGCACCGAGTCGTAGCGCGCCACCTGTTTGCCCGTGCGCGTGTCCACCTTGGTCAACGTGCCAGAGTTGGAGTTCGCCACCCAGAGAAACGGTGCCTGGCGCGCTCCGGTCTCGATGCGAAGTTGATTCGAGTCCGGCGCCTGGGCGCGGGCACCTTCGAAAGTGCCCAGCGCGAAGTCCGCGTCCGTGGTGAAGACTCGCTGCGGATTGTTGGGAGACTGTTGAGCCCAACCCAATGGGCTCCAGAGCATGCTGATCACTACGACGGCTGCCTTTGCAGGAATTCTCATACAGCGTGCCCTCGGGGGGAAGAACCGCGGTGACTGTCCCCCATGCAACGGGCGCAAAGCTTCTTGCTCCGTCACACGGGGAGCACCACGAATTCTACCCTTCCCATTCTGACGTTGGCAGAGGGGCTATCACGCTCTTCTGTGCGAACAGGGATGCCGCGCTCTCACCGAATTGGCACCGCGAGAGGATTTTTCCGGCAACAAGCTCAACTTTATGAGTAGGGTCAACACAACCCACCCTGGGTCAGCATCGACCTTCAACTCGACCCTTCGACGATGAACTGTTCCTGACGAGCAATGCCGAGCTTCTTCATGCGGCTCTGCAGCGTGGAAGGCTTGAGGCCGAGCAGCTCCGCCGCGCCGCCGGGCCCATAGAGCCGGCCCTTGGTGAGCGAGAGCACGCGCAGAATGTGCTCGCGTTGCACCGCCGCCAGCGTGGGCACCGCGCGAGCATTCAGCTCGGAGGGCTTTGCCTCGGGCTTCTCGGACGACGGGAGCGAGGGCAGCTCAAACGCTTGAGGCCCCAATTCCAAACCTGGCGTGAGAATGGTGGCGCGCTCGAGAACGTTGGCCAGTTCACGCAAGTTGCCAGGCCAGTCATACAGCGCGAGCCTCGCCAGCCCTTCCTGCGTCACCCGCATGTCACGGCGGCCCGTGCGCCGGGCCTGTTCTCCCAGGAGGAATGCGCACAGCTGCGGCAGATCCTCCAACCGCTCGCGCAACGGCGGCAGCCGCAGCGGAAAGACGCTCAGCCGGTAATAGAGATCCTCGCGGAAGCGGCGCTGCGCGATGGCCTGCTGCAGATCCACGTGCGTGGCGGCAAGGATGCGCACGTCTGCTCGCACCGTCTTGTCACTGCCCACCGGCTCGAAGGCCTTCTCCTGCAGGGCGCGAAGCAGCTTGGCCTGCAGCTCCACCGGCAGCTCACCCACCTCGTCCAGCAGCAGCGTGCCCCCGTGAGCCATCTGGAAGCGGCCGGCCCGGTCCTTGGTGGCGCCGGTGAAGGCGCCCTTCACGTGGCCGAACAGCTCGCTCTCCAGCAGTCCGGCGGGAATGGCCGCGCAGTTGATGGTGACGAAAGGATGATCGGCCCGCGGGCTCCAGCGGTGAATGGCCCGCGCCAGCCGCTCCTTGCCGGTGCCCGTCTCGCCCAGCAGCAGCACCGGCGTGTCCGTCTCGGCCACCTGCCGGGCCCGCCGCGACAGATCCCTCATCGCCGGGCTGAGGCTCGTCTCCAGCACGCCCTCGGAGTCTCCGCCCAGCTGCGCCTCCAACAGCTTGGCGTGCTCGTGGTCCTGGCGGTGCAGCCGCTCGAAGTTGGTGCGCTGCTCCGCGTTCTGCAGCGCCGTGGCCAACAGCTGGCCGTACACCTCCACCAGGTCCACCACGTTCTGCGGATACGTCTCGCACTCGGAACGGTCCAGCGTCAGCACCCCGTAGCAGCGCTCGCCCGAGCACAGCGGCACCACCATGCACGAGTGGCCCGGCGGCAGATCCAGCACCCCGTCGAACGGATCTCCCTCGCCGCTGTGGTCCTCTTCGGTGAAGGCGCGCGCCCGGCGCGTCTCCAGCGCCTGGCGCACCATGGGGAACTCGGACAGGTTCAGCACGTGCCCGCGCACCTTGGCGTTGGCCAGCGGCCCGCGCGCCGCCACGGCCACCAGCCGGGCATCCCTCAACAGGAACAGCGTGGCCAGATCGAACCGGGCGATGCGCGTCAGCCAATCCAACCCCCGGCGGAGCAGCTCCGACAGCGCCTCTTCCGATCCCGCAAGTTCGACCAGATCCCTCGTCTCCCGGGTCAATTCCAAGGGGCTGGGGGGGGTGCTCTGTTGCGCCATGCCCTACGAATAGTCAGTAGCCACCGAAATTGCAGTGGCGAAGCGCACCGAAATTTCGTTATGCACCCTTCCAGCGGGGCCGTTCCAAAGGGTTGATTTTCCAACCCCTCGAAAAGACTGAAACCCTTTTCATGGCACGGCATCTGCTCTTGGTGATAGCAGGCAACGCTTTTTCCGGTCTGTCCCCAGCGGGGGCAGGCCCCAACCCCCAGAGGAGTCATACATGCTGACCGTTGGCGACAAGCTTCCGAATTTCTCGGTGAAGGCCACCGTGAGCCTGGAGAAGGGCAAGGAGTTCACCACCATCAACCAGGACACCTACAAGGGTAAGTGGCTGATCCTGTTTGCGTGGCCCAAGGACTTCACCTTCATCTGCCCCACGGAGATCGCGGAGTTCGGCAAGAAGAACAAGGACTTCCACGACCGTGACGCGCAGATCCTGGGCATCAGCACCGACAGCGAGTTCGTGCACCACGCGTGGCGCACGCACCACCCGGACCTGAAGAACCTGCCCTTCCCCATGCTGGCGGACATCAAGCACGAGCTGTGCAACGCGCTGGGCATCCTCCACAAGGAGGAGGGCGTGGCGCTGCGCGCCACCTTCATCGTGGACCCCACGGGCGTCATCCGCCACGTGACGGTGAACGACCTGTCGGTGGGCCGCAACGTGAGCGAGACGATCCGCACGCTGGACGCGTTCCAGACCGACGAGCTGTGCCCGTGCAACTGGCAGAAGGGTGAGGAGACGCTCACCAAGAAGCTGGCGAAGGCGGGGTAAGCAGCCATGGCCTCGCTCGAAGTCGTCCGCGGAGAACTCGCGGATGCCCACAAGGACACCCGCCTCAACCTCCAGGCAGTGCTGGAGGGCGGCAGCCTCACCAACGAGCAGCGTTGGGGTGTGGCGGTCGCGTGCGCCTACGCCGCTCGGAATGACCGGCTCAAAGAGGCGCTCATCAACGAGGCGAAGAAGGCCCTGGCGAACCCGGAGCCGATCATCGAGGACGCGCGCGCCGCGGCCTCGCTGATGGCGATGAACAACGTGTACTACCGGTTCCGGCACGTGATCGGGAAGGAGTCCTACTCGACCAAGCGCCCGGGGCTGCGGATGAACCGTCTGGCCCAGGTGCTGACGAACAAGGTGGACTTCGAGCTGGTCTGCCTCGCGGTCAGCGCCATCAATGGCTGCGAGATGTGCGTGAGGTCCCACGAGAAGGTCGTCCTCGAGGGCGGCCTCTCGGAGGACCAGGTGCACGACGCGGTCCGCATCGCCTCGGTGGTTCACGCGGCGGCGGTGGGCCTGGAGTCGTAAGCCTCGCGCAGGTGCTGTAGGACAGACGCCCTCCGGTGGAAACACCGGGGGGCGTACTCTTTGAAGCGCCCCAGCGGCCAGGTTGTGCAGCCGGGTGCGCAGTGTGCAGGGCGACCAGGGGACCTCAGGCCCGTGGTTCCGCGCACTTGGGCGGGGGCATGGGGGTTGCTCCTGGGAAGTGGGCCCGCCGTAAAGTGCGGGTTCATCCCCCCAGGAGTTCCCGCCATGCGCCGTGCCCTTTCCCTCACCGCCCTCGCCTTCCTGTCGACCGCCTGCGCGGAGCACCTGCCCACGCAGGAGGAGATCGACGCGGCCCGGGCCAAAGTCGAAGCGGGGATGACGGCGGCGTCTCAGGCCCGCGGGGCGCTGGAGCTGCTGGGCATTCTGCCGGTGTACGAGTGCGGTGAGTCGCGCAAAAGCTTCGTGTCCCGGGTGTCCGCGTCGATGCAGGTGGGCTGCGTCACCGCGAGCACCGAGTCGTTGGACGCCACCACGGACGCGGTGGTGCTCGCCTTCGGGCAGGGCTGCGAGGTGCGTGAGCACAAAGTCACCGGCCAGACGGCCTTCAAGTACTCGGGCGGCGAGGACCGGATGGAGCTGAGAGCGGACCTGCGCCAACTGAAGGTGGATGACCGCGCGCTGCAGGCCGAGGTGGGCTACGGCACGTGCGGCGACGAGTCGCGCTTCTTCGCGCTCGCGCAAGGGACGCTGCCGGGCAAGCCCGAGTACTCGTACAAAGTGGATGGCCAGGTGGGCAAGCGCAGTGGAGTGCCGATCATCGGCGGCACCTCGCTGGTGTTCAACGGGCCGGGGGAAATCACGGGCCCCGAGGGGACGAACGCGCTCACCTTCACGGAGCTGCTGTACGAGCTCGGCGACTACGCGCCCAAGGAGGGCTCGGCGCTGCTGAAGCAGGCCGACGGTGGCACGGTGAAGGTCACCTTCAGCTCGACGCTGTGGCGCCTGGGCGAGATGGAGCTGGTGATCGACGACAAGGATCCGGTGACGGTTCCCATCGTCCAGTAGTCATCGAGACAGGGGCGCGCGGGCCCAAGCTCCGCTAGGGTGCGCGCCGTGAGCGACGAATCCACCATTCCCGCATTCCGCTCCGTGCCGCGCACGGGCGTCATCTACGTCACCACCGAAGCAGGCCGCCGGGGCTACAAGCCGGGCGATCCCGAGTGGTGCAACCTCGGCCAGGGCCAGCCCGACACGGGCGACCTTCCCGGCGCGCCTCCGCGGGTGAACACCGTGCCGGTGGAGGTGAATGATCTGGAGTACGCGCCGGTAGCGGGGCTGTGGGAGGCACGCGAGGCGATCGCCAGCCTCTACAACCGCCTCTACCGGCGAGGGATGCCCAGCCAGTACAGCGCGGAGAACGTGTGCCTGTCAGGCGGCGGGCGCGCGGCGCTGACGCGGGCGGCGGCGAGCCTGGGGTCGATCAACCTGGGCCACTTCCTGCCGGACTACACCGCCTACGAGGAGCTGCTGGACGTCTTCAAGGCGTTCACGGCCATTCCCATCCTGCTGGAGGGCGAGCGTGGCTATGCCTTCACGCACGAGGACCTGAGGCGCGAGGTGCAGGGGCGCGGCCTGTCCGCGCTGCTGTTCTCCAACCCGTGCAACCCCACGGGCAAGCTGGTGCAGGGTGACGAGCTGGCGCGCTGGGTGGGCGTGGCGCGCGAGCAGGAGTGCGTGCTGCTGATCGACGAGTTCTACTCGCACTACATCTGGACGGGGCGCCCCGGGCACCTGCCGGTGGAGAGCGCCACGCGCTACGTGGAGGATGTGAACAAGGACCCGGTGGTCGTCTTCGACGGCTTCACGAAGAACTGGCGCTACCCGGGCTGGCGGATGACGTGGACCATTGGTCCCCGCCAGGTCATCGAGGCGGTGTCCAGCGCGGGCAGCTTCCTGGATGGTGGAGGCAGCCGGCCGCTGCAGCGCGCCTCGCTGGCGCTGTTGGATGAGAAGCACGTGGTGGCCGAGACGCTGGCCATCAACCTGGCCTTCCGCGAGAAGCGGGACCGGTTCCACTCGCGGCTGGAGCGGCTGGGCATCCGCACGGACCGGGCGCCGGACGGCACGTTCTACGTGTGGGGCAACCTGGCGGGCCTGCCGCCGCCGCTCAACGATGGCATGAACTTCTTCCGGGCCGCGCTGGAGCAGAAGATCATCTGCGTGCCGGGCGAGTTCTTCGACGTGAACCCGGGTAAGCGGCGCGCCCGCTCCTCGCGCTTCCGCACGTACGTGCGCCTGTCCTTCGGCCCGCCGATGGAGGTGCTGGACAAGGCGCTCGAGCGGCTGGAGTCCATGGTGCTGCACTACACCCGCCAGACCCCGCAGCCGTAACGCCCTACCCTCACCGCACGTACTCACCGCAGGCCTGGAGGCGCCGACATGGATCATCCGCACTACTACCACTCGCACGATCTCTCGAAGTTCCCCGACATGGGGAAGAACCGGCCGGAGCTGGCGCAGAAGTTCTTCGACTGGTACGGCGCCGTCTTCGCGGAGGGAGCCCTGTCGGCGCGTGAGAAGTCGCTCATCGCCCTGGCGGTGGCCCATGCCGTCCAGTGCCCGTACTGCATCGACGCCTACAGCAAGGACGCGCTGGAGAAGGGCTCGGACCTGGATCAGATGACGGAGGCGGTGCACGTAGCGGCGGCCATCCGGGGAGGCGCCTCGCTGGTTCACGGCGTGCAGATGCGCAACCACGTGGACAAGGTGGGCATGTAGGAAGCCCCGCCATGTCCAAGAGCACCCCGCCCTCCCTCCAGGCCCGGAGCAGTCCCCTCGCCTCTCCCGCCACCCAGCGGGAG
>DASVVJ010000523.1:0-13403 GCA_036389955.1 Myxococcaceae bacterium
CTCCGATCCGTGGCGTTGAAGACCTCTGCGCCCCAGGGCGACTCGATCGCGCGCAGGTACAGATCCGCGAGATCGTGGACGTGGATCATGCCGAGCCGGTTCTCACCTTCGCCCACGAGGGTCGCGGCGCCCTCGGCCTCGGCGCTCTGGAACCAGGGCGCCGTCAGCCCGCCGCTGCCTCCGTAGACGAGCCCCGGCCGGATCACGATCGTGCGCAGGCGCCCCTGGCTTGCCTCGAGGAGCCTGCGCTCGATGGCCACCCGATCGACGATGAAGGGCAGGGGCAAGGGAGGGGTCCCCTCGTCCACCACCGCCCCGCCGGGGAGATCGCCGTAGACCCAGGTGCCGCTCGTGTAGACCACGAGCCTCGGCTCCGACGAGCGCCGCGCGATGGACAGGAGCGCGTCGACGGATCGGCCGTCGATGTCCATGAAGCGCTCGGACAGCTCGGCGGCGCAGTGCACGAGCACCTGGCAGCGCTCCGCGACCGCGGCGTAACCACCCGGGTCCTCCGACGCCCCGAGCACCGGGGCGATCTCCGCGGACGGGAGGCGGGCGGCCTTCTCCGGCCTGCGCACCAGCCCGTGCACCTCGTGCCCCTGACGCGCGAGCGCGTGCGCCACCGCGAACCCGATCAGACCTGCCGCACCCGTGACGAAGACCTTCATGGCATGCTCCTCTGCGGTATGTCGGCCCCCATCATGCTCCGCTCCTGACCTGTTCTTCTCCGCTTATGCGCTCTCGGCCCGGGTGGGTGCCCCCTTCGCCTGGCCAGGCCCGGTCTGGTGGAGGCGCTGATCGAGCGCATGCGAGCCCAACCCTCGGCCAGCAGCCCACCACGGCATGAGCCACGCCATGGCCGAAGGGACATAGCCCGCACGACAGGCTTTTTGTTAGGTCTTCACCCCAGAGGAAAGCGTTCCACGCTTGAGCCATTCCTCCTGGGGGAAGGCTTTGAGTCTCGGCAAGAGTTCTCTGGCGCTGGTGACACAAGGTCGCCGATCAAAAAGCAGGTTCAGCGCAACCGTAGAGCCATCCCCCGGCTCGGCGCCGGACGGAAAGAAAAAGAAATGCGCAATCTTCAGATGAAGAGCCGCGGTCAAGGCAAGGGACTCATCCGGCGGCTGTCGCAAGGGCTGCTGCCTCTCGCGCTGGGCCTGCTGGGTGGAAGCGCGGTGGGACAACCCGCGGCCCGCCTCTTAGCGGAGCCTGATCCGCTGGATCCGCTTCCCTTGAAGGCACTCCAGAGCCTCCCCGGTGGCAAGGAGGGCTCGGGCGCGAAGCTTCAGGGAGGTCAGCGGGTAGGCCGTGAGATCCGCTACAACCTGGGCATCGATGAGGTGGTGGGGAAAATCTACAACCCGTCCACCGACACCGACGACTGGGTCGAGCTTCGCACCTACGTCGAGCTGGATGAGAACCTGAGGAAGGTTGCCCATGAGTCTCCCAGGTTCATCGCTCCGCTCATCTACATGAAGCCAGGGCAGACGGTGCGCATCACCCTGAAGAACGATCTGGCCCCCGAGAAGGACTGCACGAACCACGAGAACAAGCCCAATTGTTTCAATAGCACGAACCTGCACACGCACGGCCTCTGGGTGTCGCCTGCCGGCAACAGTGACAACGTGCTGCTGAACATCGAGCCGATGACGCGGTTTCAGTATGAGTACAACGTGCCGGAGGATCATCCGGCCGGGACCTTCTGGTACCACCCGCATGTGCACGGCTCGACCGCTGTTCAGGTCGGCAGCGGCATGGCTGGCGCGCTCATTATCGAAGGCGATCGGCTTCCCATCGTGACCTCGGATCTTCAGGTCGATACCACCGGTGACATCGACACGCTGCTCGCACCGTTCGCGCCGAAGGTGGTCCGAGGGGAGATCCACGACTACGCCGAGGTGCTGCTGTTCCAGCAGATCCCTTACGCCTGCTTCGACAAGGGCAATCAGATCAAGACCGCGAACCCGGGCGACAAGCAGAACCCGGGCCGGTGGGTGTGCGGTGAGAAGGACATTGGCAAGGTGGAGAACTTCAAGCAGCAGCTGGGCTTCACGAAGTGGGCGGCCTCGGGGCGCTACACGTCCATCAATGGTGACGTGCAGCCCACCATTGCGATGCAGGCAGGGCGCGTCTACCGGTGGCGTCTGATCGACGCTGGAGTGCACGAGCCTATTGGTCTGACCATCACCCGGCTGAGGACGGACGCCCAGCTGCCCAAGAAGCCCACGCCCCTGCAGGAAGAGGAGTATCTCAAGGAGCACTGTGAGAAAGGCCAGGTGGTGAATCAGTTCGAGATCGCGACCGACGGCCTGACCCGTGGGCAGATCGTGAAGCGCGCCACGAACCTCCTCCAGCCGGGATACCGCAGTGATGTGCTGTTCGCGTTCCCTTCGGAGGGCACTTACTGCCTCTATGATGCGGCGACTCGCACCACCCCCGTCCCGGGCGTCTCGCCTCAGGGGCCCAAGCTGCTGGGCTGGGTATCCGTCACCGCCGGGCCTGGCAAGCCTCTACCCAAGGGGAAGCCGTTCTTCGCGGGCCCGGTCGAGGAGGAGAAGTTCATCAAGGAAGCGCTCAAGGCGGCTGCCAGGACGCAGTTTGCCCGCTACTCCCTGGTCAAGGACAAGGTGCTCAAGGACCTGGACGACGGCCTGAAAACGACGGCGTTCGTCCCGCATAAGTTCTTCTCGGACGATGAGCTGGCGGCGCTGGACAAGAAAGAGATCCAGAAAGTGGAGCTGTTCACCGATGGCAAGGTCTTCCAGGTCAACAAGCGCTCCTTCAACTCGGCGGACGAGCCCCGCACCCTGCTCCTGGGCACCGAGCAGAAGTGGAGCCTGACGACGGCCGCGGAGAACGCGGGGGACCATCCCTTCCACATCCACGTCAATCCGTTTCAGATCGTCAAGGTCACGGACAAGGCCGGCAACGAGATCGACTATGAGAAATTCCCCGAATACGCCGGGATGAAGAACACCTGGAAGGACACCATCCTCATCAAGCACGGCTACGAGGTCACCGTCGCCACGCGGTATGAGCGGTACATCGGGGACTTCGTCTTGCACTGCCACCTGCTCGATCACGAAGACATGGGGATGATGCAACTCGTTCGCATCGTTCCCACCGACTCGAATGGCCAGCCCATGCCCACCGGACACACTGGCCATATGAAGCACTCCAGCCAGACGGCGCCCTGAGGAGGCTTCGAGAAACGTAGCGAGGCGGGTGCGTACGCATGGCTTCCAGCGACAGCGGCCACCCTGCGAGCACTGAGACCCCGGTCGATGGAAGAAGATGAGAAAGAGGCCGTACTGGGCTGCTCATGCGGTGTGTCAGGTTGCTGGCCTCTTCTTGCCAGGGTGACGCAGGATGCCTCATCCGTGAGGTGGAGTGATTTCGAGCAGCCTCATCTTCAGCCAGGACCAATACGAGCGCGAACTCGGCAAGCTCGGCGCACTGTGAAGTCCATCGCCCGCGTCCCGGTCAGTTTCGGTCGTCCTCGCATCCCGGCTCCTTATCGATTTTGTGTGCTCAGCAGCCAGTCTACGAAGGCTCGCGCCGCGGGCCGCAACCGCCGGTGCGAGGGATACACCACGTAGTAGCCGAAGCGCGCCTTCACCGATGGCCCTGGTAGCCGCACCAGCCGCCCCTCGGCCAGGTACGGCGCCGCGATCTGCTCGCGGGCCAGCGCCGCCCCGAGCCCAAAGGCGGCCGCGTTCAAGGCATCCGTCGTGTCGCTGAAGCGGTAGCGCTCGTCGAGCCTGGCGCCGTGAACACCGGCCGCGCGGAACCAGTCGTGCCAGCCCTGCCGCGACAGATCGGCGATCAACGGCAGCCGCGCGACATGCGTGGGCTCCGTGAAGGTGCCCAGCCCTGGCAGCTTCGGCGACGCGACCGGGAACAAGGCCTCGTCCATGAGGTGCTGAGCCGTCAGCTCCGGCCAGTGCCCGGGGCCGTAGCGGATGCCCAGGTCCGGTCCGCTCTCGTCGAAGCGCGTCAGCGCCGTCTCGGTGTCCACGGTGAGCCGGATCCGCGGATGCGCGGCCGCGAACGCCGGCAGCCTCGGCAGCAGCCACGTGTAGGCCAGCGAGTGCAGCGTGGTGATGCGCACGCGATCCTGCTCCTCGCGCGCCGAGCGCAGGCCGCGCAGCACGCTGTCCACGTCAGCCAGTGCGGTGCTGGCGGCGTCGGCCAACTGGCGGCCCTCGGCGGTCAGGGATACCCCGCGCGCATGACGCTGGAATAGAGCCACCTCCAACTGCGCTTCCAGCTTGCGCACGTGGTGGCTGACCGCGCTCGCGGTGAGATGCAGCTCCTCGGCGGCGTGGGCGAAGTTCTGGTGACGAGCAGCGGCTTCGAACGCCGCCAACGCTGGCAGCCAGTCGGGACGCAGGGTCATGCTGAGCCTCAAATGGGGTTTGTGTCTGACCTCAATACGATGCGCTTGTGCCTGCGAATACCGGCCGCTAAGCAAGGGGCACTCTAGCCACAAAGCAGATGGTTGCCGCGGCCTTCCTCACTCACGAGAGTCCTCCCATGCGCTCGATCGATGCTGCCGTCCCGGTCCCCCTGGACGCGCCCAACACCCAGGCCTGGCGGACGCCCATGGAGCTGGCAGTGCTCGGCGCCATTTGGGGCGCGTCCTTCATGTTCATGCGCGTGGCCGCCAAGGACTTTGGCGCCGTACCGCTGGTGGAGCTGCGGCTGGTGCTGGGCACGCTGGTGCTGCTGCCGTTCCTGTGGCACGCGCGGGCGTCGTTCCCCCTGAAGCGGTGGCCCATGCTGGCGCTGGTCGGCGCGATCAACTCGGCCATCCCCTTCATGCTGTTCGCCTGGGCCGCTCAGCGCGCGCCGGCCGGCATCGGCGCGATCGCCAACTCCATGGCGGTGCTGTTCACCGCGATGGTGGGCGCTCTCTTCTTCGGCGAGAAGATCGGCACGCGCCGGGCAATCGCGCTGGCGGCTGGCTTCGTCGGCGTCGTGGTGCTCGCCAGCGGCAAGACGGCGGGCGCGAGCGTCGGCTGGGCGGTGGCCGCGGGTGCCACCGCGGCCTTCCTGTACGGCATTGGCGGGCACCTGGTGCGCAGGCACCTGGCCGGTCTTCCGCCCGCCGCGGTGGCCGCCGCCACGCTCGGCACCGCGGCCTTGATGGCGCTGCCCTTCGCGATCGCGCAATGGCCGCAGCAGGAGATCCCCGCCCGGTCGTGGTTCTCCGCGGCGATGATCGGCGTGCTCTGCACGGGCGTCGCCTACGCCATGTTCTACCGCCTGATTCAGCGCATTGGCGCTGGCCGCGCGGCGACCGTGACCTACCTTGTCCCGCTGTTCGGTGTGACGTGGGCGTGGCTGCTGCTCGACGAGCCGCTGACGTTGACCATGGGCATCGCCGGCATGCTCATCCTGGGCAGCGTGGCCCTGAGCCAGCGCGCCGCGCGCTGAGGCGTAAGAGTCGATCCTCTCGAAGGACTCTTGCGTTCAGGCTCCGAAGGCCTGCGTGAGGCGCGCGATGGCTCCGGGCAGGCCGCGCACGCGCAGCTTGCGGCCGCTCTCATCGAAGGCCTCGGAGAGCACCGTGGTGTGCTCGTACACCTCGCTGATGCGCGACTGGGCGGAGTAGGGAATCACCAGCTCCGCATCAACCATGGAGGCCGCGAAGGCGCGCAGGATGCGCTCGCGCAAGAGCCCCACGTCCTCCGGCCGGTGCGCGGAGAGCAGCATCGCCTCCGGGTGGCTCGCGCGCAGCGCCTCCTGCGCCGCCACCTCCAGCCGGTCCACCTTGTTGAAGAGCAGCAGGCTCGGCACGGCGTGCGCGCCGATCTCCCGGAGCACCGTGCGGGTGACCTCCAGCTGTGCCTCCCAGGTGGGGTCCGATGCATCCACCACGTACAGCAGCAGCGAAGCCTCGAGCGCCTCGTCCAGCGTGGAGCGGAAGGAGGCAACGAGATCGTGCGGCAGCTTTTTGATGAAGCCCACCGTGTCCGAGACGAGCACGCGCGGACGGCTCTCGGGCTGCAAGGCCCGCACCGTGGTGTCGAGGGTGGCGAAGAGCTGGTCGGCCACCAGCACCTCACTGCCCGTCAGCGCGCGCATCAGCTAGGACTTGCCCGCGTTGGTGTAGCCGACCAGCGCCACGCGCAGCTGGTCCCGGCGCGCGTAACGGCGCTGGTCCTGGTCCTTCTGGATGGCGGCGAGCCCCTCGCGCAGCTCGGCGAGGCGGTCGCGAATCTTCCGGCGGTCGAGCTCCACGGCGGAGTCTCCGGAGCCGCGGCCCTGCTGGCGCTCCCTTCCTCCGGTGGACTCGCGCAGGCGGGGCGCCAGGTAGTTGAGCCGGGCGATCTCCACCTGCATGCGCGCCTCGTGGCTGCGCGCGTGCCGGTGGAAGATGTCCACGATGACGCCGGTGCGGTCCATCACCTGCGCCCCGGTGGCCTTCTCCAGGTTACGCAGCTGGCTCGGGGACAGCTCGTGGTCCACGACCACCACCGTGGGGCGCTGCGCCTGCTCACCCGGGGCGGGCTCCTCGGCCTCGGGCTCGGGCTGCTCGACCTCGGGCTGCTCGGCCTCGGGCTCCTCGAGGGACGCGTCCGCGGCCTCCCAGCGCTCACGCGCCTTCGAGGTCCGGTCCTGCGCTCCGGACGCGATGACGCCACTGCCGCCGGTGAGCTGTGCCAGCTCCTTGAGCTTGCCGGTTCCCAGCACCGTCCCGGAAGCCAACCCCTCGCGGCGCTGGCTCACGGTGGCCACCGTGTCGTAGCCCAGGGTCTTCACCAGACGGGCGAGCTCCGCGAGGTCGGCGGCGTGCTCCGCATCCGAGACGCCAGGAAGCTGCACGCCAACGAGGACAGCACCAGGACGGGCAGGAGGGGTCTTCAGCATGTGGGGCTCATAACACGCCGCGCCACAGGGCCCCTCCCGCGAATCTCCGAGCGCCTGCCAGCCTGGATGCCATGGGTTGCGTGGGCGGAGTAGGCTCCGCGCCCTTTGCCAACCCAAGCCAACCCGCCCCTGAGCTTCACTGCCCTCGGCCTCTCGGAGCCGCTCGCCCGGGCCGTGGCCAGCCTCGGCTATGAGGCGCCCACACCGGTCCAACGCGAGGCCATCCCTGCGGTGCTGCAAGGCCGCGACGTGTGGGCCTGCGCACAGACCGGTTCGGGGAAGACGGCCGCGTTCCTCCTGCCCATCCTGCACGCCCTGAGTGAGCGCCCGGCCCGCGCGCCGAGGCAGGTGCGCTCCCTCGTGCTCGTGCCCACGCGCGAACTCGCCGCGCAGATCTCCGAGGCGGTTGGCCACTACGGCCGCCACCTGCCGAAGCCGCTGAAGACCTGTCTGGCGGTGGGTGGCGTCTCGGCCAATCCCCAGATGATGGCGCTGCGCGGAGGCGCGGACCTGGTGGTGGCGACGCCCGGACGTGCGCTGGACCTGGCGAAGCAGAACGCGCTGAAGCTCTCCTCGGTGGAGACGCTGGTGCTCGACGAGGCGGACCGGCTCCTCTCCCTGGGCTTCGCCGACGAACTCACGCGCCTGCTGGGGCTGCTCCCCGCGCGCCGGCAGAACCTGCTCTTCTCCGCGACGTTCCCGCAGGCGGTGCAAGCGCTCGCGGCGCGGCTGCTTCACGAGCCCGCCCGCATCAGCGTGGAGAAGTCCGCCCCACCTGCTGGCGCACCCGAGAACCTGGGCGCCATCGAGCAGCGCGCCATCGCGGTGGACACGGACAAGCGCACGCCGCTGCTGCGCCGGCTCCTCGAGACGCACGGGTGGTCCCATGTCCTCGTCTTCGTGGCGAGCCGCCATGGAGCAGACCACGTGGCGCTGAAGCTGAACCGCGCCGGCGTCAGCGCGGCGGCCCTGCACGGTGAGCTGAGCCAGGGCGCGCGCGCGCAGGCGTTGGCGGACTTCCAGGCCCAGCGCGTGAAGGTGCTCGTCGCCACGGACGTGGCCGCCCGCGGCCTGGACATCGCGCGGCTGCCCGCGGTGGTGAACTACGACTTGCCGCGCTCCACCGTGGACTACCTGCACCGCATCGGGCGCACGGGCCGCGCGGGCCAGGCCGGCATGGCGGTCAGCTTTGTCACAGCGAGCACCGAGGCCCACTTCCGGCTCATCGAGCGCCGTCACCACCTCAAGCTGCCGCGAGAGCGTATCGCGGGGTTCGAGCCGACCGAGCTCGCCCCGCCGGTGCTGGACCCTCACGGCGGAGTGAAGGGCAAGCGCAAGAGCAAAAAGGACAAGCTGCGGGAAGCGGCGGCCGCTGCTGCTGCTGCTCAGGGCCCCAAACGCAAGCCGCAGCGCTAGCGAGTCACTGCCTCGGTGGTCTTGGCATACCCCGCAGCTATCAGCGCGGGAGCGGGCAGGAGAAGACGGTTAACACCGGCGCCGCCACCCCGGTCGGAGGCGCAGTGACCAGCTGCAGCGCCCCGCCCGGCACAGGCAGCGGCTTCCGCCGCCGTGCCGGGACTCACAGCAACGCGGACACCGCCCCCAGCTCGCTTGCGGTGAGCTCGAACTCGAAGATGGCGAGGTCCTCGCGCATGTGCGCCTCCGAGGTGGTGCCGGTGAGCGGCGTCACCCCCACCTGCGTGAGATAGCGAAACAGCACCTGCGCGGGCGTGCGCTGGTACTTCGTGGAGAGCAGCCGAACGGTCTCGTCCGCGAGCAGGTGCGGGTTCGCCGTGAGCGTCCAGAAGCTCTGGTACGCCAGTCCCTGACGCGCGCAGAATTGGCGGATCTCCTGGTCGTAGCCGGTGTCGGCATAGAAGCGGTTCTGCACGATCGCCGGCTTGATGCGGCTCGCGTGGTGCAGCCGCTCGAGCACCTCCAGCTGGTAGCAATTGCTGATGCCGATCCGCCGCACGCCGCCGGAGTCCACGAGGGACTCCATGGCTCGCCAGACCTCCAGCGTCTGCTCTTCGCGGGGCATGGGCGAGTGCAGGACCAGGGCATCGACGTACGTCGTCTGCAGGTTGCGCAAGGACACCGCGAACGACTGCGCCACCTGCTCGGGCAGGCTCGCTGCCGGGTCGTAAGGGATGCGCCGCGGGTCCTGGCCCGAGACGGAGGTGAACTTCGTCTGGAGGTAGACCTCCTCGCGGCGGAGGCCTTCGCGCTGGCACACGGCCAGCGCCGCTCCCACGCCGGGCTCGTGGTAGTGCTTGGGCTGACAGGCCGTGTCGATGGCGCGAAAGCCCGCGCGCAGCGCCTGCACCACCAGCGCCTCGGTGCGCTCCTTCTTCCACGCCGTACCGTAGATGATCGATGGCATCTGCATCGGGAGAGGCACTTACGCCCTCAGCGCTGAGGCGAACGGCTCAGCTGGACTCGCGCGTGCTCCCGCGCTTGCTGCCAATGCCGTTGCCGTTGCCCAGGCTCGCCGTCTGGTCCACGTTGCTCCGGGCCAGCGCCTCGCGCGCCTCCTGCGACGTCGCGTCCGCCCGGTTCTGCAGCAGCATCATGCCGCCGGTGCCCCCGTGCTGGATGCGGGCCACGTCCATGGCCTTCAGCAGATCCTTCGCCGACACCCAGTACTCGCCCTTCACCGGATCCTTCACCCGGAACTGGTCATCCATCGTGTCGTGGGCCAGCTCGCCCTTGTTGAAGCCGTCGATGGTGACCCAGTGCAGCGCCCCCGGCTCCTGCTTCTGCTGGTCCGGCGGCAGCTTCGCGTTGGCCAGCGCGTTGGAGTCCACCATCGCCATGCCGAGCTGGCCCGACTTCAGCGCCTCGCTGATGGCCCAGGTGTCGTAGTTCGCCACGCCGCGGGTGACTTCGATGCCCATGGCCCCCAGCATGGCCCCCATCTCCTCGGGCCGGGTGCCGTCCGCGAGGTTGAGCTGGAACCGGTCCTGGATGGCGCGGTGGGCCGTCTCCGTCGTCGAGCGGACCTCCTCACGCTTCTGATCGTCCGAGGCCGGAGCCGCGGCGTCCTTCGCCTTCTTCAGCTGGGTGAGGCTCGCCTCGCCGCAGTCGACCTCCGTCTTCTGGGCCACGGCCGCCTTGTCGCCGATCCACTGCTGAGCCGCCTGCGCGCCCTCCGCCTCATTGACAGGCTGGGGACCCGCCGGGCGCTCAGGAGCCGAGGGAACGCTCAGCGCCGGAAGCCCCGCGCGCGCGGCCGGAGCAGCCTCGAAGGTGTCCTGGAAGTATGCCGAAGGTTCCTGGGGAGCCGCCTCGGGTGCTGCCGGGGGCGCCTCCGGAGGCGTTGCCGTCTCCAGGGCTCGTGCCCGAAACAGGTTCGCCAGGGAAATCAGGCTGGAATCGAGTCTCATACCTAAGGCCGTGTCTCCAGGGGCTGGTTGCCGCAATCCGCCCGTTTCATTATCGGGGGAACCCCGCAGAAGGTTGCGTACCACAGTAGACTACCCCCATGCAGGACATTGATGACCCGGGCTCCGACTCCGGACCCGTTCCCCAGCAAACGGCGACGCATTCGTTGGCCCCCACCCCTGTTCTGGGTGAGCCCGCCAAGCCGCCCGCGCCGCGCAACACCGAGCGCGTGGGCCGGTTCATCCCGCTCCGGGTGCTGGGCGAGGGCGGAATGGGCGTGGTGTACGCGGCCTATGACCCGGAGCTGGACCGGAAGGTCGCCCTCAAGCTGCTGCGGGTGACCCGCAAGGACGTGGACCTGGAGACAGGGCGCCTGCGGCTGGTGCGCGAGGCGCAGGCCATGGCCCGCATCTCCCACCCCAACGTCATCCCCGTCTTCGAAGCGGGACCCTGGGATGGCCAGGTCTACGTGGCCATGGAATTGGTGGACGGGGGCACGCTGCACGACTGGCTGAAGGAAAAGCCCCGCTCGTGGCGCGAAATCCTGGAGAAGTACCTCTCCGCCGGCCGGGGCCTGGCGGCCGCGCACACGGCGGGGCTGGTGCACCGCGACTTCAAGCCGGCCAACGTGCTGGTGGGCCGCGACGGCCGGGTCTTCGTCACCGACTTCGGCCTGGCCCGGAGCATGGGTGAGGCCGCGCTGCCCTCCGGTAGAGAGCAGGAGCCCGTGCCTGCCGCGGGCCCGTCCCGGCCGTCCAGTGATCAGCTCACCGCCACCGGCATGGTGATGGGCACGCCCTCCTATATGTCCCCCGAGCAGTTCCTGGGGGAGGAGCTGGACGCGCGCTCGGATCAGTTCAGCTTCTGCGCGGCGCTGTACCGGGCCCTCTACGGCCAGCGTCCCTTCGATCCGGAGCACCTGTCGAAGCTGGTGGCGGCACTGCGGCCGAAGGCGCCCCCGCCCGGCACCACCGTGCCCCTGGAGCAGGCCCGCGTGGCGCCCCCAGTCTTCATTCAGGAGCCTCCGCGCGAGGCGCGAGTGCCTGCCTGGGTCCGTCGCATCGTGATGCGCGGGCTGTCACTGGAGCGTGGCGACCGCTTCCCCACCATGGAGGCGCTGCTGGAGGCGCTCTCCCAGGAGCAGCGGCTGACGCAGCGGCGCAGGCGGCTGGGCCTGGGCGCGGCGCTGACGGGCATGTTGGGCGCGGTGGGCGCGGGCACCTGGTGGAGCTCGCAGGTGTGCACGGGCTCCGAGGAGCTGCTGGCGGACACCTGGGGCCTGGCGGCGAGGCTGCGGGTGAAGGCGGCCTTCGAGGCCACGGGCAGCCCGGTGGCCGGCGAGCTGGCCGAGCGCGTGGGCAACGCGCTGGACACCTATGCGGGCACCTGGGCGCGGCAACACACCCAGGCGTGTGAGGACACGCGGGTGCGGCAGGTGCAGACGGAGGAGCTGCTCTCCCAGCGGGTGGTGTGCCTGGAGCGGCGGCGCAAGGACATGCGGGCGCTGGTGGAAGCGCTGACGAGCGCGGACACGAAGGGCGTGGAGAAGTCGATGGATGCCGTGTACGCCCTGCCCGCTCCCCAGGACTGCGCCGACCTGGAGGCGCTGACCGGGCAGCAACCCCGCCCGGCGGATCCCGCGCGGCGCGCTGAGCTGGAGCAGCTCGAAGGCCAGCTCTCGGAGGTGAAGGCGCAGCTGGACATGAGCCGCTTCACTCCCGCGCTGGAGAAGGCGCGCGCGCTGGAGCCCAAGGTGCTGGCCACTGGCTACCTGCCGCTGATGGCGGAGCTGCGCTTCCACCTGGGCTGGAGCCAGGCCCAGCTCGGCGAGAAGAAGCAGGGCGCGGCGCTGCTGGAGCAGGCCGTATACGACGCCGAGGCCGGCAGAGCGGACCGGCTGCGCGTCTCCGTGCTCAACAAGCTGCTCTTCCTGGAGGGAGACCTCGAGCGCTTCGAGCACGCCACGCGCTGGGCCCGGCTGGGCGAGGCGGCGCTCCAGCGGCTGGGCGGGGACGCGGTGCTTGAGAGCGACCTGCTGGTGAACCAGGCCAACCTCGCCTCTATGCGGGAGCAGCCCGAGCAGGCGCCCGCGCTCCTGCAGAAGGCTTCCGAGCGTCTGGAGCGGGTGCTGCCCCGGGGCCACCCCAAGCGGGCCCGAGTGGCCTTCACGCTGGGGCGCACGCTGCTCGAGCTGGGCGATGCCGCTCAGGCCCGGCCGGTGCTGGAGGAGGCCCTGCGTCAGACGGAGGCCGCCGTGGGCCCGGTGCACATGGACATGGCGCGTAGGCACCAGACGCTCTCCATGGCGCTGCGCGAGCTGAAGGAGTTCCCCCAGGCCCTGGAGCACGCCCAGGCCTCCGTGCGCATTCAGCGCAGCCTGCTGGGCCCCACCCACCTGGGCGTGGCCGAGGCGCTGGATGAGGAAGGCATGAGCCTGCTCGCGCTCGGGCGCTACGAGGAGGCCTTGAAGGTGTACGAGGAGGCGCTGGCCCTGAAGCGTCAGCACCTGGAGGACGGACACGAGGACTTCCAGTACTCCTATGATGGTGTCGGCCAGGCGCTGCTGGGCCTGGGGCGCACGCGTGAGGCGCTGGAGCCCCTGCGGCAGGCGGTGAGCTTCACCGAGGCCGAGGAGGACTCGCTGGGTGAGTCCGGCTTCGCCCTGGCGAATGCGCTCTTCAAGGAGGGGCAGTCCCAGGAGGCCCGCGTCGAGGCGGCCCGCGCCCAGGAGCGCTTCACCGCCTCGGGCCGCGCCGAGCAGGCTCAGAAGGTGAAGGCCTGGCTCGACTCGCTGCCTCCGGAGGCACCTCCGGGCCAGTGAGTTAGTCGTCGCTGTCCCGCGCCGAGATCCCGTGCTTCTGCAGCAGCTTGCGCAGGTAGAGCCGGGCAATGCCGGCCTCGCGCGCGGCCAGCGACTGGTTGCCTCCGCAGCGCTCGAGGAGCCCGCGGAGGTAGTCCCGCTCGAAGCCTTCGATGAGCCGCTCCTTGGCTTCCTTGAAGGGCAGGTCCAACGCGGCGGCGCTTCCACCCGACGGCGCCTGGCCAGCGGCGGGGACCGCGGGCGTCATGTCCGGCAGGGCCTCCTCGCCCATGTGCACCACCCGCTCCACCACGTTGCGCAGCTCGCGCACGTTGCCCGGCCA
>DASVVJ010000524.1:0-5692 GCA_036389955.1 Myxococcaceae bacterium
GATTGCCAGCTTGATCCGTCGCGAAGGCTACGACCTCGTGGGTCCTCGCCGCGAGCGCTTGGTCCGGGGTGAACTTCCAGGCTCCTGTGTCATCGGCGATGACCTCCCCTGCCACGCTGTTATCCAACATGACAGTCACCAGGCTGCCGGGCTCCGCCGTACCACCAATTTCTGGCCGTGGGGTATCAATGAAGGCTCCAGGCCTATTCACCGCAGGTGCATCAGGGGCTCCGAGATCGATCGTGAAGGTACTGGCCTGGGAGAATTGGCTGACATTGCCTGCCATATCCATAGCGGTAGCCGTAACGTCGTAGGATCCCTCATCCAAATCCCTATCGAGATCGAACCCCCAGAATCCCTCCCCGGGCACCACGATTCTCTTTTCCTCTTTGCCGTCCAGCCATACTGTGACTGTGCTACCGGGATCCGCTTTGCCAGTGATGGACGGCCTTTGGGTCTTGATGAAGGTTCCTGGGCCGCTCACCTCGGGCGCTTCTGGCGGCGTGACATCGACCGTGAAGACGTGTGCCTCGGAAAAATGGCTGACCTGACCTGCCTCATCCGTGGCGGTCGCTTCGACCAGGTGGCGTCTCTCTCCCAAACTCCCATGGGGAATCCACTCCCAGACACCCGCCTCGTCTGCGATGGCCACTCCTGCCGCTGCACCATTCAGCCACACAGTGACTGTACTACCGGCTTGCGCTGTACCACCGAAGTGTGGCGTTCTCGTGTTAACAAAGGCCTTAAGCGGCGTCACCACGGGCGCTTTCGGCACCACAGTGCTGCTTTGCGCGGCCGTATTGTTATCTGCTACGGGGTCCGTCGTCGTAACCACCAATGCTGTCGCCGTGATTGTCCCGCTCACTTCCGGCGCAGTCACTACCACGGTAATGACTGGCTGCGCGCCTAGGGTCGCCAAGTCTCGTGCACATGTCACCACACCGCCCGCATGACCGCACGTCCAGTCAACTCCCGTTGCACTGACGAAGGAGACCTTCACCGGCAAACTCAATACTGCCATCACTGATTCAGCGTCGTTCGGGCCCAGGTTATTGACATTGAGCGTATACGTGAACGCCCCTCCACTCATCACTGGGTCTGGCGAATCCGTGAGCGCCACCGTGAGATCGGCCCTCGGGATCAATGCGTTGGTATCTGCGGCACTGTTATTCTCCAGCAACGGATCCATGTTGCCCACCGGTGCCGCCACCGTGGCCGTGTGGGTCAGCGTGCCCCTCGCAGTGGAAGACACCGTGGCAGTCACCGTGAACGTCGCCGTGTCGCCACTCGCCAGAGTGAGGGGCACCCTGTTGATATTGCCTGAACCTGTCGTCACTCCACATGACCCAGCGGGAAAGCACGTCCAACTCACGCCCGTCAGCTCCGCCGGGAAGATGTCCGTCACCGTCGCACCCCCCACCGGTTCAGGGCCGTGATTGGCGACGCTGAGGGTGTACATCACCGTGCTGCCAGGGATGACACTCGTCACCCCATCAGTCACCATGATGGCCAGGTCCGAGGGTAGGCACAGCGGTAGCGCCTCCACCTCAGTGATCAACTCCCCCGCAGCGCCAGCCGTGGCTCCGTTCTGAGTGAACTCGGTGACTGCTGCGGAATTGCTCGTGCCATTGGCGCCACCCTCCACGTTGCCCGTCACCGCTCCACCTGAGACCGCGATGAAGCCGCCCCCCCCGCCGCCTCCCGGCCCCTGCGCCTCCACCGTGGAGATACTCTGGTTGCCGCCCCGGCCTCCCTTAGCATCAATGATCACTCCACTAAGCGCCTGGGCCGCTACCACTACCGTACCGCCAGCGCCACCACCGCCTGGCGCATCGGTGTCGGCACCTATCGTATCGATGCCATTCTGCCCGTTGGCGACAATACGGCCGGTACCGGACACCGTGCCCGCCACCACCCACACCAGTCCTCCTCCGCGTCCTCCCGCGCCGCTCTCGCTGTTGTTGCCGTCTCCTGCACCTCCACCTCCTCCCAGGAACAACCGCGCGCCCGGTGCATTGGCCACCGGCCGCCCACCGAGGCCTCCCACTTGAAAGCGGCTATCGCCGCCCCATCTGGGATCTCCGGGGGGAACCATGACCGCGTCTTGGTTACTGGCCGAGTAAGTGTAGCCTCCGCGTCCGCCGCCTGAGGAGGTTGTCCGGGCATTCCCATTGTCGATGTACTCTGGATCCAGGCGCCACGGATCCTGGCCCGCGAAGATACCGCTCATGACGCCCTGGCCCGTCCACGTGCTCCCAGCATGGCCATTCGCACCGCCACCGCCGCCCGAATTGTGCGCGTTGCCGCCGCCGCCACCATTGGCTGGCGCGCCACGCCCGTACCGGCCTCCGAAGAAGGCGTCATAGTCGGTCACATATCCAGCGATGCCCTCGCCCTTCTCGGCGCCCCAGATGCTGGACGTGGAGCGGTAGGTGAAAGATCTGAAACCCGCTTCCACTTCCATCTGGCCACCCCGGAAGCCTACCCCGCTCGCATTCAGGAGGCCGTTCAGCGTCAGTTCTCGCTGCACGTGCAGGGCGATGATGCCGCCTGCCGAGCCATTCCACTCCATGGCCCCTACGCTCGCCCAAGCACCCACCGTCAGGCTGGCGAACTGGGGAACACGCACCACCTGCGTCCTCCCCTCGACCGTGTAGTTGTTGCGCAAGCCACCGCATGTGGTGTTGATGCCGATGGTGCGCCCGCCACCCGGCCCGATGGAGGCCACCTTGACGAGTTCATACAACCCCGCCCCGTTGAGCGCCGTCACTGCGCCGAAGTTCGTGGTATCGGAGCCGTCGATGGTGGCTCCTTGCATCTGGATGATCATCAGCAGATCGCCCACCTCGAGTGGGCCAAACTGGGGGCTGTCCAGGTCAGCGAGGTCCTGCACTTGAAAGCTTGTGGCCCCCGCCGCCACGTTGCTCGCGAGCGGCGTGTAGCGGTTGAGCACCTCATTCGCGGTGGTGACGGTGTAGTTGCCGTCAACGCCCACCAGTGACGAGTTTGAGCCGGCGACAGGCTGAGAAGGGGAGATAGATGCTGGGATTGGCGCTGGCTCGGTGGAGCACGCAGCTAGCAGCATTGCTATCAAGGCAGTACCGCACTTCAAGTGCTTTGGGTATTGGGCTGGGTTCATGGGATCACCGGGTGATGCCCAAGCGGGCGAAGACCGCCCTGCAGCGGCCGTGCCAGAGTGTTAGCGGCGCGCTCCACCAAAGGTCGTTCTCGCCAACGGCCCCGCCCAGCGTCGTGGCTAGAGTGGGGCCACTGCGCAAAGGGCGGCCATTGACGCGTCAACGAAAGTTGGCTGACGCGTCAGACAAAGCTTGCAACAACCATGTTCTAGGGCTGAGCCGCCGCCAGGGAGGATGGGCTGGCGCTCATCCCCCCCTGCTACCCGCGCGGCTACTGCGGGGGGATGGTCACCGGCACGCTGGCGGTGTTGTTGTCGAGCGTGGCCTCCTGGAAGGCCCGCGCGGGATTGAGGGTGACCTTGAGGCGGTAGTCGCCCGGGGCCACATCGGTGATGTCCAGCCACTGGCAATCCAACGTGTTGCCGTAGAGATCGCTCCAGCCGCGCTGAATGCCCTGGTCATCGCAGTTGTACTTCTTGGCGCACGGCACGTCCGGGCCGGACACCACGCGCTGGGTGTCTTCCATGCAGTAGGCCTGCTTGCGGCCGGTGAGCACCGTCTTGCCCTCCCCGTCGAGCAGCTCGTAGGAGGCGAACCCGCTGAAGTGGTAGTGGCCATGGCACGGCGAGAAGATGAACAGGTCCGGCCGCTCCGCGGGAGGCGGCACCGTGAGCGTGGTCAGCCCCTGGTTGATCGCCTCCACGCTGAAGCGCAGCACGCGGCGCTCGCCCGTGCCCGACACGCACTCTTCCACCCGTGCGCACGAGTTCTCGGTGACGAACACCTTGTCGAAGAGGATCTCGTCCCGCAGGCGCGCCACGTCCGGGATGAGGTCCGGCTGCGGCGCATTCACGGCGTGGCACTGGCAGTCGGTGCCACAGAACTCCGTGGCCGCGCAGCCAGGTGAGCACGTGGGGCGCAGGTTGTCGCAGGCGGCGAACGTCTCGCACTGGCCGGTGGCGGGCACGCACAGGCTCTCGCCGGGGCAGAAGCCACACGTGCCGCCGCAGCCGTCGTCCCCACACACCTTGCCATCGCAGCTCGGGAAGCAGGGCTGGGGCAGGCACTTGCCGCGCACGCAGGCCTGGCCCGACTCACACACGCCGCAGTGCCCGCCGCAGCCATCGCTGCCGCCACAGGACAGGCCGTCACACTTGGGCACGCAGCCCTGCGCGGCGAAGCGCACCTTCAGCGCGAAGGGCCCGGACTGCGCCGAATCGAATCCGTCGACGATGAGGTAGTAGGTGCCCGGATCCAACGCCAGCGAGATGCGCGAGCCGTAGTCGCCCGGAGGCGACGAGTCATCGCTGCACGCCAGGGTGCGCGTGGGCGCGTTGTTTAGACAGTCGGCGGCGCCGTCCGCGCCCACCTTCTTGCGCAGGTGCAGCACGGTGTCATAGCCGGACACGCGGGCCTCCATGCCCACGCGCTCGGTGACGGTGAAGGTGTAGACGCTCTCCACCGCCGTGCTGGTGCGGTTACACGAGGGCACCGCCTGGTGCAGCCCCTGCGAGGTGTCTCCCTCGATGGTGTGGTCTCCCAGGAGCTGCGTGCCCGCGGCCAGCAGCGGCAGCGGCGAGCGGCAGGTGCCGGGCTGCGTCTCCGGCTTGCACTCGGCGATGACCTGGGCGCACGCCTCGCCTGACGGACAGCTCCCACACTGGCCGCCGCACCCGTCATCACCACACGCCTTGCCGGTGCAGTCCGGGTTGCAGCTGGCCATGCACACGGCACACGAGCCGGTGGGGTTGAACGCGCAGGTCCGTGCCGTCTCGTCACACACGTCCTGGGTGCAGGCCGCGCCGTCATCACACGGGGCGGTGCCTGGCAGGCACTTCCCGTCGGCGAAGCGCTCCTCGCCATCACAGAAGATGCCGTTGGAGCACGTCACCTCCACCGGCCGCTCGAGTGGCTCACCGAACGCCTCGCCCCGCACCTCCACGGCCCAGCCCATCTCGTACAGGCCGACCTGGTCCGCCGCGGAGAGGTTGCCCACAAACGTGCCCACCTCACCGGGCTTCGTCCGCTCTGTCAGCTTCAGCACCCCGCCCTTCCAGCCAGCGGGGACCTCCTTGGGATGCACGGACACCTCGCCCGGCTTCCACGTGGTGGTGCCCTCGTTCTTCATCTGCAGGGCGACCGGGCTGAATTTGCCCGGTAGCACCCGCACCGGGCCCGCGGGAGTGACCCAACTGCCCTGATAGGACGTTGCGTCCTCCGTGCATGCCACACCGAGAACCAGGAACGAGACCGCAGCCAGCAGTGTCAGAACTCTACGCACGAAGCCCCCTCGCAATCACGCCCCGACTCTACCCTTTGGGGTACCACTTGCCACTGATGGGACAGCTTGCCGGTCGCGGGGCGCCGAGAGACCCAGGGCATGCCGGGGTACCTCAGCGCAAACCTGTCCGACTGTCAGACCGTCGATTTGACGGACAGGGGCAGGGCTGGAGGTGGTGGCACGCGTATCCCCTGCTGGGGAGTGCATAGGGGATGGGGCTTAGAGGAAGCGGACAGTCACCCGGTAGAGGGTGAGGAGGCTCCGAGAGGGACTG
>DASVVJ010000525.1:0-2501 GCA_036389955.1 Myxococcaceae bacterium
GCTCCACGGGATAGGCGACCGTGTTCAGTCCTACCGAGTGCACCGTCACGGGCCCGGAGGCCTGGCGCACCGTGAGCTGGAGGTAGCGCGCCCCTGTCCACTCGTAACGCTCCCACTGCTGGCGGCCGTGACGGGCGATGAACCGGTCCACGTTCTGGGCGAAGAAGTCGAACGCCGCCTCGTGCGTCTCGACGTGGTCGTCCTTCAGACGCTCCGAGTAGGCCACGTCGATGAGAGTACCGGCCGGCGCGGTGATGTCGAAGCGGGGCCGTCCGGGGACGATCTCTCCAAAGTCCCACACCAGGGCGATGGCCCGGCCTGGTGCGGTCTTCAGGACCAGTTCTCCCAGGGGTTGCTCCTGCCCAACGCTCACCTGGCACTGCTCCAGCGGACGTAGTGGCTCATCGGCGAGCCGCGCGGCCAGGCTCCGGCTCTCGGAGGGCTCCACGACTTCGGCCACGCGGTGCAGCCGGGAGGGGCTGCGCGAGCCCTCTACCAGGTGAGCGATGCGCCGGGGCACCATCCTTGGGAAGGGGATGATGGGAGGGGCGTATGGATCATTCACCTCGCGGAGCACGGCGGCGGAGCCCCACCCGCGCTCGTCCATGTCCAGGTCCGCCTGCCAACCCACAGGCTCACGGGACGCGTCGAAGACCTCGGTGAAGCCCACTCCGCCTACGGGTGTCTGGCGCTCCCAGGCGTCACCCTCGAGGTAACGCCAGGAGGCATCGGTGTCCACGCGGGCCGTCGAGCCGTCGGCAAGGTGGATGTCGCCTTGCACGAACAGGCCACCCAGGCCCAGCAGGCCTGCATGCTCGTAGCGCGGGGGCTGGTACCAGGACATGGCCCGGCCGTAGGTGTGGGCCAGCACGGCGATGAGGTTAGGACCCTCGCGCAGGAAAGGGGTGAGATCGAGCGTGTCATAGCTCTGCTCGGCAGGATCGCACCGGGAGGGGCCTCGGCCCACGCGCTGCCCGTTCACCCAGAGCTGATAGCGGCCATCCGCCGAGACGTGAAAGGCCGAGCCGGTGGGCCGGGACGGGAGCGTGAACGTCTTACGGAAGTAGACGAAGCGGTTTCGCTCCTCTTCGGGCCGGCGGTAGGTGACGAGGATGATGAGCGGGGGAGGCAGGGGCGGACGTTGACGCCAGATCCAGTCGGCCCGGCGGGCCACCATGGGCTGTGAGAAGAGGGACATTGCGGTCAGTATAAAAGCGCATCTTGAATCTGCCGGTATGCGAATCCGAAGCTGCCAGGAGGCCATCGTGAAGCACTTGAGGCACCTCTTCATTTTCGCCGTGCTGTGGGCCTGTAGCAGCGGCTGTCGCGTGTCTCAGGAGGCCGGCATCCCTCCTGCCTCGGAGCCAGCGAAGGCGGCAGGTCCGGCGTGCACGATCCTGTCCATCAACGACACCTATCGCATCGAGTCCCTCCCGGATGGAACGGGAGGACTCGCCCGTGTCCGTGCCCTGCGCGCCCGAGTCGAGGCGGAGAAGGGCCCGGTCCTGCTGCTGCACGCGGGAGACTTCCTTTTCCCCTCGATCCTGAGCCGCACGTACAAGGGCGCCCAGATGGTCGATGTGCTCAATCAGCTCGACGGCAGCCCGAGTGGCTTCGATGAGCGCATGTTCATCACCTTCGGGAACCACGAGTTCGACAATGCCAAGGAGCAGGACGCGGCCAATCTCTCCACGCAGATCAGCGCCTCCCAGTTCCGCTGGCTCGGAACGAACATCGTCTTCCGCCCGGACTCGGAGGGCAGACGGATGGTCGCCTCATCCAACCTCGCGGACACGGCCATCCTCGACTGTGGAGGAATCAAAGTGGGCCTCTTCAGCGTCACCACCGCTGAGAAGAGTGCCGCCTATATCGAGCGCTTCCTGGATCCCATCCAGGTCGCCGAGCAAAAGAGCCGCGAGCTGCGCGAGCAGGGCGGGGTGGCCCTGGTCGTGGCGCTCACGCACCAGTTGATGAACGCGGATGCCGCGCTCCTCGAGGCCCTCGGAGCGCGCGGTCCGGACCTCATCATCGGTGGTCATGAGCACACCGCTCAGCAGCGCGAAGTGGGTGGCAGAGGCATCTACAAGGCGGACGCGGATGGCAGGAGCGCCTTCGTCGTCACCGTGCGCCCGGGCTTGTATGGAAAGTGGGAGACCCAGGCCCAGCTCCTCCCCCTGGGGAAGGAGCAGCCCGAGGATCCGCAGGTGCGAGAGCGCGTGGAGCAGACGTTGCGTACTCACGACGCCCAGTTCTGCGGCAAGGTGAAGCGCCCCGCGGGGTGCCTCTCCGATGTCGTCGGTCAGGCTCGGGCGGAGCTCGTCGCCGAGGAGCTGGAGATCCGCAAGTTCGAGACGAACCTGGGGAACTGGATCGCCGATCTGGCCCGCGGCGCCTACCCGGACGCGGACATTGCCTTCCACAACTCAGGAGCGCTTCGCCTGAACCAGGACATCCCTCTTGGTCCCATCCGCAGGCAGCAGATTGAAGAGCTACTGGCCTAT
>DASVVJ010000526.1:0-2232 GCA_036389955.1 Myxococcaceae bacterium
TCACGGCGGACATAGGAAGCTGGCTTTGGGAGGTGAGCCAGACAAAGGACGCGCCAAACGAACTGCGAGATGCGGTCAACCTGCTGGTCAGCATATGGCTTCATAGCTCGGTAGAGCGCTTTGATGAGTCGCTGCTCTACATGGACAAACTCACCCAGTCCAAGGCCCTCTTTATCGTGGCCAGGTCAGAAGGGGCCATTGAAGTCCTGCGGGGAAGCGACGTGGCCAGCAGTGTCAAGCAGAGGCTGACGCAAGAGTTCGAAGCTAATCCCGCGATGGATCGCATCGTTCTGACTGATCGCGATGCGGGGATGCTGTTCCTGTCACGGGCCGTCCATTTGTTGGGATTGGCATCGGGCGAACTGAGGCTTCAGCGCACGGCTCGGAGGGCGGGTTCTCCAGAGGAGATCGAGTTCGGTGACCTCCAATTCTACTTCGTCCGTCGTGATGGCTCGGGGATAGACGACTCTCGCCTGAGCTATGGGCAGAAGCGCCTGCTCGCCTTCTATTACTACCTGGACTGCTCAGCTGCCTGCGCGGTCGCCGACGAGCTGGTCAACGGCATGCACCACGAGTGGATCGAGGCATGCCTAGAAGATCTGGGTGAGCGGCAGTCCTTCCTCACGAGTCAGAACCCCTTATTGCTCGACTACCTCGGCTTCGAGTCCGCCGAGGAGGTTCGCTCCTCCTTTGTCCTCTGCCGCTCGGAGCTTCAGAGTGAGCGCGAGCAACTGCGCTGGGAGAACATGACGCCAGAGGATGCGGAGGGGTTCTTCGCGGCCTATCAAGTGGGCATTCAGCACGTCAGCGAGATTCTCCGAACTCGGGGGCTGTGGTGAGCCATCGGGTGCCTTGCCTATCGGTGTTGCTCCTGACGGAGGACTCCGGCGCAGAAGCCTTCGCCATATTGCAGCGGCTGGCCAAGGAACTGCTCAAGCAGGTCGACGCGTCCGTTCAGACGCAGCCGGAGGTGCTCGCCTTCGAGCCGGTGCGAAGCAAGGAGGCGCTCCAGGCACTTCATGCGAACGTCTGGAAGAGCGACAAGAAGAACGATCATGGCAAGCAGGTAGAGTTCGTGCGGACCTTGGCAACGCAGCTCCTGTTGGAGAACGGCTGGGCCTTCTTCCACTTCGATGGTGACCGAGCATGGGCGGACAGGGGCTCGAGTGAGAACGTCTCGAAGTTCAAGGCTCGTGTCTGGGAAAAGGTCCAGCTGCTCATCCAGATGAAGCTGGAGGGAAGGGACAAGCAAGGCGGCCAACTGCTCAGCTCAAAGGACGCCGAGGTGCGTGCCACGCAGCGCATGTCGCGGCTGAAGACCGTGGTGCCCTTCTACAGCATCGAAGCCTGGCTCTTTCAGAACACCCGCGAGGCTGTCCGGTTATGCGAGGCCCATTATGGCGGCCGGGATGCGGAGCAATTCCGGAAGTGGGAGCAGGACCGCACGGCATTGGATGAAGTGCTGAAGCCCAAGGAGCAGGTGTGTCTGGGCGCGAAGCACAATCTGGAACTGGCTACCGACGGCTTTCCTGCCCGTGAAGTTCATGCGGCAGGGACATCGTTCGCAGCTGTCGTCCAGTCCTTGAGTCAGGACATGGAACTGCGTGAAGCCCTGAAACGGACTTACACGTACAACTGATTCTGCCAGCCGGGCTTAGGAGGCAGAGGTGGCAGTGGAGGCCCGGAAAGCGTGCAATGCAGGTGCCTGTGGACCGTGAGAGAGCGGGACGGCCGGTGCGGGCGGACCCGTCAGCCGACGGGGGGACCCGCACCGAGCCGAGGGGCCCGCGACCTGCGCACCCAGCTCTGCGCTTACTGAGCCTCACACCGCGGTGGGCGCGGGAGGCTGGGGCGGCATGGCCTTCTGGCGCTGGGCGCGGGCTCGCAGGAAGATGATGCCCAGCACCATGAACACCACCGCGCCGATGCCCGTGCCGATGAACTGGGTGCGGATGAGCTGGGACGTCACGTCCCGCACCACCTGAGGCAGGTTGCACATCGTCTGCGCGGCCAGCGGCGTGGAGTTGTACCACTCGATGAACAAGGGGGCCGCGAAGGTGGCCACCAGGTTGCCCAGCAGGGCCCCCACGAGCATGAAGGTGAGCACCGTCTTGAGCTTGGTCATGGCGTGGACACCTCGCAGGGGAAGCAACTGAGCGTCATTTATATGCGCACGGGGCCGCCGCAAAGCCCAGACCGTGCTATCTGTCCCCCATCGTGCCGCTCCTGCCG
>DASVVJ010000527.1:0-3142 GCA_036389955.1 Myxococcaceae bacterium
CGCATCGACGTCCAGGTCGAAGTCCTGCTTGAGCGGCACCGGGGTGAACTGGAGCCCGTTCACCTTCGCGAAGTAGCTCATCATCGAGAAGGAGGGATCCATCACGGCGATGCGCTCCCCCGGCTCGAGGAAGGCGCGCAGGGCGCAGTCGATCAGATCATCGGAACCACAGCCGGTGGTGAGCCACGAGGGCTCGAAGCCCGTGTAGCCGGCGAGGGCCTGCTTGAGGTCCGGGGCATAGCTGGCCGGATAGCGGCTGATGTTGGAGCGGGCGGTGTCACGGAGGACGTACTCGGCGATCGGCGGCACTCCGAAGAGGTTGGTGTTGTCGCTCAGGTCCACGCTGCACGGGACGGACGGCGGCGAGTAGAGCGAGATGTCCCGGTAGGACGGTCGAGTGGGAATCACGGATTCCTCCAGGCCCGCGCGGCCTCGGCGTGAGCGAAAAGCCCCTCGCTGTCGGCCAGCGCGCCCACGTCCTCGGCGAGCCGTGCCGCCGCTTCCGGAGTGACGCGCTGGTAGGTGGTCCACCGGTAGAAGTCGAGCACGGACAGGCCCGAGTACGCGTGTCCCAGGCCCGCGGTCGGGAGCACGTGGTTGGCACCGGTCATGTAGTCGCCGAAAGCCACGGAGGCACGTTCGCCCAGAAACACGGTGCCGCAGTTGCGCACGCGGGCCAGGTGCTCCTGGGGCGTGGAGGTGGCGATGAGCAGGTGCTCGGGAGCGAAGTCCGAGACGAAGGGCCAGGCCTCCTCAAGCGAGCCCACGCTGAGCACGGCGCCGCGTTCACGCAGCGAGGTGGCGACGATCTCCCTGCGCTGAGCCCGGGCCGCCGCGCGCTCCACCGCCACGGCCACGGCCTCGGCGAGTTGCGGGCCCACAGCGAGCGTCACACAGCAGGCGTCCGGGTCGTGCTCAGCCTGAGCGAGCATCTCGCGAGCCACGGCCTCGGGGTTCGCGGAGGCGTCGGCGACAACGAGGATCTCACTCGGCCCGGCCGGCGCATCGATGGCCACCGCGTCCACCACCTGGAGCTTGGCCGCGGCGACGTAGGCATTGCCCGGACCGACGATGCGGTCCACGCGGGGCACGCTCTCGGTGCCGTAGGCCATGGCGGCCACAGCGCCCGCGCCACCGAGGGCGAAGACGCGATCGGCCCCCGCCAGCGCCGCTGCCGCGAGGACTCCAGCGGCGGGCAGCCCATCCGGCCCGGGAGGCGAGCAGACGATGACCTCCCCTACTCCGGCCACCTTCGCGGGCACCACGCCCATCAGCACGCTGCTGGGGTACACAGCGCGGCCGCCCGGCGCGTACACCCCCACGCGCCCGAGAGGATCCGGCCGGCGGCCCACGGTGATGCCGGGTTCAGTCTCCACCTCGGTGGCAAGGGGCTTCTGGGCGGCATGGGCCTTGGCGATGTTACGGGCGGCACGCTCCAGGGCGCTGCGAACCTTGGGATCCAGCGAGGCGAGCGCCGCCTCCCAGCGGGCGCGGGGTACTTCCACGGCGGTGAGGGTGGCGCGGTCGAGCTCGCGAGCCATCTCCAGAAGGGCACTGTCCCCATCGCGACGGACACGGGCGATGATCTCTCGCGTGCGGGAGGCCACCAGGGCATCGGACTCGCCCGAGCGGTCCAGCAGGCGGCGCCGGTTCTCGGGAGACAGGGCGGCCAGCGGACCGCGGTACTTGAGGGTCGCGGTGCTCACGGCATCAGCCTCTCGATGCGGGTGACGAGGATGCCCTCACAGCCCAGAGCCTTGAGGGAGTTGATGGTGCGGTAGATGGTCTTCGAGGGGACCACGGCGTGCACGGCGACATAGTCACTGTTCAAGATGTCCACGACGGTGGGGCCATTGAGGCCAGGCAGCACCTCGCGCACGGAGGGGAGCACCCTGCGGGGCACGTTGGCCATCAGGTAACGCTTGCCACGGGCGGCGAGCACGGAGCCCAGAGCCTGCTTGAGATCGTCCAGCTTGCGCACCGCGTCCTGGGTGTTGCCCTTGCAGGCCACCAGGCGGGCGCTGGACTCGAGCACGGTACCCACTTCGCGCAAGCCGTTCATCTTCAGCGTGGAGCCGGTGGAGGTCAGGTCCACGACGATGTCGGCGATGCCCAGGTGGGGAGCGATCTCCGCCGCACCGGACACGGGGACGACGCTCACCTGCTGGCCGCGCTGGGTGAAGAACTCCTGAGTCAGACGGGGGAAGCACGAGGCCAC
Organism: Myxococcaceae bacterium; assembly: GCA_036389955.1. Taxonomy (GTDB): domain Bacteria; phylum Myxococcota; class Myxococcia; order Myxococcales; family Myxococcaceae; genus DATHBR01. The sequence continues at coordinate 2,219 of DASVVJ010000527.1, forward strand.
GCGCATCCCGTTCTTCACGCCGTCCACCGAGGTGATGCCGCTCTCCTCACGAGCGGCGACGACGAGGCGGCACTTGCCGAACTCGAGGTCCATCAAGAGGTCCAGCTCGCGCCCGGACTCGTTGACGAGGTCCCACCCGGTGACACCGGCCTGAGCGGCGCCATCGGCGACGAACTCGGGAATGTCCTGGGCGCGGACGAAAATGGCCTCGAACTCGCCGCCGAGCGAGGCGGTGAGCGCGCGTTCACCGCGGACACGGACCTCGAGTCCGGCATCGTTGAACAGCTCGCGAACCTCTTCGGAGAGGCGGCCTTTGTTGGGGAGGGCGATCTTCAGCATGGGGAAAGTCCAGGGAGGTGAGGAGGGAGAACGCGGAAACGAAAAAAGCCCGTCCTGGGGGGGACGGGCTTTCGGTCACTGCGGCAGGGCCGGTTGGGTGGGGCGTGTCAGGCATTCACCCAGGCATGCGCGCGGCGAGCGGTCCCGTCAGGGCCGAGCCGATGATGCGCATGGTGGTGATGCACAGAGAGACGCACGGCCCAATGAGTAACGGAAACCCCCACCGCCCGTCAACTCTGCCGACTTTGCGGAGCCCCATCAGGAACAAGCCGAACAGGTTCCTTAGCCGTTCGCGTTTGAGCCCTTTATACCTGCCGCCCACTACGACCCGAAGTGAACCAGGAGAGCACCATGACGAAGCGGAAGACGTCGATGAACGGGTTTCCAGACCCGAGCCTCACGGTGCGGCGCGTGCCGACCGCTTCGCTCGATTTAGCGGGAAAGCGCATGGCCATCGTCGGTGGCACCGACGGCCTGGGCCGAGCCATCGCCCGTCTCGCGGCCTCCCGTGGCGCGCAAGTCCTCGTCGTCGGCCGCACGTTCCGTGACGAAGGCACACCCGGCATCACCTTCATGAAGGCGGAC
>DASVVJ010000528.1:0-6128 GCA_036389955.1 Myxococcaceae bacterium
CGCGTCGCCATCGTCTGGTTGTTCGACGGATCCCGCGCGGTGGCGGAGAACACCAGCGTCTGGCCCCCCATCCCCGCCGGGACGCGGTACGTCATCCGGAACGGCGGCGTGGGCATGATCGCCAGCGGCTGATCATTCAGGCGCAGCTCCAGGCTGTTGACGGCCACGTCGTCCCGCGCGTCCACCTCCAGCTCCACCATCGAGCCTTCCAGCGCCTGCGAGCCCTGCGCGGGGTGCATCCACGTGACGGTGGGAGGTGAGGTGTCCGTCACCACCAGGGCCGTCACCTCGGGCGCCACGGCCTCGTGTCCCGCCGAGTCCCGGGCCCGGGCGATCATGCGCAGCGTCCGTCCCGCCGAGCCCGGCGGCAGCGGCACGCGGAAGGAGTACGGCGGGTGTGCGGCCACCATGCGCAGCGTGCCGGCGAGCCCACCCTCCACCAGCACCTCCACGCTGCGGATGGCCACGTCATCCTGTGCCGCCACCACCAGCGCGAAGTCCCGGCCCTCGGTCAGCCGGGCATCGGAGCGGGGTTGGGCCACGGCGATCGTGGGCGCCCGGTCCTCGCGCAGCGGCAGAATCACCACCTGGCTGCCCACCTGGTGGCCTCCCGAGTCCACCGCCACCGCACGCAGGCGCAGCTCACCCGCACGGTTGGGCACGGGCACCGCGAAGCTGAAGGGCGGCGCGTGCAGCGTCACAGGCAGCGGCGCGCCATCCACCTCCAAGCGCACGTTGCCGACGGCCACGTCATCCTCGGCCATCACCACCACGGTGAGCGTGCTGTTGGCCACCGCGGGGGTGCCATCCGCCGGCGAGAGAATGGAGACACCGGGCGGCTGGTCCTGGATGATCTCGATGTGCTGGATGACGAAGTCGGCGGGCGCTGTCCAGTTGCCGCTGATGTCCCGGGCCCTCGCGGCGACGAAGTACGGCACCGGCACGGTGGAGCCGAGCTGCGCCAACGTGGGCACGGTGAACGAATAGCTCACCAGCGGGGCATACACATCGAAGGGCGAGCCCGGGATGGCGTTGGTGGGCGGGAAGCCACCGGCCACGTGCACCACACTCAGCGCGGAGGCGCTGGGGCCCGCGAGGATCTCCACGCGGTCCACCAGCACGTTGTCACGCGCCAGCACCTCCACCAGCACCGAGGTGCCCTCCACCACGTTGCGCCCCAGCACGGGCCGCAGTACGTCCGCCAGGGGTGTCCCCACGTCCGCCTCGATGCGCAGCGGCTGGTCGAGCACGGTCTGGTGCCCTTCCATGTCCGTGGCGACGGTGCGCAGTTGGAGCGCCGCGTCCGGCCGTCCCGGCACCAGCGCCACGAAGCCCGGCGGCAGCTTCACCTGGCCACGGTAGTGTTTCAGCCGCTGCAGATCCTGATCCTCGGCGGGCAGGGAGGCTACGGCTTGCCGCTGCGCGGGATCGACGATCACCACCGCGCCGGTGAGCGGGTCCTGGTTCCACTCGAGCGGCTTCCCATTGTTGAGGAGCAGCGCGGGCTGGCCGTTGATGAAGAGCTGCACGTGGGCGACCTCGGTGTCGTCCACCGCCACGGCGTCGAAGTGAAGCTGAATGCTGCCCTCGGCAATGGTGGCGCTGGGCGTGGGGGCGGCCAGCGCCAGGGAGGGCGCCCGAGGCCTGCGCGTCTCCACGAGCAGCCGCACCTGCCGCGTGTGGCCCGCGGTGTCCGTGAGGGCCACCAGCAGCACCACGGGGGCACCATCCCGGCCCACGGGCGGAGTGAACGTCACCTCCCGTGTGAGGCTCCGCGGCGCCCCGGTGAAGGTCTCCTCCTTCACCACCTCCTCGCCCAGCAGCACGCGCATGGAGGCCAGGCCCGCGTCGTCCTCCAGCAGCATCTCGAGCGTGGCGGGGGTGCCCTGCAACATGACGACGTAGCCGCTGTCCAGCTCGGCGCGGGTGAACTCCTCCACCGCGGACGCCATCTCCTGGAACGTCACCGAGGGCGCCACGTCGGGGACGACACGGAGATAGGAGGTGTCCGAGGCGGTGGCGCTGCCCGCCTGGTCCCGCGCCACCACCGACAGCGCGGCCGGGAAGTTCGAGGCCTGCAGCGGCAGGGAGAGCGAGAAGCGGTAAGGCCGGGGCGTTCCGGACGGCGCGGGCCCCACCTTCTTCACCTGGCGCGAGATGCCGTCCACCCACAGCTCGAGCTGCTCCAGGCGCGCATTGTCCTGGGCGCTCACCAGGACCTCGAAGACGGTGTCCTCCACCACCGACGAGCCACTGGCGGGCGAGGTGATGGAGACGGCGGGCGGCTCGGTGTCCGCGGCGGTGAGCAGCGGAATCGCCGTGCTGCCCACCAGGCCCTTCACGTCCTCGGCCAGCACCGTCAGCCGTGCGTCCCTGGGCGCCTGGCCCTTCGGCAGCCACACCACCCCGTCCTCGAGCCGCTTCACCTCACCCGGCCGGGTGGGCCAATTCCCCAGGCTCCACCGCTGCACGGCCACGTACTCACCGGCGGCCACGGCGCGGAACTGGAGCTGTGGCGTGCCCCACCCGCGCAGGCCCAGCCGCGTCACCGCCAGCTCCTCGGCGTCCGGTGACACCTGGGAGAGCTGGATGTCCACCTCCTCCATCTCGATGTCCTGAGCGGGGAAGGCCAGCTCCGCGGAGAAGGTGGGCGCGCTGAGCGTGAGGCTGCCCTGGCCCTCGGGGAACGCGGAGCGGAAGGCCTGAAGCTCAGCGCTGTCCTCACGCCCCGGCTTCACCAGGTAGCGGAAGCGCACCTGGGCCTGGGCGCCCTGCCCGCTCGGAGAAGGCTCCACCTCCAGGCGCAGGCTGCCGGGGGCGCTCGGCTGGGTGCCCTGATCTTCCCCTGGAGGCGAGATGCGGAGCCGTCCCTCCAGGGCCTCGACGGTGAAGCCGGGCCCGTTGCCGGGGATCAGCGAAACCCGGGGCACGCCCAGCGCCTCATGCGCGGCGGGGGCCTCGACTTCGAACTGGCCCATGCCCGGCACCACCACCGCCGAGGTGGACAGCACCCTCAGTCCGCGCCGGACGCTCACGTCATCTTGCACGTCCACGAGGACAGGCTCGGTGCGCTCCTCGGTGAGGGTGGCGCGAGCGGTGGGCAGCACCCCCTGCACCCGGGGAGGCCCATCCGGCGTCAGCTCACAGGTGCGGCTCACCACACCCGCGCGCTGGGCTCCGTCCGTGACGCGGGCCAGGAAGGTGACACTCCGGCGGCCTCCCGCGCCGAGCGGCGGGAGTTGGAAGGGAAGCTCCGCGCTCCAGGCCCGGGGCCCATTCTGGGGAGGGCTCTCAATCTCCACGGGCTCACCCTCGAAGGTGACCGAGGCCTCCCGGATCGACACGTCATCCGTGGCGCTGACCCGCAGCACCATGGGCGCCCCGGCCACGCATGTGCGCTCATCCGGGCCTCCCACCAGCGCCAGCGTGACGCGCGGAGGCGCCAGATCCTGCACCTCGAGGATCTCGAATGGCACCTCGATGGTACGGGTGGCGTTGCCGCCCGCGTCGTAGGCCCGGGCCGCCAGCGTATGGAGCCCGGGGGCGAGCTGCGCCAGCCTCGCCGTGCCCGCGAAGGTGCCCAGGTAGCGGCGGCTGACAAGGATCTCCCCGGGCATCGTCGGGTTCTGCTGGCGAATCTCCACGAAGCGCTCGTTCTGGACCCCGAGCACCTCGCGGCCGTTGACGGCGGGAAGCTCCTGCCCATCCACCACCGCGGCGACGCGCACCACGCGCACGTCGTCCTCCACCTCTACACGCAGCGAGAAGGAGCCGCCTTCGTTCACCTGCAGCCGCCCGGTGGCGGGAGGCAGGGGTGTGGTCAGCAGCGCCGTGGGCGGTTCCAGGTCCCGCGCCACATTCAACGTCACCGTGGCCACGCCGGACTGGCCGGAGGTATCCAGCGCCTCCGCGCCCACGGTGGGAGGCGCGCCCCGGGAAATCGAGGGAGCGCGCACGGTGAGTGGCAGCGGTTTGGAGACATCCGGAGCAGGCCCGGGCTGCGGCAGCGGTCCCTGGCGCTGGCCCCCGGAGAGGCCCACCAACCCGGTGACGCCGTCGTCATCCGCCACCGTCACCACCAGGCGGACGTCCTCACCCTCCTTATAGAAGCTGTTGGGCGCCGGAGAGGTGAGGGAGACCACGGGCGGCGCATCCGCGCGAGCACGGACCTCCAGCGAGCGCTCACGCGTGAGGCCTGAGGTGTCGGTGGCCACCGCCTTGAGCGCCAGCGTGCGCCCAGCGGCCGCGGCGGGCACGGGCACCTGCCAGCGGAAGAGCCGGTAGAGCCCATCCACCACTCCCCCGCTCTGAGTCCCAACCGGCTGCCCGTCCAGCTCCAGCCGCACGTCGCGCACGCCCACGTCATCACTGGCCGCCACCTCCACGGCCAGGTTCCGCCCGGCGAAGGTGAAGCTGCCCCCGGAGGGCGAACGGAAGGCCACCAGCGGAGGCTCGCTGTCCTCGTTCACCTGAATGGCCACCTCCGCGGGCGTGCTGCGCCCCCCGGAGTCCGTGGCCACGGCCCGCAGGGTGAGCGTGCGCGCGGGGCCGGTGACGGAGATCGTGCAGCGGTAAGGCGGCACGGTGGCACGGCAGGAGGAGCGCCCGTCCGCGAAGAACTCCACGGCGGACACGGCCACGTCGTCGGTGGCCTCGGCGGTCATCTCGAGCTTCGTGCCGATGGTGGCGCGCGAGTTGGGCGCGGGGAACACGAGGCGCACGGTGGGCGGCGCGTCGGGCAGCACCTTGACGAGCACCTCGGGCGCGGAGCCCACATTGCCCGAGGCGTCATAGGCGCGAGCGCCCAGCCGCACCTGCTCGCGGCCCATGAGCTGAGCGGAGCGCAGAATCGTGTGCGTGAGGAAGGAGCCCGGCTGGGTTCCATTGGGCCCGGGGGAGTCATCCGTGGCCAGCACCTGCCCCTCCAGCAGCACCTCCACCCGGGTGACGGTGGCGTCATCCTGCCCAGCCACGGACACCACCAGATCCTGCGTCTCCGGCACCTCCGACAGCGGGCGCGGAACGACGACGGAGACGCTGGGGCGCGAGGTGTCGCTGACGACGAAGACCTCGCCGCCAGCGTGGGCCTCGCTGCCCATCACGTCCCGCGCGGTGGCCTGGACTTGCAGCGTCCTGCCCGCGGCCGACGCAGGCACCGTCCACGTGGCGCGGTAGGGCGGAACGCGCGAGGCCCCCACGGGCACCCCGTCGATCCGCCAGGTGACTTCCACCTCGCCGCCGCTGTCATCCACCACCGCGGCCGTGAGCGCCTGCGCGGTGCCCGCGAGCACCTGGCCGCCCAGCACCGGCGTCTGAATGGAGATCTGCGGCGGAGCATCCGCGACGACCGCGGCCTCCAGGGAGGCACGGGTCTCATGGTCCGCCACGTCCCGGGCCATCACCTGGAGCCTCACGAGCCGGCCGATGCTGGAAGCCGGCGGGGTCCACCCGAGCGAGAAGTTCGCGGAGCCGGCCCGGGTCCCGCCGATCCCCTCCCCCACCAACCGGGTGCTGCTCACCTGGGCCCCATCCACGAGCAGGGAGACCTCCACCCCGAGCGTCACGGTGTCGTCCTCGACGAGCCCCCGGATCGCCAGAGGTCGGCCTGCGGTGGCCTGGACCCGTGGCCCCGAGGGGCTGCGCAAGGAGACGAGCGGCGAGCCATCCCGAGCGATCCGGACCAGCAGCGTGGCCCCGCGGGCCGTGGCGCCGTTGGCATCCACCCCCTCGGCGTACAGGGCCACCACGGTGCCAGCGGTGCCGGCGCGCGGCACGTAGCTCATCTCCCACAGCGGCACGCTGACAAAATCGGGAGGCAGCGAATCATCCTCCTCCCGGTTGCGCGTCTCGACGCGAGGCACACGGGTCGTGCCGATGAGCGCACCATCCGCGTAGAAGCGCACGAGCTGGAAGTCCCGAGGGGACAACATGCCGCTCTTCCAGTCGCCACTGGTGAGGCTCATCGTGAGCGGCAGGCCCTCCAACAGCAGGGCACCCGGCTGGGGCTGCTCATTGACGACCCGCCTGAAGCTGGTCCCCTGCGCCGGTTGAACCTTCAGCGTGAGCGCGGTGGCGAGCGTGCGCGTGCCCTGCGAGTCCACGGCCACCGCGCCCAGCACCATCTCGCC
>DASVVJ010000529.1:0-13110 GCA_036389955.1 Myxococcaceae bacterium
GATGGTTGCGATGTCGTCGTGGACGAGGAGGACGGGTGCGCCCATGGAGGGCCTAGGAGTCTACAGCATGGCTCCCGGATCCACGTCGATCACAACCTTCACCGCGTTGGGCACGTCCGCCAGGGCCGCCTCTACCCGGGCGAGCAGCGGGGCGAGCGCCGCATGTGTCGGCCCCTTCACGAGCAACTGCCAGCGCGTCTTCCCCCGAATGCGGGAGATGGGCGCCAGCGCCGGGCCCAGCAGGCGCACCCCCGCGGACGCGGGCGGCATGTGCCGGGAGACGAGGCCTCCCAGGAAGCGCGCCACGCTGGCCACCTGCTCGGGGTGCTCCCCCTCCAGGCGGATGGCGGCCATGCGCGCGAAGGGAGGGTACGCCAGCGCCTTGCGCCACTCCAATTCCTGCTTCGCGAAGCCGTCGAAGTCGTGGGCCAGCACGCGCTTCACCGGCTCGGCCTCCGGGTTGTACGTCTGCACCAGCACGCGCCCCGGGTCCTTCCCGCGCCCGGCACGCCCCGCCACCTGGGTGAGGAGGTGGAAGGTGCGCTCGGCCGCCCGGAAGTCCGGGATGGCCAGCGAGGTGTCCGCCATCACCACGCACACCAGGGTGACGCCGGGGAAGTCATGGCCCTTGGCCACCATCTGCGTGCCCACCAGCACGTCAATCTCCCGGCGGGCGAAGGCGGCCAGCAGCTCGGTGACGCGCTCGGCGCTGGTGGCCGAGTCCCGGTCCAGCCGGGCAATGCGCGCCTGTGGCAGGCGCTCGGCCACCTCGGCCTCCACGCGCTCGGTGCCAATGCCCAGCTTGAGCAGCGGGCCGGTGCACTCCCGGCAGCGGCTGGGCACGGGGCTGGCCTGGCCACAGTAGTGGCACATCACCCGCGAGGCGGCCCGGTGCAGCGTGAGGCACACGTCACAGTCGTTGCACTTGAGCGTCAGCCCGCACACCTCGCACAGCAGGAAGGTGCTGTGGCCGCGGCGGTTGAGGAAGAGGATGACCTGCTGGCCCTTGTCCACCGTCTCCTTCATCGCATCCAGCAGCGGCTGGGAGAGGATGGGCGCCTCCTCCGTGACGGGGCCTCCGTCGCGCGGGCGCTCGATGCGCAGGTCCACCAGCTGAATGGTGGGCATGGGCCGGTCATCCACCCGGTGCTTCATCTCCAGCAGCCGGTAGCGGCCCGAGCGCGCGTGGTGCAGCGACTCCAGCGACGGCGTGGCCGAGCCGAGCACCACCAGCGCTCCGGCCTGCTTGCCGCGCATCACCGCCATGTCGCGCGCGTTGTAGTGGAGCTTTCCCTCCTGCTTGAAGGACGGGTCGTGCTCCTCGTCCACCACCACCAGGCCCAGGTTCTCCACCGGGGCCCAGATGGCCGAGCGCACGCCCACGGCGATGCGCACCGTGCCCTTGCGCAGCGCTTGCCAGTGGAACAGCCGCTCACGGTCCTTCAGCCCCGAGTGCAGCACCGCCACGTCCGAGCCGAACCGGCTGCGGAAGCGGCCCACCAGCTGTGGCGTCAGCGCGATCTCCGGCACCAGCACCAGGCTGCCCTTGCCCTGGGAGAGCGCGTGCTCCACCGCGCGCAGGTACACCTCGGTCTTCCCGCTGCCCGTCACTCCGTGGAGGAGCACCGACTGGAAGCCGCCCTCATCGAGCGAGGCGAGCAGGGACTTCACCGCGACCTCCTGCTCCGCGGTGAGCTGCTCGTGGCGGCCCTGCCCCAGCCCCTCGCGCACACCGGGCTGGAGCACCAACTCCTCCAGGCGCACCATGCCTCGCGAAGCCAGCTTCTTGAGGTTCTCCCGCGCGCCGGGGATGGCGTGGACCACCTCATCCAGCGGCGCCCGGCCTCCCACCGCCAGCAGGTAGGCCAGGGTGGCCGCCTGAGCGGGGGCGCGGCGCAGCTCCGCGGGAGGCTCAGCCACCAGGGCCACCGCGAAGTGCTGCACATCCGGCCGGGCCTCCTTCTCGTCCTCGGCCTTCGTGAGCCCCGGCGGCAGCGCGCCGCGAATCACCTCACCCAGCGGGTACCGGTAGTGCTCCGCGGCGAAGCGCAGCAGGGCGATGAGGTCCGGCGGCAGGGAGGGCGACTCCTCCAGCACGCGTTGAATGGGCTTGAGCTTGACACCCTCCTCGGCAGGCGGGGAGGCAGGCCCTAGGAAGAAGCCCAGCGCCGTGCCGCGTCCGAAGGGCACCAGCACCCGCTGGCCCGGAGCCAGGCGCCCCGAGAGCGTGTCCGGGACGACGTAGGTGAACTCACCCCGGACAGGGCGGCCCACGGCGACGGATGCAAGGACAGCTGACGAGCTCACGGGGTCCACTGTAGCGGGGTGATCCGACACGACCATTTCCCGGCGACGCAATGGGTAACTCTCTGTGTGCTCCCGCGTACCACTCGGAGTGGACGAAAACCCGGGATCCGCGTTACCGAAGAGAGGAAGGTCCATGTCACTCCCTACAACCCTCGGGGCGGCCCTCGCCGTCCTGCTCTGTGTGCCCGCAATGGCCCAAGAATCCGCCTCCCGCGCCACTCTGGATCATGAGCACACCGCCTGGACCTCGCTCCTCGCCACCTCTGTGAAGGCGGGCGAGGTGGACTATGGCGGGCTCAAGGAGCGGGGCCAGCCTGTTCTGGAGGCGTACCTGCGCGCCCTGGAGTCCGTGCGCCCCGCCGACTACGCGGGTTTCACCCGCGAGCAGCGGCTGGCGTTCTGGGTGAACGCGTACAACGCCTATACGGTGCGGCTGATCCTCAACCACTACCCCCTGAAGAGCGTGCGGAAGATCGGCTTCCTGCCGCTGGCGGCCTTCCGAGAGCGCTTCATTCCGCTCAAGGCCGTGGGGGACGAGGTGATGTCCCTCAATGACATCGAGCACACCCACCTGCGCGAGAAGCTGAAGGACCCGCGCATCCACTTCGCCATCGTGTGCGCCTCGAAGAGCTGTCCCCTGCTCCAGAGCGAGGCATACCGGGCCAGCAGCATCGACGCGCAGCTGGACGCGGCGGCGCGCGGCTTCCTGGCGGACCGGTTCCGCAACCAGATCGACCCGGCGTCCGGCACGGCGAAGGTGTCCTCCATCTTCAAGTGGTTCCGAGGGGACTTCACCCAGGGCGGCAGGACGCTGGGAGACTTCATGGCCGCCTACACCGAGCCCGCCGTGGCCGGGTTCCTGCGCAAGAAGGGAGACGACATGGACTTCCTCGACTACGACTGGAGCCTCAACGGGCGGTAAGTGCCCACGGAAGAGGCAGGGGCCGGGATGAAGAGCCGACGCACAGTGCTGTGGGTGCTGGGAGCCGCGGCGGTGGTGGCCGCGCTCGTGCTGCTGCCCGTGAACCAGTGGCTGCTCTCGCTCATCGAGCGCATTCAGGGCATGGGAGCGCTGGGGGCCGCCGTCTTCGTCGTGGCGTACGTGGCAGCCACGGTGCTGCTGCTGCCCGGCTCGATTCTCACCCTGGGCGCGGGTTTCGCCTACGGGCCGGTGTACGGCACGCTGCTGGTGATGCTGGCCAGCAACTTGGGCGCCAACGCCGCCTTCCTGCTGGGACGCACGGTGATGCGCGAGCGGATCAGCCGCCGCATCGCCGGGGATGCGCGCTTCAGCGCGGTGGACGCAGCGGTGGGAGCGCAGGGCTTCCGGGTGGTGTTGCTGCTGCGCCTGTCGCCGCTGTTCCCCTTCAACCTGCTGAACTACGCGCTGGGGCTCACCCGGGTGCGGCAGCGGGATTACGCCCTCGCCTCGCTGCTGGGCATGTTCCCCGGCACGCTCCTTTATGTGTACCTGGGCTCCCTGGTCACCAGCGTCACCCAGCTCACCAGCGGCCAGCGTCCGGACAGTGGCCCGTGGGGCCGCGTCCTGTTCTGGGGCGGCCTGGTGGCCACCGTCGCCGTCACCGTGCTCATCACCCGCATTGCCCGGCGCGCGCTGGACTCAGCGCTTCGCCAGGCGGCTGCGCCCTCCTCTGAAAAGGCCTCTCCGTGAACAAAGCCCTGCACCTGCTCGATGGGGATGCCCACGACGCCACGCTCGCCGCGCGCGTGCATCCGTTCGACTGGAAGAACCCCACACCCTCGGGCCGCTACAACCTGGTCGTCATCGGCGCGGGCACCGCCGGGCTGGTGGCGGCGGCGGGCGCGGCGGGGCTCGGCGGCAAGGTGGCCCTCATCGAGCGGCGGCTGATGGGCGGCGACTGTCTCAACTTCGGGTGCGTGCCCTCCAAGGCGCTCATCCGCTCGGCCCGCGTGGCCGCCACCGTGCGCGAGGCCCGCGCTTACGGCGTGGAGGCCGGTGAGCCCCAGGTGGACTTCGCCAAGGTGATGGAGCGGGTGCGCTCGCTGCGCGCCGGCATCGCCCACCACGACTCGGCCGAGCGCTTCAAGGGGCTGGGCGTGGACGTGTTCCTCGGCGAGGGCCGCTTCGTCGCTCCGGATGCCATCGAGGTGGACGGCCAGCGGCTGACCTTCGCGCGCGCCCTCATCGCCTCGGGAGGCAAGCCGTCGGTGCCCTCCATTCCGGGGCTCGAGGAGGCGGGCTACCTCACCAATGAGACGGTGTTCACCCTCACCTCACTGCCCGAGCGGCTGGTAGTGCTGGGCGCGGGTCCCATCGGGTGCGAGCTGGCGCAGTCGTTCCGCCGGCTGGGCTCGCGCGTCACGCTCATTGGTAAGGAGCCCCGGCTGCTGCCCAAGGAGGACCCGGAGGCCGGCGCGGTGCTGACCCGCCGCTTGGAGGCCGAGGGCATCACCCTGCACCTGGGCACCACCACCACCCGCGTGGAGTCGCATGGGGGTGTGAAGCGCCTGCACATCGAGAAGAGTGGCGCCGTGGGCCTGGTGGAGGGTGACACCCTGCTGATCTCCACGGGCCGGGTGCCAGAGCTGGAGTCGATGCACCTGGACGCAGCGGGTGTTCGCCACGGGCCGCATGGGGTGGAGGTGGATGACCGGCTGCAGACGTCCAACCCCCGGGTGTACGCGGCGGGAGACGTGTGCTCGCGCTACAAGTTCACGCACGCGGCGGATGCGCTGGCGCGGGTGGCGCTGCAGAACGCGCTCTTCTTCGGCCGGAAGAAGGCCAGCGCGCTTGTCATCCCCTGGTGCACGTACACGGACCCGGAGGTGGCCCACGTGGGCCTCACCGCCGAGGAGGCCGCGGCCCGGGGAGACGAGGTGGTGACGCTCACTGTGCCAATGGCCTCGGTGGACCGGGCCATTCTGGAGAGCGAGACGGAGGGCTTCGGCCGCGTCCACGTGGAGGCGAAGAGCGGCAAGCTGCTGGGAGGAACGCTCGTCGGCTCGCACGCGGGAGAGAACATCGGCGAGTTGGCGCTGGCGATGACGCAGGGGCTCACCGTGGGAGCGCTGGCTGGCACGGTGCTGCCCTACCCTACCCAGGGCGAGGTGCTCAAGCGCCTGGGCGATGCCTGGAGCCGCCGCCGTCTCACGCCCCGCGCGAAGAACTTCCTCACGCGCGTGCTGACCTGGAGACGGTGAGCGTTGCAGGCTCCGCCTCAGGCGGAGGGCCCGTCGCTTGCGGCTTCACTCGCGCTGTCCGCTCCTTGCTTGTTTCCTGCCTCGCAGCTACCTGGGGCGCCTCGCTCCCCTCCCCCTCCCCCTCTCCCTCTTGGGGGACCAGCAATGGCCGCAGCTTCGCCCCCGGAGCAAAGACTCCATGGAAGCGGGTGTGGTTCAGCCTTGGTGGGGGCACCAGGGTCCACACGCGAGATAAGAACGGGACGACACAGGACGGATGCGGGTTCGATTCCCGCCGCCTCCACTTTTCTACTCAGTAGGGACGTAACGGACGTGAAGGTGTCCGCGAGCCCCGGTGATTGACGGGCCTGTCATGGCGCCCCTGTAATCCCGGGTGGTGCTCCCGACGCGCGGGAGCCATGGCCAGGAGGCTCCCTATGCCGCGCTGGGCGGTCCTGCTGCTGTTCGTGTTCCTCTCCGCGTGCAGCGCCTCAACGAGGGCCGTTGTCCGCTTGGACACAGGCCAAGGCGAGCCCCTCGTCCACACTCCGCGCCGCGACGTGGAGTCGGCGGAGGTGAGTGAAAAGGAGTTCAAGCAGGCCGTAGCGGAACACGCGCCCTCCGTGCCGGTCGTGGAGCGGCCCTTGGAATACGCCGGGAGGCTGTTCGGAGTGCCCGAACGCAGCGGCTGGCTCTGGTACGAGGGCAGCAGCCAGCGGCTCATGGTCTCGGAGCCGGGCAGCCATCGTAATCTGCGCCTGTTACCCGAGGACGAGGAGCTGACGCGCCAGTATCTGCAGTGGTGCGGGCGGAGGTGGGGAGGTGGAGATTGCCTGCACCTGCTGGTGGACAAGCCCTTCCTGGATGGGGATGCCAAGTATGCGCTGGCCATGGCTATTGCCCAGAGCAAGGTGCTGGGCGCCATGAAGGAAGAGCTGGCCCGGATGGTGAGCCCCCAGGCGGTGGTGGCCACGGTTGTCAGTGGGCTGACCATGTATGCCATTTTGCTCGCGCTGCCCGAGCCGGTGAGCAAGGGCGTCGCCGCGCTGATGACGCTGGGGGCGATGGCGTATCTGGGCTGGGATACGGTGTGGCGCCTGATTGAGGGGTGGCTGGTGCTGATGATGGAGGTGGATCTGGCCACCACCTTCGACGGCATCTACGCGTCGGGGACGAAGTTCGGCGACACGATGGGGGAGAAGGCGGCCCGAGCCTTCGTCATGCTGGGCACGGTGGCCCTGGGGAACACGGCTTCGGTCATGGCGGCGACGCTGCCGAAGTTGCCGGGGGCCGGGCAGGCCGCGGCGCAGCTGAACCTCCGATGGACGGCCCCAGCTTTGGCTCAGGTGGAGTCGGTCGCCATCACTGCCGAGGGCGTCACCATCGCCTTGGCTCCCAACGCAGTCGCCATGGCGGCGCGCGACAGCTCAGGTGGCAAGGCGGGCGCACAGGCTGCGCCGCCCAACTCCGATGGTCCGGGGAAATGGGTCCAGGCGGACGAGTCCATGTCCGAGAGCGCCCGGACCTATCAAGCCCAGAGGACGGGGGCGCCCCCGGGCTACACCTACCGCGTGAAACGGGGTGAGGAGGAGGTGGACTTCGATGGCTTTGACCAGGGAGTTCTCCTTGAGGTCAAAGCCACCGGCTACGCGCAGTGGGTCGACAAGAAGCTGAACTTTCTCGAGATCTTCGAAGGTCGTCACAAGCTACTTGCTCAGGCGAGGCGCCAGGACAAGGTCTCCAATGGGACGCCCATCCGGTGGATCGTGGCCGAGGAGAACTTCGCAGGCGCACTCAGGAAGATGTTCAGGAGCGCTGAGCTCCCGATTGAGGTTGTCCATGTTCCCCCGACTCCCCCGGCCCCATGAAAAGTAGCCCTCCGATGATAGAGACCTATTACGCGGGCTCCTACTGGCTCGCCCGGCGTGAATCCGCTGAGGCATGTGCACGACGCGCGGAGCGGTTCTTCCACCTGCTGGGACGCTGTGACCCAGCGTGGACCCGCTGGTATGAGCCGGCAGGTTCCTTCCAGGAAGCACGCGAACGCCTGTTCACCACGAGCGCGGAGAACTTCCAGAAGCTGTTCGCACGGAAGGAGCATCGGATAGGTGATGGCTTCTCCTTCCATCTGTGGACAGGTGACAGCCTGGAGGAGACGTCAGGCGTTGACGGGGCGTGCGGTTCAGCTGACCCCCGGCCTCCATCTACCTGCGTGCTCAGGCCTCACGATGAGGGGCTCATGGGGGAGCGGGTGCTGACCGCTCCCGTGATGACCGAGGTGTTGCGCGCCATGGCCCTGGCCTGGGAGCCGGAGTGGGGAGTGGCTACGTCCGAGGCGCACCGGGATACGGTGGTGAAGGGGTTCCCACACGCAGGCACCTTCGTGGGCTGGGTGATGTACTTCTCGCGGCTGCGCGGCACGGTGCCCCCACTGCCTGCCCCCGTGCGCATCGAGCCGGTGGAGGACCAGGGCACCCTCGTCATCCTCACCCCCGAGCGGTTCACCGCATCCAGCCCGGAACACGTTGCGCTGGCTGCTCGCGTCCATGAGTTGCTGGAGCGGGCCGGGTTGCTGCGGCCGTTGCAGCCCTGGCCAGCAGGCTGACCGCATGGCCGTAGGTTGCTGCCTCGCACGACACGGGCTTGGGCGGGCTGGCGTAAAGGCCCGTGCAAGGGCCGGAGGTACGCGCCTTCCGTTCGTTGCCGAGACCGGAGTCCTTCCACCAGCGGCACAGCGGCACCCGGTGACAGCGACTGGCTCAGGCCTTCCAGACCTCAGGAAGTGAAGTGACGGCCCTCTCCTGGCACCGAGGGAGGGCCGTTTTTCCGTCATACAGCAGGGCCGCTCAGCGCTCTTCCGGCGGGCTCGAGGTGGGCTGCGGCTTCTTGGGGGGCGCGTTCGCAGGGACAAAGCACTTGCCGTTGAAGGGCACGAAGCCGTTCTCTGTGCACTCTTCGGCGGTCATCGGGAGTTGTTCCACCCAGCAGCCTCCATTGATCGGCACCTGCTTGCGGCCCGGACACTGGCCTCGCTTGTTGGGCCGCGCCTGCCCTGGGCGGGGCTCGGGAAGTGGCTCCTGGGCCAGGGGCTTCTTCTCCGTCACGGGCGAAGCGGAGGGCCGAGGCTCGGTGGGCGAGGTGTCTCCCACGGCCGCCGTGCCCGCATCGGGGGCTCGTGAGTCCGAGGCCCCAGGCGTACTCAAGGACAGGGAACCGGCTGGAACAGGCACCCGCTGCCAGTGCCATAAGAGCACCGCGCAGGCCCCCACCGCCGCCAGCGCCAGCCACGGCTTCCAGGCCCGTGCACGCTCAGGTGGCCTGGCACGCTCGGGGCGCTCCTCTCCACCCGCCGCGGCCTCCAGCGCCTCGGCCACCTGCCTCGCCGTACCTCGCGCCTCCGGAGCCTCCGACAGCAGCCGGGCAATCACCTCCCGCAGCACCGGCTCGACCCGGGGGTTGCTCTCCAGCAGCGGCCTGACATCGGGGTTCGTCATCCGCCAGGTGCCTTGCGCATCCTTCCGCGCCTCCCACGGCGGAGGGTACTGCCCCATCACCAGCCGATAGGCCGTCACTCCCAGCGCGTACAGGTCATCCGCTGGAGAGGGCGGGTAATAGCTGTCGGGCTGGTGAACGGAGCGGGCGTGGAACAGCCCCGCCTGCGGGGAGAGATAGTCCAGCGTGACCGGCGGAAGCGATTGCCATGTCTGCCGAGGAGCTCCCTGATAGTGGCACGAGCCGAAGTCGATGAGCACCGCGCGCCTGTCCGACAGCCGGACCAACACGTTGGCGCCCTTCACGTCCCGGTGCACCGCTCCCCCGGCATGAACGGCCTCCAACGCCCGCGCCAGCTGCGCCAGCACCCGGCACAGCTGCTTTTCCGAGGGCGCATGCTGCTCGGCCCAGGCATACAGGGGCGTGCCCTCCACCCATTCCATGACGAGAAAGGGGTACTTGGCGCCGGACGCCGGCTTCACCCCGCGCCGGTCCACCAGGCGGGGAATGCTCGGGTGGCTCAGGCGCGAGAGCAGCTCCGCCTCGCGTTCCATGCGCCAGTTCCACAGTGACAGGGACACCTTGAGCGCCACGGGCCCCGAGCGCCTGAAGCCCACGCGCTCAGCACGGTACACGGCTCCGTAGCCGCCCTGCCCCTGCCAGGCCTTCACGCGCCACGCTCCGACTCGAGTACCTGGGGTCAGCGGTTGCAAGGGCTCCTCGGGGGCCACATCCATCGCTCAGCCTGACGAGCCTACTCCGCTCTCCGCTCAAATCGGCTCGCACGCGGGAGAGAACATCGGTGAGCTCGCGCTGGCGATGACGCAGAGGCTCACCGTGGGAGCCCTGGCGAGCACTGTGCTGCCCTACCCTACCCAGGGCGAGGTGCTGAAGCGCCTGGGTGATGCGTGGAACCGCCGCCGTCTCACGCCCCGCGCGAAGAACCTCTTCGTACGCTTCCTGTCCTGGAGACGGTGACTTTCCAAAGCGGGCTCAGGCCTTCCACACCTCGCGGAAGAGGCGGACGAAGTTGCCACCGAGCACCTTGTCGATCCGCGCCGTGGTCCAGCCCTGCTTCCGCAGGTCCGCGGCGAGAAGGTCGTAGCGGTCCACGCTGTTGTAGCCCTCGACGAGGTTGAGGACGTCCGGCGACTCGCCCGGGGCGGCGAAGCCCCGCTTGGTGCGCTCCGCGTGGACCTCCCGGTGCCGCTTGCGCGTCTCGTCGTTGACTGTGTAGCCCAGCAGCGGATTGTCGGTGCCGATGCCCACATGGTCCTCGCCGCAGACATTGACCGCATGGACCAGGTGGCGGATGAGGTCCTCGGCGACGGGCTGGTCCTTGGCCCTGAGGAAGGGCATCAGATAGACGCCGAACACGCCGCCCTTGTCCGCCAGCGCCCGAAGCTCGGCATCATGGACATTGCGCGGCAGATCGACGAGCGCCCGGCAGCCGCTATGGGTGATGGCGAGCGGCGCTTTGCTCTCGGCGATGCTCTCCGCGATCGTCCGCTGCCCGGCGTGGCTCAGGTCCAGCAGGACGTTCGCCTCGTTGATCTTCGCAATCACCTCGCGCCCGAAGTCGGAGAGCCCCGCATTGGCCCGCTCGAGGCACCCCTCGCCCGCCAGATTGCGCTTGTTGTAGGTGAGCTGCATCACCCGGATCCCGAGCGTGGCGAACGTCGCGACCCTCCCCGCGTCGGACTCGAACGGCGTGGTGTCCTGGAAGTTGTAGATGAGCCCCAGCTTGCCCGCCTCACGCGCGGCGCGAATGTCGGCGACGCTCTGGATCTTGACGAACCACTTCGAGTGCTCCCGGATCAGCTGGTCCCAGTAGGTGATCGCCTCGACGGCGCCGCTGAAGCGGTCCGGACCATTGCCAACATCGGCGATGGTAAAGCTGATCAGGTCGATGCGGCGCTGCCGGATCGCGTCGATGAGCCGCTGGGCGAGAACGACCTTCCCTTCCCCAGCGGGCTCGAAGCCGCCGACCGCGCCCTGGGCATCCACCCAGATCGAGCCGGCCTTGGACGGGCGGTGTGGAGTGCTCACGGTGCTCGCGGCGGCGGGAAGAGCAAGGCTCGCGCTGACAGCGCCTGCGGCCAGAAGGAATTGGCGACGGTTCATGGCTTCTGCGTCTCCTCTACATGTCAGGCTGGCACAACCACGGCTGCTTGTCGTTGTGGCGCAGGCACCGGTAGCCCAGCTCGCACACGTTGGGGGCCTCGGGCTGACAGGGCTGGCGGCACGAGCCCCGGTCGCAGACGAATCCCTGGGCGCACGCCGACAGGTCCGCTCCGCACTCCGGATGGCAGGTCATCCATGCCTCGACCTGGGGCCCGGCGGAGAAAGAGGCCAGGCACTCACGGCCCTCGGGGCATGGGGCGCGTTGGCAGTCCTGCCCATGCACCACCGCACACACCGAGGCGCCCTCGTCATCGCGAATGCAGTGCTGGCCCTCGGGGCAGGTGCGCCCCTCGCACGTCGGCCGGCAGGCCGGACCTGAGGCGACGTCCGCGCAGAAGAAGCCCACCGGGCAGCTCTCAGGAACGCCGAGTTGGCACGGACGCCCACACCAGCCCGCAGCGCACAGAAGCCCGGGAGCACAGGCGGAGGCCTGGTCCTCTGGAAGACGGATACAGGGCTCTCCTTCCTTTCGTTTGCCATGAGGCACGCAGTAGCGGACCAGGGGCCCGCCGCCCGCGGTGCTGAGCGCCTGGCATGAGAAGTCCACCGGGCAATGCACATCCTGGGTGCACTGGCTGTCGGTGCAGAAGTGTTTCCTGGCGCGTGCGCTGCCGAGACAGCCCAGGGGCGCCTCGCAGTCGGCTGGCCGGGCACACTCCCGGTGGTAGGTCCGCAGGAGCATGCGCTGCCGGGCCGAGAGCATCGGACTGACACGAGGGTCTCCGGGCTCGGGGCGCCGGGGCGTATCGCCCGCTGTGCTCGTGAGCACCCAGAGCAGAGGAAGCGGCAGGAGAAGGCCGCCCAGAACGCCGGCAACGGCGCGCCAGTTCAGCCGCATATCTGACGGCACTGCTTACGGGTGGGATCCAGGGTGCAATGGTCCTCGTACTCGTGCTGCGAGCACGCCTTGTCGCCAATGGACTGCTCCACTCCCTGGAAGGCAGCCTTGTCGAAGGTGGTCCGCTTGCCCTTTGCGCGAGAGCAGCCCACGTTTCCGGCGAGTGCCAGGGCCATGAGCCCTACGGTCATCCAGCGCATGCGTAGCCCCTGTCGACAGGAGGCTCAGGTTAGCAGAGCGAGCAGCGGAAGGGACTGCTGGCGAGGTCCATCGTCCTCGAGAGGATGGCCGAAGAAGTACCGGACACCCTCTTGGTACTGAGCTCTTACGAACGCTCCTGGATTGCCGCATGTCTCGATGCTCCGGCATGATAAGGCGCAGGGATGCGGCGCACTCTTTCGTCAGCAACAGGTGTCATCGTGGTCCTTGGCGGCCTGCTTGCTTCCTGTAGCGCAACACGTCACATCGCCGCTCCTGTCGATGAAGAATTGACTGGCTATGTGCTCGTTATCCGGGAGTTACCAGACGGGAGCGTCCCCCACGCCTGGCAACCTGCCGCCGATGCCGAGTTCTCACGCTTCACAGCCTTGTCCGCTGCCCCTCATCCGTCTTGCCCGGTTGTGCTCGCGGCAGCCTATCAGCGGGATTGCGACGAGGAACTTCAAGAGTGCATGCGAGAGTGTATGAGCCGCCCTCTTCCCCGAGGGTTTGGCCACACCACTTCCGGTGGACGGGGCAAAGGAGGAAAGGAAGCCTACTGTAATCGCCGGTGCATGCAACCGTACCTTGACTGCTCGAAGCTACAGGAACTGCAGCCTCAAGAGTTCTCTGCCACAGATAGCGCGGTGGAGTGGTTGAAGCGCCACCATAAGTCCATGCTGGTGGGCAGCGTGGTCGTCATCGCTGGTGTCGTCTTCGTCGTGATTTCGGCTGGCGCCGGGCTCGTGGTTCTCGCGCCTGTAGTGATTCTGGCTTCGGCCTTGCCTGCACCCGTGCCGTGCCTCGCGGCGGTGTTGCCATGAGCATTTTCGACCTCTGCCTCGAAGTGGAGGAGCTTCTCGGACAGTTGCGCGAAGCAGAGTCCTCCAAGGAGAAGCAGGAGAAGCTCATGGTCGCTATTGACGCGA
>DASVVJ010000530.1:0-3139 GCA_036389955.1 Myxococcaceae bacterium
CGGTGATGTCGCGTACGATGGACACCCGCACTTTCTGCCGCTCGAACACCAGGGGGAACGTCACCACCTCGCCCAGCACCTGGCGGCCCGAGCGCGCCACCCAGCGCACCTCGCGCGGCGTGCCCTCCTGCCGCTCTCCGAGCAGCAGCTCGGCGTCCTCGGGCACCACCAGCTCCTCCATGCGCCGGCCCTGCAGCTCCGCCGCCTTCTCGTACCCCAGCAGCGCCGCGGCCGCCGGGTTGTTGAACACCACCTGCCCCTCCCAGTGAATGAGGATGGCGTCCGGCGAGCGCTCGATGATCGTCTGGAACCGCTCCTCGTTCTCCTCGAGCTCCTGGCGGTTGCGGCCAATCTGCTCGGCCATCTGGCTGACCGCATGCCCCAGCCGCCCCAGCGCGTCCTCTCCGGGCTGCTCCGCGGGCTGGGTGGGCGCTCCGTTCACCATGCCCTGGGCCGCCACCACCATGCGCTGGATGCGCCGCCCCAGCAGCACGTACACCGCCAGCCCCATGAACGAGCCGATCAGCAGCAGCATCAGCGTCGAGCGCAGCACGGAGCGCTCCACCTCGTGGCGCACGCCGATCTTCGTCTGCGTCAGGTCATGCTGGAAGAACAGAAAGCCCAGCTTCCGGTCCGCCAGGCCGAAGCTGAGCAGCACCGGGTAGTAGCCCACCACGCGCGTCCGGTCGCTGGTGACCTCGACGATGCCCCGGAGCTGCTCGCGGGCGCGCTCCCGGCGCGCGAGATTCTCGGCCAGCTCCAGCTCCGGCCAGGCCTCGCGCCCCGGCTGGCCCGTGAGCATCAGCCGGGTGGAGGCCATCACGTTCTGCTGCTCATCCAGCAGCAGGCCCACGTGGAGGTAGGGGTTGGCGCTCATGGACGCCACCATCTCCCGCACCGCCACCGTGTTGCTTTCGCGCAGCAGCGGGTCCAGGCTCGTCTGCAGCTGCGTCATCTCCATCGCCACCTTGCGCATGGTGACCCACTCCGCCCGCATCACGCCCTGTCCCGTCTCGTGGTGCAGTGAGTACAGCCCGAAGCAGAGCGCGTAGAGCAGCAGCAGCAGCAGCGGGATGAGCAGTTCCCTCAGCCGGCCTGCCAAGGGCGAGCGGACCTTCATGGCGCCACCCGGAGCAGCGGGGCGGGATCGATGACGCTCCCGGGAATGGGCGACGAGGACACGCCCGTGTACTGCACCATCACCTTCCGAAGCCGCTCGATTGTCTCGGGCAGGCGCGGCTTGTCTCCGGCCAGCAGCGTGCGCTGCTCCTGCGCGTCCGGGTAGTGCACGCCCTTCAGCGCCTGCAGGAAGTTCTCCTCGGGAATGCCGAGCCGGGGCCCCATCTTCCGGACAGACTCCTGAGGGCGCTCGCGCAGCCGTGCCAGCGCGGCGAACCAGCCCCGTACCAGCGCATCCACCTGAGCCGGGTTCGCCTCCAGGTAGGCGCGGCGCACCACCAGCACGTCGACGATCTCCCCGGGGATGCGCGTGCTGTCGAAGAGCACGTGTCCGCCCTCGGCCACCATCCGCTGGCAGTACGGCTCGTAGCCCACCACGGCATCCACCTCACCGCGGCGCAGCGCCTCGGCGGACTCCGCGGGCCCCTGGTGCACCCGCTGCACGTCCGCCACCTTCAGCTTCACCTGCTCGAGCGCCCGGTGCAGCACGTAGGTGGGCAGCATCACGTCCTCGGCGCCCACCCGCTTGCCCTTGAGGTCCGCCAGCGTCTTCACCTCCGGCCGGGCCACCACGCAGTCGGCGCCATTCGAGGAGTCCAGCACCAGCACCACCTGCACCTGGCCGCCCAGGTTGAGGTTCACCACCTCTTCCAGCGTCACCGCCGCCGCGTCGATGACGCCGTTGTGAAAAGCCCGCAGCTTGTGCGTGCTGTTCATGTACTCCGTCAGGTGAACCGCCGAGGGGAACAGCCCCTCGTCGCGCGCCAGAAAGAACGGCTCGGTGCCCAGCCACGGCACCGTCCCCAGCACCAGCGGAACCCGTGGGGGTGGCGTGCAGGTCGCCAGCCCTAGCGCCAGCAGCGCTATCAGTCCTGGGGCTCCTTGTCGCATGACCCCAGATTTAGTCCAATCACCCCCGGAGTTCACCACCCGACACACGCGTACCTTCTCCTCCTCGGGGGAACTCTGGCATGTCCCGGTCCTGGCGCTGGCAATGAACCGTCCCCTGCTCACCTTCACCAGCGGCGTATTCGTCCTGCTCGTGGCGGGCGTGGGGGGGCTTGCCTGGCTGAGCATGCGTGCGGGCAAGCAGGGGGACCTGCTTGTACAAGAGGCCAATCGACAGGTAAGGGCCACCTGGCCCCGGCCCGCGCACGTGGACGTGCCCACCCCGGGCTCCTTCGGCGAGGCGCTGAGCGCGCTGATGCCCGAGCTGCAGCGGCTCCACAAGAACTCGGACTACGAGGTGCTGGAGAAGGACAAGGCGTGCCGCCCGGTGGAGCTGGGCAAGGCGCGCTTCGAGGCGCTGGCCGAGCCGTGCCGCTTGCTGTTCGAGTCCCGCCGCGAGGTGCTGCCCCGGCTCCTGGCCGCCACCCGGGCCGGGACGGGTGGCCTGCCGGAGGGGCTCACCGCCTTCAGCGCTCCCCAGCACCCCTTTCAGCGCGGGGGCAAGGCGGCGCTGCGCCACCTGCCGCGGTTTGCCGGACTGGAGATCCGCCGGCTGCTGTCCCAGAACCAGCCGGATGCCGCGGTGGACACCTGCCTGGACGGGCTGGCCCTGAGCCGGGAGCTGGCGCTGGGCGGCGGGTTCCACGGCCTGGTGCTCTCCAGCAAGGGAATCGAAGAGCTCTACCCCTCCTGCGCGGCGGCGCTCGACGCGGCGACGCCCGAGCGCAAGCGCCAGGCGCTGAACCCGCTTGCCCGGCTGCGGGAGGGCTTTCCCCCGCTGTCCTCGGTGCTCCAGGGCGAGTCGGTGCTCACCCAGCTCAGCTACTACGGGCACCTGTTGTCCGAGGAGCAGGTGGCGGCGCTGGAGCCTCCCGCGGCCGCGCTCGCCCGTGACCCGCTGCTCCAGGGGATGCTGCCCGGCCCGTCCCTGTTGGCGCGGCACCACTGGCGCACGACGGTGAAGTTCTTCAACGAGCTGGTGGCCGCGGCGGACCTGCCTCCCGGCGAGCGC
>DASVVJ010000531.1:0-3052 GCA_036389955.1 Myxococcaceae bacterium
GATTCCACAGAGCGATAGCCCGACTCAGCCACGCGCGCTTGAACCAAGCACCGGTCATGCTGACTGTCCTGAGGCAGAGTTGAGGGACCCAGGGCTGCGGGGTCAGGTACGCTGGCCGGCAAGGGGGGAACCATCATGGCGGACATCGAGGTGCTCATCGCAGGAGCGGGGCCCACCGGCCTGACGCTGGCGGTGTGTCTACAGCGCTACGGCATTCAGGCCCGCCTGGTGGATCGGCTCGAAGGGCCCTCGCCCCTGTCCCGGGCGCTGGTGGTGCAGTCGCGCACGCTCGAGGTGTTCGATGACCTGGGCCTCGCTGACTCGGCGCTCGCCCGGGGCCTGCGCATGGAGGCCGCCAATCTCGTGGCCCAGGGCGGAAGGCAGGCGCATCTGCGGTTCGGGGCCTTCTCCGTGCTCGAGTCGCACTATCCGTTCCCGATCATTCTCCCTCAGGACGCCACCGAGGCCCTGCTGACCGAGCGGCTCACGGCGCAAGGCGGACGGGTGGAGTGGGGCGTGGAGTTGCTGGAGCACCGTGCCGTGGACAACGCGGTCGAGGTCTCCCTGCGCCATGCGGACGGCAGCACGGCGACCGTGCGCACGCGGTGGCTCGTGGGGTGCGATGGGGCACGCAGCCAGGTCCGCAAGTCCGCGGGCATCTCCTTCGAGGGCGAGACGTACGAGGACGTCTGCATGCTGGGAGATGTGGCCGTCGACTGGTCTCTGCGGCCGAACGAGCTGCACATCATGCCCTCGGAGCGAGGCCTGCTCGCCGCCTTCCCCATGCCGGGCGAGGCCCGCTTCCGCATCATCACCATCGTCCCTCGCGACATGGCGCCTCCGGGCGAGACGCCCACGCCGACGCTCGAGCAGCTCCAGGAGGTGGTGTCACGCCTGGCTCCCATTCCCACACGCTTGAAGGACGCGCGCTGGACCAGTGGCTACCGGCTGCACCGACGTGGTGTGCCTCGCTACCAGGAGGGACGGGTGCTGCTCGCCGGAGACGCGGCCCACATCCACAGTCCCGCCGGCGGGCAGGGCATGAACACCGGCATCCAGGATGTCTACAACCTCGCCTGGAAGCTGGCGCTGGTGCTCCAGGGCCGCGCGCCCGAGTCGCTCGTGGGCACCTACGGTGCCGAGCGTGAGCCCGTGGGGCGCAAGCTGCTGGAGGGCACCGATCGCATCTTCGGGCTCGCGGCGGCCCGAGGTCCCGTGGCGCGGCTCGTGCGCAAGCGCCTCATCCCCCTGCTGGCGCCGGTGATCTCCCGGCCCCTGCTGCAGCGCCGGGTGCTGCGCTTCATTTCTCAGCTCTACCTGCACTATCGCCGCAGCCCGCTGTCCACCGAGACAGTGCGCGGTGCGGATGGACCCAGCGCTCCGCTTGCCTCCGGCCCGGCGCCCGGCGAGCGGGTGCCCGAGGTGCCGATTCAAGCCGAGGGGCTCTCCCGGCTGCACGAGGCCCTGCGTGGCCCCCATTACACGCTGCTGCTCTTCAAGGGCTTGGACACGAAGGCGTCATTCGAGGAGCTGGTCTCTCTGGCACGCTCCCTGGAGTCACCCTACCCCGAGTGGCTGCGGGTCCGGGTAGTAACGCCCGAGGCCCAGCGGGCCGGGCCAGGAGTGTTGGTGGACGCGCAGGGGCAGGCACACCGGCGCTTCGGCGCGGGCACCCCTTGCGCCTATCTGGTGCGCCCGGACAAGTACGTGGGCGCACGCCTCCGGCCCGTGGAGACTGGCACGGTGAACGATGAGCTGCGCAAGCGCCTTGGGCCTTCCCGAAGCTGAGAGGCGCACGGGCCTTGCCGGGCCGCGGTTGGACCTGCACGCTGGGCCTCATGGGCAAAGCCGTTGACCTGAGCGAGGTGCTCACCTGGGAGCTGGAGTGGATCCGCCATGATGCGAAAGCTCTCGCTTTGCTGGTGGGGGCCGCGCTCGAGGCGCCCGAGCCCACGCGGCAGGCGGCCGTTGCGAAGCTGCTCCAGGTCGTGGCGCGCAAGGTTCCTCATAAAGTGAGTCAGCCGTGCTCCGCCCAGCAGGTGGAGCTGCTCGAAGGGCCGGATGCGGACAGGCGATACATTGCCGCGCGGCTGCTGCAGACAGCGGGCGAAGTGCCCGCGGCCCTCCCGGGCTTACGCCGGGGACTGGGAGACACGGATGCACGGGTGCGCGGAGCGTGTCTCCAGGCGCTGCGGTTCGCAGGGCTCTCGCCGGAGGCACTGCTGGAGCACCTGCGCTCCGAGCATGGGTGGGAACGCCAGGCAGCGCTGGAATTGGTGACTCCCGAAGGCGTGAAGGCCCTACGGCCCGAGCTGCGGCGCATGCTCACCGATCCGGTAGCGGCCGTGCGCCATCAGGCCGCCTTGCTTCTGGAGGATGACCGGGAAGCTCCGGGACTCTGGGAGGTGCGGCTCGACGCCGTGCGGACGGGGCAGGGTGCCTCCGTGCGCACCGAGGCCCTTCGCGGCCTCCAGGCGCTAGGCCTCCGGGACGATGCGGTGCCGGTATTGCTCGACGCGCTGAGGACGGACGAAGAAGCACGGGTCCGCGGGGCCGCCGCGCAGGTGCTCGGGGAGTTTGCTCCAGAGCGGCCCGAGGTGGCGCAGGCCCTGGTCGAGGCGCTGAGGGATGCGGATGCCGAAGTGGGAACCTGGGCGGCGAACTCGCTCTCCCGGCGGGGGCCCACGACCGAGGCGGTGGTTCCCAGACTCTTCGCGGTCGTGGAGGACAGGAACCTGAAGGACTCTGTGCGAGGACGGGCTGCCATTGCCCTGGGACAGATGGGTGAGCACGCGGTGGTGCCCGTGTTGGTGCGGCTGCTGGCGTTGCCTGATTCGGAGTTCGAGGCGGGCTTCGATGAGGTGACGGGGGTGAGCTCCTCGTCGGCGATGAAGCTCGACATGGTGAGGGCCCTGGACGCGCTGGGGCCGCTGGCGGCAGAGGCTGTGCCAGCAGTGCTTCAGTGTGTCCGGACAGGCCGCGACACGCTTCAGGTGGAAGCAGCACAGCTCGTGGGACGGTTGGGCACGGCCCGCGCGGAGCTGGAGTCCCT
>DASVVJ010000532.1:0-11584 GCA_036389955.1 Myxococcaceae bacterium
CTTCCTGCACCCGGGGCGGAGGCAGGGGCTTGAGCACCTCGAACGTCATGTCCAGCCGGTTGATCTTCTTCCGGATGACGGGCCACTCGTCGACCATCCGGAAGCCTTCCATCAGCACCGACTCGGCACGCAGCGGCGTGATGGCCTCGGTGTCGGAGACGACCGGCTCGACCTTGAACTCGTAGGTGCCGTTGTCCCAGCTGAAGAGCTTGTAGATCGTCTCCGTGGCCTGCAGCTGCATCATCTTCTTGAAGTTGGGCGCGGTGATGAAGCCGCTGGAGACGAGCACATCGCCCAGGCGCTTGAGGGTGCGGCGCTGCGTCTCCAGCGCCTCCTCGAGCTGCGCCTCGGTGATGATCTCGGCGTTCACCAGCATGTTGCCGATGAGATCCTTCTTCTTGCGGGTGACGCTCTCCACCCGGGCGATGTTGCCGTCCTTGAAGAAGACGTTGACCTCCTGCTCCTTGTTGGCCAGGCACAACTGCCCGGTCTTCTGCTGCTGGCCAATGAGCTGCAGGATGTCCGCGATGCCGAAGTCCTTGAGTGTTCCCTTGAGGGCCATGGTCGACGGACCTACTCAGTCTGACGCTTGCGCAGGCCGCGCAGCGACAGGAGATAGAGGGGGAGCAACACCAGCACCACCGGCAGCAGCTTGAGGTACACCGGAGCATCGCCGTAGGGCGCCTTGAGCAACCCGTCGCGCAGCACCACGACGGACAGCGCGAGCAGGAACAGGAAGCTGTAGATGGCGCCGCGCACCGGAGCGCCCGAGAAGAGGTGGCCCGCCCCGGACACCAGCGCCCCGAGCGCCAGCGCCAGCCGGTTCATCCACGTCTGGTGGCGCTGCACCTCGGACTGCTTCTGCAGCCGCAGGGGCTCGGGCACCACGCCCTTGCGCGCGAAGACGTTGGTGCACTGGCTGCACATGAAGCTGCCCGCGCTCAGGTCCGGATCACACCGCCGGCACACCACGTTGCCGCACTTCTCGCAGGACTTCGCGGTCCGCAGCCGGTCGCGCGTGTAGCCCAGCAGGAAGAGCAGCAGCGCCAGCGCCGCGGGGTACACCTTGGCCATCATGCCCGAGGCGCCCAGCAGCAGCCGGTTGAGCTGGGACTCGACGCGCTCACCCGCGGTGTCGCCGTTGGCCAGCACCATGATGTCCTGCTGCGTCAGGGTCGGCGACAGCAGCAGCAGGTTCACCAGCATCCGGTCATCCGGAGGCACGTCCCGGCCCACCAGCGCGTTGTCCAGGAGCTGCGCCTTGGCCAGGGCCTCGCGGTGGCGATCCATCTCGGCGCCCACCAGGTTGTCCGGCAGCCCCTTGGCCCGGTGGCGGTAGACCTGAGCCAGGTTGTACTGCGCGGCCGCCAGCGTGCCATCCGCCGCCGAGGCCTCCTTGTAGATGCGCTCGGCGTCCTCGCTCTTGCCCGCCGCCAGCAGCACGTTGGCGTAGTTGGTGAGCAGTGGCCCACTGCGCTGGCGCAGCGCCGAGGCCGCCTTGAAGGCCTGCTCCGCTTCGTCGAGCTGCCCCCGCCGGCCCAGGTAGCGGCCCAGGGCGAACAGCTCCGCGAACGTGGCCTCCTTCGCCGCCTGGCGCGCGAGCACCCGGGCCGCCGCGTCGTCCCCGGCGAACCCACCGCGCTCCAGCACGTACACGTCCTCGGCCACCGTGCCCGCGAAGACGGTGGAGCGCGCGAGGTAACCGGCCGCCAGTGGGATCAGCCCCACCAGCACCAGCAACACCGCCGCCACGGCCCGCTCCGCCACCGTGAGGTAGAGCACCACCGCGCCGAAGAACACCAGCAGCACCGGCATCACGCCCAGCCCCAGCAGCACTGGCATGGCCAGCACCGTCACCGCCACCGCCAGCGACTGCCAGCGGCCCATGCCCCGGGGGAACACGTGGTGGAAGTCATGCAGGAAGTAGCGAACCCGCCGCCCGAAGAACACGGCGATCACCGCCAGCGCCGTGGCCAGCACCGCCAGCAGCGCCATGGCACCGGCATCCGCGATCGCCGGCCGCAGGTAGCGCGGATCGCTCATCAGCGCCGCGACGCCCGCCTGAACCTCAGGCACGTACTTGTTCACCGAGCCCAGCTGCTGGCGCGCGTACACATCCGCCAGCGCGAAGCGCGCATAGGGCAGGTTCGGCGAGAGCGTCGCCGCGGCCTCGGCCAGCGACACCGCCGACTTGAGATCGCCCTTGTCGCGGCGCGCCCGGGCCTCGCGCAGCAGGCTCACGCTGAAGGCATCGAAGTCCGAGGCGGACACCTCATCGCGCAGCTTCAGCAGCGCCTTGCGGCCCTGCTCCGCCGCGGCGGCATCTCCCGAGTCCCGGGCCTGCTTCCAGCGCTCCCAGACGGCGAGCAGATCCGCGTCGGACACGCGGGGCGCCAGCAGCGGCGGCGCTGAGCGATTGCCCACCGGAGCCGGAGGGGCAGGCGTGGGTGTGGCCGTCGGCGTCGAAGGCGGCGTGCCCGTGGGCGAGGCCGGGGTCGTCGGTGCCGGCGTGGGCACGGCGGCCCCAGGCTCCTCCTCTTCCTCCTCGGCGGCATCCCGCTGCTTGCCGCGGGGTGGCTTCTTTCCCGGGCGGCGAGGCGTGGGCTCCTCGTCCTCGTAAACGGAGTCGTCCTCTTCGGACGGCGGCTCCGAGTCGGGATCGACTTCCTGAATGAGGGTGGGCTCGTCGATCTGAGCGGAGACCTCCCTCGCTGAGAACAGCGCGAGACAGAGGATCACCGGGAGCAGGCGCGAACAAAAGAAGTGAGGCATCCGGACTTTCGATGATAGGCGACGGGCCCTCTCAGCGAAAGCAATCGCCCCCTTACTGCCCCCTGGCTTACCGGGTAGGCGGCCAATTCCCGGGATCAGCCCTGGTACCCGGCGGGCAGAGGCCCACGCGATGTGGAGGTTGGTTCACACATGAACACCACGGGGGCGGAGTTGGAGCGGCTGGTCGGGATCATGGCCCGGCTACGGGGAGAGAACGGCTGCGCGTGGGACAAGGAGCAGGACCTGCGCTCGCTTCGTCCCTACCTCGTCGAGGAGACCTTCGAGGTGATCGACGAGATGGACCGCGTCGTTCAGGGCGGGCCCTGGCGCCCCCTGGGCGAGGAGCTGGGAGATCTGCTCTTCCAGATCGTCTTCCACGCCCAGCTGGCGGCCGAGAAGGGCCACTTCACCATGGCGGAGGTGTGCCGCTCGATCAGCGACAAGCTCGAGAGCCGTCACCCCCACGTCTTCGGGGATCTGCAGCTCAAGGACTCCGAGGAGGTGCTCAACAACTGGGCGAAGCTCAAGGCCGAGGAGAAGAAGCGCAAGGCGGGCCGGGACGTCTCGGTGCTGGACGGGGTGCCCACCTCCGCGCCGGGCCTGCTGCGCGCCGAGCGGCTCACCGAGAAGGCCAGCCGCATCGGCTTCGACTGGCCGGACACCGCGGCCGTGCGCGCCAAGCTCCAGGAGGAGCTGGACGAGCTGGACGAGGCCGTCGCCTCGGGAGAGCGGGACGCCATCGAGCACGAGCTGGGCGACGTGCTCTTCTCCTTGGCCAACCTGGGGCGCTTCCTCCACGTGCCGCCCGAGGATGCGCTGCGCATGGCCATCCGCCGCTTCATCACCCGCTTCCAGCACATTGAAAACGCCCTGCGCGCGGAAGGTGTCCCCTTCGGAGGGGCTACACTGGAGCACATGGAGCGACATTGGCAGGCGGCCAAGGTGGAGGAGAAAGCCCTGCCGCCTCCGGCCTCCCTGCCCCGCGCGCCGCTGGTGGCGATGCGCTTCGAGGTGCCGGACCTGACCGCTCAGCGGGCGTTCTGGGACTCCGTGGTGCCGCTGATCGGCTGGCACCCGGAACGGGGGGCTCCGGGCGAGGCCCACTATGGCGATGGGGCCCTGCGCCTCATTTTTACTCAGGGATCAGCGCCCACAGGCCCGGGAACCACCCTGTCGCTGGGGGCTCCGTCGGCGCGGTCCGTCGAGCGGCTGCGCACCCTTCTGGAGGCCTCCCACCCCGGCGCCGTGCAGGGGATCGAGCCCTCCCGGGTCCGCTTCCGGGATGCGGCGGGACTTCTCTGGGAGTACACCGCTTAGCACGCGCTCCTTGACGCTCGCGGGGCGCCGCTGTAGGTACGGCCCCCTTCGTTTTCCACAGCCGTCCGTTGGAGATTACCTTGGCGAACACCAAGTCCGCAGAGAAGCGCAACCGTCAGGCGCAGAAGCGCCGTGCCCGCAACACCACCGTGCGCACCACGGTGAAGACCGCCGTCAAGAAGGCCCGTGAGAGCCTCACCGGCCAGGACGCGGCGAAGACCACGGATGCGGTGAAGGACGCGACCCGGACGCTCTCGCGCGCCGCCTCCAAGGGCGTGATCCACAAGCGCACCGCTTCGCGCCGCATCGGCCGGCTGGCCAAGGCCGCCAACAAGGCCAAGGCCGCCGCCAAGTAGTCGGGTGCCGGGAGCTTTCCCGGCGCCTCACCAGCTCTGAGCCAACCGCTCGTAGCCCTCGCGCATCAGCGTCTCGGAGAGACGGTGGAGCGCGGCCTGGCGGTTGGCCTCGGCCTCCAGGACATCGCCGCTGCCCGGCAGGTAGTCCTCATTTCCGGAGACGCTCGTCTCCGCCAATACCCGTCCGTCTTTGACCAGCTTCAGGTGTACCGCGGCGAAGGCCCGGTAGCTGGCCAGCTGCGGAAAGCGCACCAGGACGAGGCTCGTTTCGCCCTGATCGTTGGTGCGCTCCTCGTAGACGGGCTCGGTGACGATGGTGGGCGAGCTGGCCACGAACGTCACCGCTCCCTCGAGGTTCGCGTCGCACGCGGTGCTGCCGCCCAGCGTGCCCGCGCGCACCAGCTCCTGGCGGAAGGCCCGGGTGAACAAGGTCTCCAGGCCAGGCTCGGGGGTGTCGTTGCGGAAGATGGGGGCGCACACGGCGCGGACCCCTTCCGGCAGCGCCCCGTCCCGAGGAATGAAGCGGTAGCCGCACCCCGGCCCCATCGTGAGCACGGCCCACACGGTCGCGAGCAGGAACGTCCGGTTAAGCACGGGGGTCATGCAGCCAGATCCTGTCTCGAACGGGAACGCCCCGGGTGGCCAGCACGCCGGAGGCCGAGGTCCACGCCTCGTCGATGTGCCGGGCCTTCTCGGAGCCAATCCGCGCCGTGCCCAGCGGCCAGCGCATGCGGCCTCCGTTGCTCCACCGCAGAACGAGGTAGTAGCGGCGCCACAGGAAGGTCACCAGCAGCGCGGCGAACCCGGCGGCCACCATCACCGGCCGCAGGGAAGGAACGAGCATGGTGAGCACCGCGAAGAGCGGGATGACGGCCAGCGCCTCGACGAAGAGGCGCCGGCCCAGGGTGATGTCACGGAGGTTGCCCAGCTCCACGGTGACGGGCGGGGTGGAGGCGTCCGCGCGGTAGATCAGCCGCCCATCCTCGCCCCGGAGCACCCGGCCTCCCCACTCCAGCGCGAGGAACGGCGCCTCGGAGACCGGATTCGCGGGCCGCGGGGCGTCCGGCAGCAGCGCGCCGCACATCACGCAGGGGCCGCTACGGGCGGGTTGTCCCCGCCCGCACCCCGGACACATGACGAGGACCTCGGTGGGCAACAGAGGCCTCCGCTCAGCCGACGACGAAGTTCACCAGCCGCTTGGGCACGAAGACGAACTTGCGCAGCGTCTTGCCCGCCATGGCCGCCTTCACCCGCTCGTCCGCCTCGGCCGCGGCGCGCACGTCCGCCTCGGCCGCGTCCGCCGGCACCTTGATCTCCGCGCGCAGCTTGCCGTTGACCTGCACCGCGTAGGGGATCTCGTCATCCACCACCAGCGCCGGATCGAAGGCGGGCCACTCCTGCACCACGGTGAACGTCTTGGAGCCGTACCCCTCGGCCACCTCGTCGGCGATGTGCGGAGCGAACGGGGTGAGCACCACGGCCATCACGCGCATGGCCTCGGCCATGGCGGCCTTCTCGGCGGGCGTCTCGGGGTCGCCCACCGCGGACAGCGCGTTCAGGTACTCCATGATGCCGGCGATGGCGGTGTTGAAGGACAGCCGCTCGATGGCCTCCCCTACCCGCTTCAGCGTCTTGTGCGCGGCGCGGCGGATCTCCAGCGCCTTGCCCTCGTAGGGGCCCGAGTGCGTGGCGTCTGCCACCCCCGCGTGCGTCGCGGCCATCACCCACGCGCGCTTCAGGAAGCGGAAAGCGCCCTCCACCTGGGCATCGGACCAGTCGAAGTCGCGCTCGGGCGGGCCGGCGAACGCCACGTAGACGCGCGCGGTGTCCGCTCCGTACTTCTTCACGATGGAGGCCGGCGCCACCACGTTGCCCCAGCGCTTGGACATCTTCTTGCCGTCCGGGCCGTTGACGATGCCCTGCGTCACCAGGCGCACGACGGGCTCGTTCACCGGAGACAGGCCCAGTTCCTTCATCACCCGCGTCCAGAAGCGGAAGTACAGCAGGTGCATCACGGCGTGCTCGGGGCCGCCCACGTACACATCCACCGGCAGCCAACGCTGGGCCTCGGCCGGATCGAACGGCGCGGCGTCGTACTTCGGCGACAGGTAGCGCGCGTAGTACCAGGTGGAGTCGACGAAGGTGTCCATCGTCTCCGCCTCGCGGCGCGCGGGGCCCTGGCACTTCGGGCACGTGGTGTTCACCCACGAGGCCACCTTGGCCAGCGGGGGCTCGCCCTTGCCGGTCAGCACCGCCTGGGTGTCGATCTCCGGCAGCTTCACCGGCAGCTGCTCCACCGGCACGGGGATGCCCTTGCGCTCCGGATCGCACTTCTCGCAGTAGACGATGGGAATGGGCGTGCCCCAGTAGCGCTGGCGGCTGAAGCCCCAGTCCTTCTGGCGGTACGTCACCGTGGCCTTGCCGCGGCCCTCGCCCTCCAGCTTGGCCGCCATCTTCGGGCGGGCCTCCTCGGAGCTCAGCCCGGTGTACTCGCCCGAGTCCACCAGCACGCCGTACTCCGTGGAGGCCGCCTCCAGCTGGTCGCCCGCGGGCAGCTTGTCGCCCTTGGCCGGCTGAATGACGACCTTGATGGGCAGGCTGTACTTGCGAGCGAACTCGAAGTCGCGCTGGTCGTGCGCTGGCACGCTCATCACCGCGCCCGTGCCGTAGTCGGACAGCACGAAGTTGGCGATCCAGATGGGCACCGGCTGGCCCGTGAAGGGGTTCACCGCGTGCGCGCCGGTGAAGACACCCTCCTTGGTCGCGCCCTCGGCCGTGCGGTCCGTCTTGTTGATGGCCGCCATCTTCGCGACGAAGGCCTCCACCTCGGCCTTGCGCTCGGGCGTCGTCACCTTCGCCACCAGCTTGTGGTCCGGCGCCAGCACCACGTAGGTGCAGCCGTAGATGGTGTCGATGCGGGTGGTGAAGACGCGGATCTTGTCGCTGCTGCCCTGCACCGCGAAGTCCGCCTCGGCGCCCTCGGAGCGGCCGATCCAGTTGCGCTGCATGCTGGTGATGCGCTCAGGCCACTCCTTCAGCTCGTCCAACCCGTCCAGCAGCGCCTGGGAGTACTGGGTGATGCGGAACGCCCACTCGGGCATCTCCTTGTCCTGCACCGGTGAGTCACAGCGCTCGCAGGTGCCCTCTTTGACCTGCTCGTTGGCAATCACGGTCAGACAGCCCGTGCACCAGTTCACCTTGCTGAAGCGCCGGTACACCAGCCCCCGCTGCAGCATCTGGATGAAGAACCACTGGTTCCAGCGGTAGTACTCGGGCTTGCTGGTGTTGACCTCGCGCTCCCAGTCATAGGCGTAGCCCAGCGAGCGGATCTCCGCCTTGAAGGAGTCGATGTTCTCCTGGGTGCGCACGGCGGGGTGCACGCCGTCCTTGATGGCCGCGTTCTCCGCGGGCAGGCCGAACGCGTCCCACCCCATCGGGTGCACCACGTCATAGCCCTTCATCCGGAAGTAGCGCGCGTACACGTCGCCGATGAGGTAGTTGCGCACATGCCCCATGTGCATCTTGCCGCTGGGGTACGGCAGCATCTCGAGGATGTACTTCTTGGGGGCTCCTGGGCGGGTGCCTGCCCGGAACACTCCCGCCTCTTCCCAACGGGCCTGCCACTTTCCTTCGATTGCCTGAGGCTCGTAACGCTCGTTCATCGCCATATCTGGTGTGCCTCTTATGGGAGGCCCGCTTCCTAGGCAACAAGCGAGGCAGGCCCGCCTTCCTCCCTGTTTCCGGGACTGCACCCGCAGCCTGGGCGGACGGGGTCCATCCCCCTTCTCCTGACACCTGGCCCGGCAGGGGCTCGGAGCGCCCGGGAGCCCGCCTGTCCTCCAGTGCTATAAACCAGAGCATGACGTCCGCAGGCTCCGCTCCCCCCGCCCGTGCTCCCTCGGTGCCGTGGCTGGAGGAACTCGACATCCTCGTCCGGGCTCGCTACCCGCTGCTCTACCTCGTGTCGTGGGAGGAGCACCGGGTGGACTCGGTCCTCGCCGAGCTGGCCCGCTCACATGGCAAGGCGCTCTTCCACTGGTCCATCACTCGGGGCCTGCGCAACGTGGGCGGCACGCGCGCCCCGGCTCTGCCCGAAGACACCCGCGAGCCCCCCGCCGCGCTGGCCGCGATCGAGAAGCTGACCGAGCCCGCGCTGGTGGTGCTCAAGGACTTCCACCCCTACCTGGAGGACAAGGGCGTGGTGCGGGCGGTGCGCGAGCTGGCGCACTTCCTCAAGACGACCTTCACCACCGTCATCATCCTGAGCCCCTCGCTGAGCATCCCCGTCGAGCTGGAGAAGGAGATCTCCGTCATCGACGTGCCGATGCCCACCTACACCGATCTGATGCAGCTGTTGAAAGAGATCGTCACGGTGGTGCGCAAGGGGAACAAGGCCACGGTGGAGCTGTCGCGCGAGCATGCCGATCAGCTCATCAAGGCGTCGCTGGGGCTCACGCTGTCGGAGGCGGAGAACGCCTTCGCCAAGGCGATCGCGCACGATGGGAGGCTGTGCGCGGACGACATCAAGCGCGTGCAGGACGAGAAGCGCCAGGTGATCCGCAAGAGCGGGCTGCTGGAGTACTACCCGCCCGACGAGACGCTGGGGAACGTGGGCGGACTGAGCAACCTGAAGTCCTGGCTGGGGCAGCGCACCAGCGCTTTCGGCGAGCGGGCCCGGCAGTTCGGCCTGCCCGAGCCCCGGGGCGTGCTGCTGCTGGGAGTGCAGGGCTGCGGCAAGAGCCTCACGGCCAAGGCCATCTCCGCGCAGTGGAACCTGCCGCTGCTGCGGCTGGACATGGGGCGCATCTTCAGCGGGCTGGTCGGCTCGTCCGAGGAGAACCTGCGCAAGGCCATCCGGGTGGCCGAGAGCATCTCGCCCGTGGTGCTGTGGGTGGACGAGATCGAGAAGGGGCTATCGGGCGTGGGCGGCTCGAATACGGGGGACAGCGGGGTGTCGGCCCGCGTGTTCGGCACGCTGCTCACCTGGCTGCAGGAGAAGACCGCGCCGGTGTTCGTGGTGGCCACGGCCAACCGCATCGACGGGCTGCCGCCGGAGCTGCTGCGCAAGGGGCGCTTCGACGAGATCTTCTTCATCGATCTGCCCGAGCAGGCAGAGCGCCGGGAGATCTTCCGCATCCACCTGAAGCGGCGCAGGCGCGACCCGGCCGGGTATGACCTGGACGCGCTGGCGGCGATGACCGAGGGCTTCAGCGGAGCGGAGATCGAGCAGGTGGTGATCGCCGGGCTGTACGAGGCGTTCGCCGAGAGCGCGGAGCTGGGCCAGCAGCACATGGTGCGCACGCTGAGGGACACCTTCCCCCTGTCGGTCACCATGAGGGACGAGATTGCCCGGCTCCGGGAGTGGGCCAAGGGGCGCACCCGCCCAGCCTCGCAGAGCGTCAAACCGGAGGCTGGCGCCCGATGAGCTCCAAGTTCTCCCGCTTTCTCCACCTGGAGCGCTCGCGCGGTGAGCGGCAGGCGCCAGCGGAGCCGACTTCGCTGCAGAATGGCAACCGCTTCGAGGCGGTGGGAGGCCCCCAGGAAGCGCCGCAGTCCGCCAGTGTCCCCGAGACGCACCTGGAGCGCTTCAGGGGTGAGGCGCCACTGGGGCTCGTGGACCCCGCGCAGAAGGCCGAACACTTCCCCCGCTGTGGCAGCTGCGAGGCCGAGAACAGCGCTTTCGCCAAGGAGTGCGGGCAGTGCGGCGCGGACCTCACCACCCCGCAGCAGCGCGAATACAACGAGCGGCTCCGGCAGAGCCGGCAGGAGCACGAGGCTCAGGTCCGCGAGGCGGCCATCGCCTTCAATCAGGAACGGCAACGGCAGGAAGCCGAGAAGGAAGAGGACGCCGCGCGGTACGTCCGGCTGCTGAAGGAGACGCGCGAGCGGGAGCAAGCGGGCGGGTGGTGGCAAACGGTCCACCGGCACGGCTCGATTGGAATGTGGCTGTTGTCGTTCATCCCCCACCCCACCCTGCGCTGGGTCGTGTTCGGGGCGGTTCTCCTGCCGCTCGGCCTGCTCTATCTCTTCGGCCGGGGCCTGACTGAGCTGATGGGCATGTTCCTGCTCCTCATCCTGCTCGGCCTGTTCCTGCCTCCCACGCGTCGATAAGCCCGGGCCCCGGAGCCTCGAGAAAGCCCAAGTCATGAACAAGCCGCAGCCGCCTCGCCCGGCACCGCCAACCTCCGCGGAGAAAAGACAGGAGCGTCCCCCGGGCGGAGTGTCCGCCGTCCGGAGTGTCCGCACGGCGCAGCGTCCCGAGCCGCAGGACACGCCGCGGGCCCGGGTGGAACGGGCCTGGGCCCAGCATCCCCTGGTGGGGATGATGCGCCACCGCCAGCGGGTAACCTTCTACCAGGGGCTGCACAGCATGCTCCGGGCCGGGATTCCCCTGAACATCGCATTCAGTGACCTGTCCCGAGGGGCGGCCACGGATCCGTTCCGCCAGGCCGTGGCCGAGGTGGCCAAAGAGGTGGCCGCAGGCGCGGGGCTGGCCCAGGCGATGCGGCGCCACCCCATCTGGTTCGAGCCCTGGGTCGTCGAGGCGCTCGAAGTGGCCGAGGTCTCGGGAACCCTCGAGCAGGCCCTGGCGCGCATCATCCAGTGGCTGGAGGAGACGCAGCAGCTGCGCCGGCGCACGCTCTCGTTGTGCATCTATCCCGCGTACCTCCTGGTCGCGTTCCTCATCGGCGGCTCGGCCCTGGACGGGGCGCGGGGAGTGATGGGGGCTGGCTCGCAGTCGGCTCTGGGTGGAGCGGTCGCCGTTTCCTTCTTCAGCCGCCTCTTCCTGCTGGCCTCGATCGGGCTGGCCATCGCGGGAGCACCGCTGGCGATCGCGGCCCTGGGAGCCGAGGAACGGTGGTCCCAGCTCCGCCTGAACATCCCACTGCTGGGAGCCTTCTACCGGCAGCTCCAGGCCAGCCGCTTCTGCCAGGTGCTGGGCTCGTCCATGGGTGCTGGGCTGGAGGTGGCTCGCAGCCTGCGGATGGCCCTCACCGCGACCCAGAACCCAGCCCTGAACGCACGCGCGGGCCAGATTGTCCAGAAGCTCCAGGATGGCGCCACGCTGACCGATGGGGTGGAAGCGCTCGGCATCCTCGATGGGGAGTCCCTGCGGCGCATCGCGATTGGCGAGCGCA
>DASVVJ010000533.1:0-10720 GCA_036389955.1 Myxococcaceae bacterium
CTCCTGCACCGCCTTCGCCGCCGACTCCTCCGGCCGCTGCCGCCAGTACAGCGTCGCCAGCGCCGCCGTCACCCGCGCCTGCAGGTGATCCGGGTTCGCCGACGTGGCCCGGCTCAGAGTCTCTCCCGCCTGCGCGTACAGCCCTTCCTCGAGCAGCGCCTCGCCGTACGCCGTGGGGAAGCGCGGATCCTTCCACGCCGCCTCCATCGCCCGCGTGTACGCCTGCCGCGCGCCCTGCAGGTTGCCCAGCGCCTGCTGCGTGCGCGCATGCGCCAGCCACAGCTTCGGGTTGTTCGCCCCGC
Source organism: Myxococcaceae bacterium (assembly GCA_036389955.1). Taxonomy (GTDB): domain Bacteria; phylum Myxococcota; class Myxococcia; order Myxococcales; family Myxococcaceae; genus DATHBR01. The sequence goes on from DASVVJ010000533.1 coordinate 303, forward strand.
GATCTCTCAGCACCTTCAGCGCCTGATCCGCCTCGGCCGCCTTGCCCTCGGCCAGCAGCACCCACGCGCGCACCACCCGCGCGCCGTAGCGCTCCACATCCTTCGACTCCAGCGTCTCGGCTCGCGCCAGGTGATCGCGCGCCTTCGCCTCCGCGCCCTCACGCCGGTGCTCCAGCCACAGCGTGGCGTGCAGATCCGCCGCCAGCGTGTGCGCGCTGTACACGTCCGCGTCCACCGTGAAGAGCGCGTCCAATTCCTTCAGCGCCTGCTCCAGGTCCGCCGGGTTGCCCCGCTGCGCCAGCGTCTGCGCCGCCTTCAGCCGCGTGTCCGTCTCCTGCCGCACCCGGCCCCGGTGCACCACGTACGTCACCGCCGCGCCCAGCAGCACCGCCACCAGCGCCACCTGCACCAGCGCGCTGGTGAGGCTCTCCCGCCGCCGTCCATCCCGTTGCCCGACGCTACCGCCGCCTGCGATGCCCATGCGGACCGCCTCCGACCCGAAAATTTTGAATGGTTTCGGACGTTTATGTATGGTGATAAGGGAGCCGGGCCTAGATATGTCCGCCCCCTCGGAGTGTCAACGGAGGGGGGCGTCGGAGGGTCGGGTGGCTGTCCACTCCGGGAGGTGGCGCGATGGCGGTGTACACGGTTCTACGTCCCGAGGCGTTCGCCCGGGTCTCTGAGGCGTTTGGTCTGGGGGCTGTCCAACAGGTGGTGGCCATCCCCGAGGGCTCCATCAACACCAACCACCGCGTGCTCACGGATCAGGGCCGCTTCTTCGTCCGGCACACCACCGTGCGCTCCGCCGAGGATCTCCGCTTCGAGGCGGGGCTGCTCACGCACCTCACCGAGTCTCACTTTCCCTCACCCACGGTGCTACCGACGAAGCAAGGGAGCCCTTACCTGGAGCTGGAGGGCGGCCGTGTCACCGTCTTCAAGTGGCTGCCTGGCGAGGAGCTCAAGCGCCCCCAGCTCACCGCGGAGCACCTGGAGCGCCTGGGCCACGAGCTGGGGAAGATGCACCGCATCACCCAGTCGTTCGGCGGCAGCCGGGACAACCCGTACAGCCCGGGCACGGTGCGCCGCTGGCTGGCGGGGCTGCGGCAGAACCAGGACGAGGAGGTGTCCACCGTCGCCGACGAGCTCGAGGAGCACCTGGATCGCGCCGAGAAGGAACGCAACCGGGGCCTGGAGCCGCGCGGCGTCATCCACGCGGACCTCTTCATGGACAACGTGAAGTGGCTGGCGGACCGGGTGGGAGCCTTCTTCGACTTCGAGATGGCGTGCCGGGATGCCTACGGCCTGGACGTGGCCATCACCCTGAACGCCTGGTGCTTCGACGGGCAGTACCAGACGGACCTGTGCCGCGCCTTCATCCGCGGCTACCAGGAGGCACGCCCGCTGCAGCCGGTGGAGCGCGAGAGCCTCTTCGGCCACGCGCTCTTCGGCTCGGTGCGCTACACGGCCAGCCGCATCCGCGACTTCCACCTGTCGCCGCTGCCGCCCGAGCAGCTCACCCGCAAGGACTTCCGCACCTACCTGGCGCGGGCCCGCGCGCTGGATGCGATGGGGCCCGCGGGCCTGAAGGCGCTCTTGGGGCTCTGATCAGATCCCCGAGACGATCTTCCACTGGCCGTCGACCTTCTGGAGCACCATCTGCTCCAGCTCCGAGTCGCTCTGGCCCCGGGTCGTCAGCGAGGGCATCTTCCACGAGGCGTTCCAGTAGTAGATGGCGGTGGCCACCTCGTCCTGGATGGTCACCCGGCGCACGTTCAGCTCCACCTTCGGGTTGTCCAGCGCCTGGAACAGGTTGGCCAGGTGCTCGCCCAGGTTGGAGGAGGTGAGATCGTCGTCCGGCGTCTCGGTGCCGCCATCCTCGCGGAAGGACGGGGACACCAGTGACTGAATGGCCTTGGCGTCCTTGGCCTCCAGCGCGCTGCGGTAGCGCTCCATCACGGCCAGGATGGCGCGCGTGTCGTCGGTGTCTTCGAGCTCGGTGCCCGGAATGCGCTTGGAGGCGCAGGCCGCCGTCAACAGCAGGGGAATGAACAGTAGGGCTCGCAAAGTCATGGTCGGTCGCCTCTAGAAGGGCAACCGCCACGGTGTCAACTCATTCCCCAGCCTCTGTTCGCCCGCCTCAGCCCTTGCGCAGCACCTCGGCGATGAAGCGGTTGAGCACCGGCGCCTCACCGTCGAGGATCTTCAGTCCCTCGGACTGGATGACCTTCTCGCCGATCATCGCCAGCGGCTTCATCAACAGCGGCAGCTTGAGGGCGATCTCCCCGTCCATGGTGCGCTCGGTGGCGCCGCCAATGTCGCGCAGCTTGAGCGTGCCCGTGTTCACCAGCATCTTCGAGATGGTGTTCGAGGTGGGCACGTTGGTGAAGGTCAGCTCCTTCTTGCGCTTGTCGTAGGTGGACGTCTCGACGAAGGCGAAATACTCGGGCGGCACCTTCTTGGGCCCAATGGCCTCGATGACGGGCTTGGGGCGGTAGCGCACCCGGCGCTTCACCTTGTCGCCCTCGTCCTTGAGCTCCAGCAGCTGCACCTCGAGCAGCACCCCGTGGTGCTTGAGCAGAAAATCGAGGTACCGCTGGTCGAGCATCGCGCGCTCCACCTCGTCCACCGTCCCCATGATCCGCTGCCGCGATTCGAACCGCATACGCCCCTCCTGTGGGTCTGGCGGCTGCGTCTAGCGGAAAGCCTGCCGGGGCACCAGAGGACCTTGATAGGTGGCATCCTCGAAGTCACATCGTGCCAGCCACTCGACGGCCGCCGCCTTGAAGGCAGGTCCAAAATCCGGCAGAGCGCCCACCTCATGCCGCACCGCGCCGCAGTCGCCGGCCAGGTATGAGGCCTCCACCAGCAGCCTCAGGGTCTCACGGCGGAGGGCCTCGGGCATGGCCTGGCCCCCCAGCGAGAGCCCTTCCCGCAGGTACCCCACCGCCAGGGACGGATCTCCCACCTGCTGCACGCGCCGGCCCAGCAGGTAGTGCAGGTAGGGCTCCTTCGGGTTCAGCTCCAGCGCGCGCGCAAGGTGCAGCAGGCGCAGCTCCTCCTTGCGCCCCCGGAAGAAGAACTCCACCGCCCTCAGCAGCGAGGGGGACTCGATCGCCGCCAGCCGGATGTACGCGCCGCGCTCCAACTCGGGGCTGGGGGCCAGCGCCAGCACGCGCTCCAGGTGCTGCCGGGCCTCGTCCAGCTTCTGCAGGCGCAGGGCGACCTCCGCCTGATCCATGGCCACCTCGGCCAACAGCGCGGGCTGGTCCTTCGTCTTGTCGGCCAGCGTGGCCAGCAACTGCGCGGCCTCGGCAGGGCGATCCAACTGGTCCAGCGCGGCGGCCTGGCCAACGGTGAAGTTGGGCTCGTCGGGCTGGAGCTGCGCGGCGCGGGTGTAGAGTTCCAGCGCCTCCTGGGGATCGCTGTAGAGCGCGGTGCCGGCGTCCTCCTGGAGCCGGGCCACCTCGCGGGCGCATGCACGGGTGAAGATGCTGCCGGTGCGGAAGCGCAGGAAGGCGCGGCTGATGTCGTCCTCGTCCAGCGGCAGCGAGTCCAGGTGCTTCTCCCACTCGGTGACGAGTTCGTCCAACGGCCGCCCGTAGGCCTCCTGGAAGTCCGCGTGGGCATAGAGCACGCGGACCTTCTCCGGGCCGTAGGTGTCCGCCAGGTAGCGCAGGAACGAGCCCGCCACGGTGTACGCCCGCGTGGGCGCCGCCTGGTAGAAGCCCTCGGTGCCCATCAGCTTGCGCATGTCCGGAGCCAGCTTCTGGCGCCGCATGCCCGCCGCCCACTGGTGCAGGGTGAGTTCGCCCTGGATGGGGTCATCCGCCGCCACCGCGAAGCCCTCGATGACGCCCATCAGCGGCCACACGCCCCACCGGGTGGTGACGCGGAAGGGGCCGCTGCCCACCGAGGCCGCCATCACGTGCGCCAGCTCGTGGTGCAGGGTGGTGTGCGGGAAGGGCCGGTCGTTGAGGTGCAGCTCGTAGCGCCAGGGCTTGGCGAACTGCGTGCGCCCGGCGCCCACCAGCGCCTTTTTCTCCTTCTCGTCGCGGTACAGGTAGACGCGGATCGTCTCCGTGGGTGCACCGCCCAGGAAGCGCGAGAGCTGCCCGTGGCGGAACTCCAGGTCCCTCACCGTGCGCTCCACCAGCTCGCGATCCAGGCCGCGCGGGAAGTGCAGCCGGAAGTGGGGCGTCTCCCGCACGCCGCCCAACTGCTCGGCCAGGTACTCCGGCGTCATCCGCAGCCCGAGCACCGGGGCGTTGGCCTCGATCAGCGCCACCGAGCCTACCCACAGCACCAGCACCGCCCACCCGCCGATGCTCAGCCTCGGCCGGCCCAGGCGGCCCAGGCGCACGTCCAGGCTCACCGTGGTGAGCAGCGCCAGCAGGCCCGCCAGCAGCACCGTCTCCAGCCGGAACCACGCCAGCCGGGGCGTCACCGTGAGCGCTTCGTCGTACAGAGGCCCGGGCATATGTCCTAAAAAGTGGTTGAACGCGTACACCTGGGGCCCAAAGACGATGGGCCAGGCGGTGGCCACCGCCGAGAGCAGCACCAGGCCGGTGTAGGCAAGCCCCGCCCGCCAGGGCCGCTGGGCCAGAAAGCCACAGAGCACCCCCGCGGTGGCCGACAGCAGCGCCGAGGGCAGGGTGAGCAGCGGGAAGAAGCCCACCAGCTCGAACGGATCACACGCCGTGGTGAGGAGCGCGAAGAGCGTGGAACTGAAAAAGGGTGGCACGAGTACCGCGACGTTGAGCACCAGCGCGGTGCCCAGGGCCAGGGCCACGGCCTGAAAGGGGCGCTCGGGGCGGGGCAGGTCCGCCAGCTTCGGCTCGGCACCCAGGAGCACGCGGCGCTCCTGCGCGGCGGCGGCGATGCCTACCCCTCCGCCCAGGGTGCCTACCAGGATGGACAGCACCAGGCTCAGCTCGAAGCCGGGCTGCCCGAAGAGCGGGGCGAAGACGAGCGCGGAGCCGCCGAGCGCCAGCACACCCACCACGGTGAGCACTGCGGGCCGCTGTACCAGCGCACGCACTCGGGATAACAGGACTTGCCGCATAGGCTCTCCTATACTCTCCCCCGGCATGCCCGAACAGAAGACAGGTCCCGAGATGCGCCAACACGCGCGTGCGCCGATCGAGCTGAAGGTGGACTACAAGAAGCTCAACTCCTTCTTCGCTGACTACACGAAGAACATCTCCAAGGGCGGCACCTTCATCAAGACGAAGAAGCCGCTGCCCATCGGCACGCGCTTCCTCTTCAAGCTCACGGTGCCTCACCGCGAGGAGCCCTTCGAGCTGCTGGGCGACGTGGTGTGGTCCAACGGGGAAGGGGAGGAGCCCGGCATGGGCATCCGCTTCATCTACACGGACGACAATCAGCGTGCCGAGTTCGAGGGCGTGGTCGAGAAGCTGATGGCCGACAGCCTGGGACCGGATCTGGCCGAGAAGCTCCTGAAGAAGCCCGTCAACTCATGATCTCCATTCCCGTACGTGGTGCGTGGGCCGTGCTGCTGGTGCTGCTGGCCTGTCAGGCGCCCGAGGCTCAGGGCAAGCCGCCCGTGGAGCGCCCCGTCTCCACGGATGTCACTTCCAAGGACTATGTGATGCCGCCGCTGCCGCGAGCGTGGGTGCGCCTGAAGGACGCCTATGGAGGCGTACACCGCGTGGAGGTGGAGGTGGCAGCCACGCCGGACTCGCGCCGGCGCGGGATGATGTGGCGCACGGAGCTGGCCGCGGGCAAGGGCATGCTGTTCCTCTTCCCCGAGCAGGAAGTGCAGAGCTTCTGGATGGCCAACACGCTCATCTCCCTGGACATGATCTTCATCACCTCGGACATGAAGGTGGCGGGCATCGTCGAGCGGGCGGTGCCCGAGTCGCGCGTGTCGCGCTCGGTGGGCGCGCCCAGCCAGTACGTGCTCGAGGTTCCCGGGGGCTGGAGCCAGTCGGTGGGCATCACCAAGGGCAGCGCGGTGGAGTTCGAGGACGTCGCCTCGATCCCGATCGTCCCCTGAGTAGCCGGGCAGGTTCACTCTCCGTGACGGCGGCTTTCGTCTGTCACGGACACGTGACGTATTGCTCAAACCAGTGCCATAAGGCATCCGCAAGATGCGTCCGCCCGTGTGCACGGGGACGTTTACTTGTTGGCAGGGAGATCGATCGATGGCTTCGCGTCTTCTGAGGCTGGCCGCGGGAGCATTGCTCCTGGGCGGTGTGATGTCGGGCTGTGAGGATGGTGAACAGGGCCCTCAGGGGTCTCGAGGGGAGCCTGGAGAGCCAGGTACTCCGGGCGCCCCGGGCGCTCCAGGCACGCCTGGTCCGGCGGGGCCCGAGGGGCCGCCGGGCTCGGGCACCCTGGGCCAACCGGGCCCGGGTGACACCACGCGCGTGACGGGGATCGACCAGGGCGCCCCCGTGTCGAGCATGGTGGCCATCACCTTCCGCGCCGATGTGGGCACCAAGGCCACGTCGCTCTCGGACTACGTGAAGACGCGCGTGACGCAGTCGGCCAATAACCTGCTGCCCGCGGACAGCAGCTTCCCGCTGGCTCCGGCGGCCACCGACAGCATCCGCACCATTCCGGGCCTCTTCTCCACCGTGGTGGTGAAGTGGATGGATCCGCTCAGCTTCCGCAACAGCGAGACGGACGCCTCTTTCGATCCGCTCAAGGTGCCCCGCTTTGGCGCCAACACGGACTACCTGGCGTACTTCGGGGACGGCTGGAACACCAACGGCAACGCGCCGCAGTTCTCCGGCAGCAGCATGGGGGGCTGGATGTGGGCCAACCATGAGTACATGTCGAACAACCGCCCCATGCCCACCGCGGCGCCGAATGGGCAGCACCTGACCCTGGCGCGCTACTTGAGCCAGATGGGCCTGTTGCCCAACAACGTGAATGCCAGCACGTGGGATGACACCTCGCTCAAGGCGTACAACCGGCAGTGGCGCAAGCAGGTGGGCGGCTCCTGGTTCCGCGTGGTGCAGGATCCGGCCACCGGCGAGTGGGCGGTGGACCGCAGCGTGGCGGCCAAGCGCTTCGACGCCACCAGCGACACGTTGACCAGGGTGGTGGGACACAACCTCTCGGCTCCGGACCACACGGATGACGGCACGCCGCTGCCGCAGAACGTCGCGGTGGGCATCCACAATGACTGCTCGGGCGGCCAGACGCCGTGGGGCACCGTCATCACCGCCGAGGAGAACGTCCAGAACAGCTATGGCGATCTGGAGACGGCGTGGAACAGCGCCAACAACTTCCTCTTCCCCTCGGGTGGCACCAACCCGTACGCGGCGGGCGCTCAGGTCAGCCCGGACTTCACCCCCGCGCTGAACACGGAGTTCAGCCCCACCACGGCCACCGACCCGGACACCAACACCTACCGTCACCGCCGCGACGTGCACGGCTACCTGGTGGAGATGGACCTCACCGTGGCGCCCAACGAGTACTACGGCAAGACAACGCCGGGCGTGGGCCACCGGAAGATCGGCGGCATGGGGCGCGCGCGCTGGGAGAACGCCACCTTTGTCACCGGCACGGACTGGAAGCTGATCCCCGGCCAGCCCATTGTCTTCTACTCGGGCGATGACCGGCGCAGCGGCCGCGTCTACAAGTTCGTCTCCAGCCAGCCTTACACCGCGGGCATGACGCGCGAGCAGACCCGGCAGCTTTTGGACACGGGCAAGCTGTACGTGGCCCACTTCGAGGGCCTGGACAACTCCACTGGCGTGGAGCTGCGCATCAAGAACGCGGACGGCACGGAGACAGTGCGCGAGCCCACGCCGGCCCAGCCGGGCCAGGGCCGCTGGATCGAGCTGTCGGTGGACAGCCAGGACATGGCGCCCAACGCGGGCAAGCCCACGGCGGCCCTGGACTCCAGCAACAACCCGGTGCTGCTGCCCAACCTCACGGTGGGCCAGGCGCTGCGCGATGTCAGCTACAACGGCATCGGCGGCTTCCCGAATGACGACGAGGTGCGCCGCGCGCTCTTCACCGTCTCCAACAAGATTGGCGTGATGGAGACCAACCGCCCCGAGGACGTGGAGTACAACCCGAAGGACCTCAGCGGCACGCCGACGATCTACATCGCCTTCACCGAGCACGGCACCACCACGGCGCTGGACCGCAATGGCGTGCTGGCCACGGCCATGCCGGACACCGCCAACGCGGGCAAGTGGATCCCTCGCACCCGCGTGGCCGCGGATCAGGCGGACCGGACGGCGGCCCGGCACGGCAGCATCTTCGCGGTGCGGGAGACGAACACGGCAGCGCCCGCCAGCTCGAGGACGTTCACCTACTTCCGCGCGTGGAAGGGCTCGCTGCGGACGGAGCAGGGCTACGATCCGGTCTTCGGCGCCTCGAAGCCGGACAACATCGCCATCGATCGCGAGGGCGGCGTGTGGTTCGGCACGGACGGCAACTACGACAACAACTCGGTGGCCGACGGCATCTACTACCTGGACATGGATCCGGCCCATGACGCGGGCAAGGTGCCCAATCCCACGTACCGCAAGGCGTTCCGGGTGCTCGCGGTGCCGAGCGATGCCGAGGCCACGGGCCCCGCGTTCTCTCCCGACATGCGGACGCTGTTCCTCAGCGTTCAGCACCCGGGTGAGAACCTCTACAGCAGCTGGCCGTAGTCCCCTTCACCTAGAGGTTCGAGTTGCCGTCTCGTTTCAAGCAGTCCGTCGCGCGAGGGGCCAGTGTGGCCCTCGCGTTGGGAATGGTGGCCGCGGGTGTGGCCGTGGTCCGTGGCCAGGGCTCGTATGATCCGCTCGAGGTGGCCCGGCTCAACGGGATGGCGGTGCACAACCGCGAGGCCCCCATTCCGTCCATGTGCTACACGAAGACGGAAGGGCGCTCGAACCCCTGCTGGACATGCCACACGGGTGGGGTGAGCCTGAACTCGGCGAACGATCTCGCGCTACAGACCGAGTACGCCTTCTCCGAGGTGGGGCTCACCAACCACTGGAAGAACCTCTTCGTGGATCGGCGGCCCCAGGCAGCGGCCATCACGGACGAGCAGGCGCTGGCCTACATCCGGGAGGACAACTACACGCCGCTGCGTGAGGCGATGCAGGCGATTCCGGCCGCGGAGCACCCTGGCTTCCGGCCGGACCTGGACTTCTCGAAGGGCTTTGACGAGGACGGCTTCGCGCGCGATGGCAGCGGCTGGCGCGCGGTGCGCTACAAGCCCTTCCTGGGCACGTTCTGGCCCACCAACGGGAGCACGGATGACGTGTTCATCCGGTTGCCGCCCGCGTTCCGCCGGGACGCGAGCGGCGCCGAGTCCCGGGCCATCTACCAGCTCAACCTCTCGCTGGTGGAAGTGGCGATGACGTTGGATCCGACGGTGCACGACAACACGAAGCACCGCCGGGTGGTGGAGCCGCTGGACGAGCGGGTGGGGGGCCTGGACCTGAACGGGGATGGCCAGCTCACCGAGGCAGTGACAGAAGTGAAAGGCGTGCCGGCGCGCTACGTGGGCGCGGCGGCGAAGGAACCGCTGCGGGGGCACCTGTATCCGGAGGGCACGGAGTTCCTGCACACGGTGCGGTACGTGGATCCGGATCAGCCCACGTTGTTGTCCACGCGGATGAAGGAGGTGCGCTACTCGCGCAAGGTGGCGGAGGTGGACACGTGGAAGCTGATGGCAGCCTACGAGTCGGAGTTCGATGACAAGTCGCGCGGCCGGCTGCCCGTGTTCCAGGGCGCGCCGGACGTGGGGCTGATGAACGATTTCGGCTGGCAGCTGCAGGGCTTCATCGAGGATGGGAAGGGGCGGTTGCGGCTGCAGACGCAGGAGGAGCACCTGTTCTGCATGGGGTGCCACTCGAACATCGGGGTGACGGCGGACCAGACGTTCTCGTTCCCGCGCAAGGTGCCGGGCAAGGAGGGCTGGCGCCACCAGGACCTGAGGGGCATTCCGGATGTGCCGCAGGTGGGGCACGGCAAACCGGAGACGCTGGTGTACTTCGAGCGCGTGCAGGGCGGTGACGAGTTCCGCGCGAATGACGAGCTGCTCCAGCGCTTCTTCCCGGGAGGCACGCTGGACGAGGCGGCGGTGAGGCGCGCGGCGAAGGGCGGAGATCAGGATCTGGCTGCGCTGATCACCCCGTCCCGCGAGCGCGCGCTGCGGCTGAACAAGGCGTACATGGTGCTGGTGCGCGAGCAGGCGTTCACCCACGGGCGGGACACGATGCTCGCGCCGCCGGCGAACGTGCACCCGCAGGTGGAGAACGGCTCGACGGGGCTCGAGGACGCGGGCCGCGTGTACCAGGACGGCCGACTGCACCTGAGTTGGTAGGCAGCCCTCACGGGCTCACTGCACCTGCTGGAGCTCGCGCAGGTGCAGGGCGCGCAGGGCCTCGAGGCGGCGCTGCTCGAACTCCTCGGAGGGACGGGGCGGCGTCTGGGCC
>DASVVJ010000534.1:0-3383 GCA_036389955.1 Myxococcaceae bacterium
GCCACGGCGATGAGGTAGCCCTCGCGGTTCTCCGTGCTCATGATGGTGCCACGGCGCTGGTTGAGCTGACCCACCACCGAGCCCTGGAACTCCTCCGGGGCCTGCACTTCCACCTTCATCATCGGCTCGAGGATGATGGGCTTGGCCGCGGCGTAGCCCTCACGGAAGCCCATGATGGCCGCGGTCTTGAACGCCATTTCGCTCGAGTCCACCGCGTGGAACGCGCCGTCGTTGATGACCACGCGCACACCCACCACGGGGAAGCCGATCAGGCTGCCCTTCTTGACGGCCTCCTGGAAGCCCTTGTCGCACGCGGGGATGAACTCGCGCGGAATCGAGCCACCGACGATGTCGTCCACGAACTCGTACTGCTGCACCGCGTCCGAGGGCAGGGGCTCGAGGTAGCCGCACACGCGCGCGAACTGACCGGAACCACCGGTCTGCTTCTTGTGCGTGTAGGCGAACTCGCCCTTCTGGCTGATCGTCTCACGGTAGGCCACCTGCGGCTTACCGGCGATCACCTCGCAGTTGTACTCGCGGCGCATGCGCTCGATGTAGATCTCCAGGTGCAGCTCGCCCATGCCGCTGATGATCGTCTGGGCGGACTCCTCGTCGCGGTGCACGCGGAAGGTGGGGTCCTCCTTGGTGAACCGGTTGAGGGCCTTGGAGAAGTTCGCCGTAGCGCTGCGCTCCTTGGGGCTCACCGCCAGCGAGATCACCGCGTCCGGCACGTGCATGGACGTCATCGTGTACTGCACGCTGCCGTCGGTGAACGTGTCGCCCGAGGCGCACTCCACGCCGAACAGGGCGATGATGTCACCGGCCTGTCCCTCGTTGATGTCGTTCATCTCGTTGGAGTGCATGCGCACAATACGAGGGACCTTCACCTTGCGCTGGTTGGCCTGGTTGATGATGAAGTCGCCCTTCGTCACCTTGCCCTGGTACACGCGCATGTAGGTCAGCTGACCGTAGCGCCCATCCTCCAGCTTGAACGCCAGGCCCACGAAAGGCTTGGCCGGATCGGACTCCAGGATGACCTGGGCCTCGTTGTTCTTCTGGTCCAGGGCGATGTTGGTCGCTTCCTTGGGGTTGGGCAGGTAGCCGCACACCGCGTTGAGCAGCAGCTGCACGCCCTTGTTCTTGTACGCCGAGCCGCACATGACCGGCGTCATCTTCAGGGCGATGGTCGCCCGGCGGATGGCCGCGCGCAGCTGATCCTCGGAGATGGCGGCGTCAGCCAGGAACAGCTCGCCCAGCTGGTCGTCCACCTCGGCCACGCCCTCGATCATCTCCTGGCGGCGCAGCTTGGCCTCCTCGAGCATGTCGGCGGGGATGGCCTCCTCACGCACGTTCTCGCCGCTCTCGCCGTCGAAGTAGAACGCCTTCATCTGCACCAGGTCGATCAGACCCTGGAAGCGGTCCTCGGCGCCGATGGGGAACTGGAGCTTCACCGGGTGGTGGTGCAGCTTCTCCTTCAGCTGGCCGGCCACGCGGTCATAGTTGGCGCCGGCGCGGTCCATCTTGTTGACGAACGCGATGCGCGGAACCTTGTAGCGCTTCATCTGCCGGTCCACGGTGATGGACTGGGACTGCACGCCGGACACCGAGCAGAGCACCAGGATGGCGCCGTCGAGCACGCGCAGGGAGCGCTCCACCTCGATGGTGAAGTCCACGTGTCCCGGGGTGTCGATCAGGTTGATGTTGTGGTCGCCCCACATCGCGTAGGTGGCGGCGGACTGGATGGTGATGCCCTTCTCACGCTCCAGGTCCATCGAGTCCATCTTCGCGCCGACGCCGTCCTTGCCACGGACCTCGTGGATCTCGTGGATGCGGCCCGTGTAGAAGAGGATGCGCTCAGAGAGCGTCGTCTTGCCCGAGTCGATGTGGGCGGAGATGCCAATGTTGCGAATCTTTTCGATGGGTACGTTGGAGGCCACGATCCGGTCCTTCTTCTATCTATTGAAAAACGCCTGGGAGAACAGGGCAGGCGGGGCCTCTACTTCCCACGGGTTCAAGTTTCCAGCCAAATCCGCATGGGGTGGGGGGCTTACAGCTCCCACCCCCGCCTACCGGATTGGCCTTCTCCCTTATATAGAGGGCGCCATGCCGCCGCAGGACTGCATCGGAACTGCGGCTTTCCGAGGTCTCTACAACCATGGGCGCGAGCGAAAACTTCTCAGTGGCGCGAGCCTGGCTGCTCGCTTTCAACGCGCATGACGTGGACGCGCTGGTGGCGCTCTACGCCGAGGACTGCACCCACACCTCTCCGAAAATCAGGGTGTTACACCCGGAGACGGGCGGCAAGCTGGTGGGCAAGCAGGCGCTGGCGAAGTGGTGGAGGGAGGCGAACGCCCGGCTGCCGGGGCTGCGCTACGAGGAGACGGCGCTGACGGCGGACGAAAATCGCGTCTTCATGGAGTACCTGCGCCATGCCCCCGGCGAGCCGGCCATGCCGGTGGCCGAGGTGCTCGAGGTGAAGGGCGGGAAAATCGTCGCCTCGCGCGTGTACCACGGCTGAGGGGTGGCCTCAGGCCTGGGGGCTGCTCCAGCGCTCCAGCATCCGCAGGGAGCTGCGCAGGTCGGACGAGGCCTCCTCCGCGGGGGCCTTGCGGGCACGCTCCAGCCGCTGCTGAAGCTGCTGCTCGGCCTGGAGCGCCTGCTCGCTGCCCGGCGGAGCGGCACGCAGCTCGGCCAGATCCACGGTGGCCCGAAGCAGCGAGGCGAGGGCACGCAGGGCCGGCTCGGCCTGGAGTTCGGGCGCGGCCTCCAGCTCGGCGAAGCCCCGGTGCGCCGCGGGCAGCTCGCCCTCCAGCGCGTGCGCGGCGGCACGGTACGCGGCAAAGCGCAGCGTATGTGAGCGGGACACCGGCTCCAACACGGCGCTGGCGGCGCTCAGGTGGGCCCGGGCCTCCTCCCGGGCGCCCACTGCCAGCAGCGCCCGTCCCAACTCGCCCCGGGTCATTCCTTCCAGCAACCGCACGCCGAGCTGACGGCCCATCCGCTCGGCCGCCTCCAGGTGCTCACGGGCCTCCGCGGCACGGTCCTCCCCGAGCAGAATGCAGCCCAGGTCCATCCGCGCCACGATGTGGCCCATGTGGTAGCCCACGCTCAGGGCCTTGGCCATGCCCTCCTCGAGGTACGGCATGGCCTCGACGGCCCGCCCCGCCTCGCCGATGGCCAGGCCGCAGTTGACGAGGAACATGGCCTCGAACGCCGTGTCTCCCACGGCCCGGAACAGCTCCAGCGCCGCGCGCAGGTGGGGAATGGCGGCCGCGGAGCCCTGGCGGGCCTGCTCTACCAGCCCCAGGTTCCCCAGGGCGTAGGCCTCCAGCCACCGGTTGCCGCCCGAGGACAGCTTCAGCGCTTCCTGCACCAGGTTCCAG
>DASVVJ010000535.1:0-5157 GCA_036389955.1 Myxococcaceae bacterium
ATTGCCCAGCGCTGCGCCGCTCTGCAGGGGCGGTGCTGCACGGTGTACTCGGAGCGCCCCGAGGCCTGCCGTCGTTACCGCTGCCACCTGTTCAACGCGCTCGCCGAGGGTGAGGTGTCCCTGACGGAGGCGCTCCAGGTGGTGGACGAGGCGCACGCTCAGCTTCGAGCCGTGGAGACCGGCACCGCGGCCCGCGAGCAGGCCGAGGCGTACCTCGACCGCCACTTCCGCGGACGGCAGCGCCGGGCTTGAGCAACCCATCCATGAAGGAGTGAGCCGCCCCGCACGGATTGTGACCCTGCTTGTTCACTCTGGGGAGCACAGCTCGCTTAAGGTGGAGCCCATCGATCATGGAGGTCAGGCTCCTCACAGCTTTCATGTTGCTGGCGCTCGTCCTGCTGCCTGGATGCGCGACTCGCTCTGCGGTCAGCTCCTCCAGAGGAGATTTCAGACTCTCGGGCAACGGCTTCTCCACCCAAGAACTGGAAGCCTCCGTTTCTTCGACGTGGCCCACCACCACTGACAGTTCTCCCTGGCCACGTCTCGACGCGGGTGCACTGGAGCAGGCCCGCCGCATAGAGACGGAACGAGTTGTGGAATCCCTATGGGCCGTGGCAGGGACCACGAACACGCTGGAAGCCGAGTGGGATTTCCGCTTCTGGTCCCACGGCGGCACGCTCACCCTCTTGTCGCTGAAGCGAACGGAGCAAGGCGAGAGGCTTGTAGCTCCTATCAGCCGAGGAGCCTTCCTTCCGCGTCTTGCACGCGACCTGCCTGAGCTTCTCGGCTCCCGGCCCGGGGAAGTGATCCTGACCCTGGAGCGTGAAGAGACACGATGGAGCGCGGACCTCGATACCGCCTCGCGAGAGTCGCCTCCTGTGTTTTCCCGGACCCTGCCCTCCACGCGGAGTGGTGCCTCTACACAGGCCTACCAACAAGCACTCGACGCCTCCCGCCGCATCGAACGGCTGATGACAGTGTCACAGGGCGGCAGTGCCCAGCTCGTACTGCAGGTTCTGATGGAGGATGAGCGGATTGTCAGCTGGGCTCCCGCGATCATGGACTCCCATGGTAGCGGCCCCAGGCTCGATCCTTCTCCGGAGGCGGTAACGATGGTCGTCCGGACACTGCTGCTCTTCACTCACGGGCTGGGAGAGCGCACGGTCCGCATCACACTGGAAGGAATGCACCGCATGGGCGAGCCCCGCCCACGTTGGGACGTAGTAGAGGCCCACACGCTGGAACCGCCGCCTCCTCCCCAGGAAGTCGCCGACTTCCACCGGGAGTACCGGGCGATGCACGAGTCCATCATCGTTGAATTCCAGGAGCAGTCGCGAGAGACGGCCGTGCTGGCGGCCAGCATTTCCCTGGAACAGCTGGCCTACAGCATCGTGGGCGGCCTGCTGCTCAAGGGCATCGGCGTCATCGTCGGCAAGGCAGCACCCACGGTTGTCTCCGTCCTGTCACAGGGAGGGAGTGCTGCAGTCCGCTGGTTCCGCAACCTGTTGGTCCGGGCCCCACGAAAGGATCGCGAGTTGCTGATTCAACTCTCGCTGAAGGTGGAGACCCAGGGATTCCAGGCACTCACTGAGGTGGAGAAGCAGGAGCTGCGCGCCATCATGGGCCGCTTGGAGAAGGTGCTGGTGACTCCACTGGATAAAGACGCGAAAGGCAGGCTCTGGGAGTGGTCACGCAGCGAGTACTTCACGGTGTATAATCCCCAGCTTGCCAGTGCCTTGGGCCAAGAGGGCATGACCTTCTATCAAGTACACCATCGCTGCCCGATGCAGTATGCCCACATGTTTCCCACCATGGACATTACCGGCAAGGCGAACGTTGTAGGCATACACAGGGATGTCCACTTCAAGATCAGCAAGGTGTGGGGCTCCCTCGGGGAATCTTCAGCGCGGATGAATCCTGAATATGTCTCGCAAGTGATGACGACGATTGATCGTCACTTCGGTCGCTGGTTCCACAAGGTCTATGACCCAGAAGATGCTGCCGCATTGGTTCATGCCGAGCAGGCAGCCTTGCGCGAAGTGGCTGCGCTCAAAGCGTCTCTGCTGCGATAGGGAGAGGACTGGACTCGATGCGTACTGATACGCGACTTCCCGGCTTCGACAGGATGATCGCCGTCTGTCAGCGTCATGCCTTGCCCCTGAAACTCTCCCCGCCTCTTTTATCCGCTCCCAAGCAAGGGGACCATGTGCTTGGAGATCCATTTGATCCCCAACTCGCAGCCGTCTTCGGGAGCGTTGGGGGAGCCAAGCTAGGGCCTCTGTGGCTATACAGTCCTGGATCGGACCGGGTGGACATGATCCCTTGGAACGAGCAGCTACGAGAGGGGGACTTAGCGCCCTACCGTTCCTCTCTCATCTTCAGCGAAGAAACGGGTTTCCCTCTCTACTATGGCACCGTCGCGAGGCTGGCTGACGTTCAGGGCCTCCAACCTGTCGTGCATGTTAATGGGTACGAGGCTTACGCTGCCCCCGTCGCATCCAGCGTTGACCGCTTCTTCGATACCTATTCCCGCTACCTTGAGCTGATGGTCGTGGACATCGAATACATTCACCACGGCATAGCAAGCATCGGCTTTCCCTGGTCTATGACCCAACTCATTGCCCAGGACAAGCCCCTCATGGAGTTGGTGCACGCAGGCCGCTTTGACTTCATGACGAACAATTTCCGGGATGCAACTCAATGGCTCCAGGAACTGCGGGACGCAGCCCCCTGACACTCACTCCACCATCGCGCTTACCTCTTCGGTGAACGCGTGCTCGTCCTCCGCGTGGAGCACCAACGGCGGCAGCACGGTCAGCTCCGGGGGGCCTCCCTTCACCGCGTGCAGCAGGACCAGCTTCGCCGGGCGATCGGACCGTGGGTGCACCATGCGCATCGTCCTTGGCTCCAGACGATGATCGCGCAGCACCGACGCCAGCTCCGCGAACCGGGCCGCCGGGTACACCATGCACAGCCCTCCCCGCTGGGCCAGCAGGTACCGGGCCGCCCGCGCCACATCCTGCAGTGCGCACGCCACCTCGTGCCGGGCGATGGCCTTCTCGATCGTCAGGCTGCTGCGGCCCGTCGTGCAGGCCCGGTACGGCGGATTGCACAGCACGTGGCTGAAGCTCCCCGCCGCGAAGAGCTGATCCACCTGCCGCAGATCTCCCTGCACCAGCGTCACCTGCTGCTCGCACCGGTTCAGGTACACGTTGCGCTCGGCCAGCGCGTACAGCCGCGGCTGCAGCTCCAACGCCGTGAGGTCCTTGCGCCCCAGCCGCTTCGCCAGCACCAGCGGGATGACGCCGCTGCCCGTTCCCAGATCGATCAGCCGCCCCCGGTGCGCTCCGGCCTCGTACACCGCGAAGTGCGCCAGCAGGATCGGATCCAGCGAGAAACGGTAGCCCGTGCGGCGCTGGAGGATCTGCACCTCGCCGCCGCAGATGGCGTCGAGCGTCTCGCCCGGGCCAGGGTGCAGCTCGAGCCGCACGCTCCGGGGCCACTCCAGCAGGGATCGCGACGACGGGAGCCTCACTTGAAAAAGCTATGTCTCGGGATCCAGGAACAGGAGGCCCGCGGGCGGCATAGGCTCGACCCGCAGCGTCCACGGAGGCAGGGTGGCGGCCGCCTCCATCACGGCCCTCACCTCCCAGATCGGCGGAGGGTTCAGGGCGAAGCCTGCCTGGAAGACCCCCGACTGAACGCCCTTGACCAGCTCCTCCAGGTCCCTCACCGGGAACACCTGCGAGTGCGAGGGAGCCTCGGGCTCCTGGATGCCCAGCACCGTGCGCAACACCAGCGCGTTGAGCAATGCCAGGTCCAGGCTGCGCAGCGTGGGGTTGCGGGGCGCCGCCTTCAGGTGGGCCAGGTCCAGGCCCTGCCGGAACCGGAGGATCTTCCCCCGCCCCTCGGGCAGCACCAGCAGCACCGCGTGATGGCCTGTCATCAGCGTGGCCAGGCGCTCGCGCGCCGCGGCCAGTCCCCGGGGCGTCGTCAGCGGCTCGTCCAGCTCGTAGATGCGCGCATAGGCCGTGACGAGCGTGAGGAACGTCTCCTCGTTGAACGTCTCCACTCCCTTGAGGGCCCGGTGAATCGGCTCCAGCTGGAGCCCCGGATCCGAGAGCGGCACCACCGCCGCCAGCGTCGGGTGCTGTTCATCCAGCGCCGCCAGGGGACGCAGAGGCGCATCATCGAGCACGGCCTGAATGCGCTTGGACACCGCCGAGGGCTCGATGCGCCGCAGCACCACCCGAGAGCCATCGAACGCGCCCTGCCACACCACGCCCCCGCGATCGGAGGCCTCGGCCAGCAGGCCCCGCAGCACGCCATGGTCGTCCGCGGCCAGGGTGATTGCCGGCTCCGCGCACCAGGAGCGTGGCCGGTACGGCTCATGCTCGAGCGGAGGCGCGGCGTGCGGCCTCAGCGAGCACAGCAGGAAGCGAACCGGAGGCCCACTCAGCTTCCCCGCGGGGCCGTGGAGTTCCACGACGTACAGCGCGGGGCGGGGATCCCGGAGCACCGCCCCCGAGGCACGCCAGCGCCCCAGCTCCGCATCCGGGTTGGCCGCTTCGAGCAACGGGCGGATGTGCGAAGGCTGAGGAACGCCTCGTGAATGGGGCCGGTCCGCCTCGAGGTGGGAACCCAGAGTGGACAGGAGAGCGGGAAACGGAAGGACTCGCGCCATGCAGGGAGAAGGTGGGGTCGCTGCCTCCTCGCTGCCACGATGCCTGCTCGTCCGCTCTCCTGACGGGCTACCACCACACGTTGCGGTAGGGTTTGCCCTTGGAATTCGACGAGGTGGCCGGCACAGCCGTGCGGTCCACGCTCTCCTCCCACAGCAGGCTCACGGTGGTGATGGCCCCCGCCGAGCCCAGGAAGGACAGCACGTACGGGGTGGGCTGATCAAAGCCGCCCAGCACCAGGCCGGAGAGCAGCAGCACCGCGACGCCGACGCCTGAGCCAAAGATGTTCGCGCGCAGGATTTGTCCCGACGTGGGGTTGTACCGCATGGTCGAGATGGCCAGCGCCGTGGCACCGATGCCGGGGGCAATCAGCAGCGTGTCCGCCCACGTCTTCCCGGCGAGCCCCTTGCCTCCGGAGAAGTGGATGATGGCCAGCAGCAGCGCGGTGGCGGCCCCGCCCCACGCGGCGCCGGAG
>DASVVJ010000536.1:0-6255 GCA_036389955.1 Myxococcaceae bacterium
CGATGCCCAGCTTGATGAGCTGCGCCATCACCGAGTCCGCCCGCTTCTGCGACAGCTTCAGGTTCGCCGTGTCGTTGCCCACCGAGTCCGTGTGGCCCTCGATGCGCAGCTTCTTGATGTTGGGCATGTCACGCAGCACCTGCGCCACGTCGCCCAGGATCGCGAAGCTCTCCTTGCCGATGATCTTCGCCGAGGCGGTGCCGAACTTGATCTGCTTCTTGATCTCGATCCGGTCCTTCTTGACCACCACCATCTTGTACTGCTTCGCGCAGCCTTTCTCGTCCGCGATGCCGTACTCCTCGGGGCACTTGTCCAGCCGGTCCACGACGCCGTCCGCGTCCTTGTCGGTGTCCGGGCAGCCGCCGTTCTCCGCCGGGCCCGCCTCGGGGCACTTGTCCTGCCCGTCCGGCACCCCGTCACCGTCGTTGTCCAGGTCAGGGCAGCCGTCCTCGTCCTGGAAGCCATCCTTGTCCTCCGGCTCGTCGGCGCACTTGTCCTTGTCGTCGTTCGTCCCGTCGCCGTCCTTGTCCACGATCGGGCAGCCCAGGTTCTGCATCGGGCCCTCATCGGTGGGGCACTTGTCCGCCGTGTCGACGATGCCGTCCTTGTCGTTGTCCAGCTCCGGGCACCCGTCGTCATCCTGGAACGAGTCGTAGTCCTCGGCCTGGTCGCCGCACTTGTCCGCCTTGTCGACGATGCCGTCCCCGTCGCGATCCTTCGGGGCCTCCTCGGGGCAGCCGGCGTTGTCGGTGATGCCGGCGATCAGCGGGCACTTGTCGGCCGCGTCATTCACCCCGTCCTTGTCGTTGTCCGGGTCGGGGCAGCCGTCCTGATCCTCGAAGTTGTCCTTGTCCTCGGCCTGCTCCTGGCACGGATCATCCTTGTCCATGATGCCGTCGCCGTCGGTGTCCGTCTCTTCGATGCGGACCACCACCTGCTGGGGCTGCTGAGGCTGCTGAGGCTGCTCGGCCGGCTTCACCGGGTCGGCCGGCCTGGGCTGCTCGGGCTTATCGCGGATCACCACCCGGGCCGTGCAGCCCTGGGACAGCTCCACCGCCCGGTTCGCGGACACCTCCGCCAGGCGGATGTGCTCCGAGGCCCGGAAGCTGCTGCCCTGGCTCAGCTCACCCTGGGCAAAGGCCAGGTGGGCGTCCGCGGTGGCCAGCTCCTTGAGCAGGTCCGGCTTGCCGCAGGTGAGGGCGCCGCTCTGGCGGGTGCCCAGCAGCTTTCCCTCGATGATTTCGGTATCGGCGCGGATCTTCGCGCCGCTGACGCACGCGGTGCAGGCCAACAGCAGCGCGCAGGCAAGAAGGCGGTTCATCGGGCCGCGCCTCCGCTGTTCTCGTTGGCGTACCGGGGCTGGCAGTCCTGCTGGTCGCGCTTCTCGTCCTCGGTGGTGGGCTCCTTGCCGGTGGCCTTCAGCCGCGCCGCGTCAGCGCAGGCGGAGGCCTTCTGGGCGAAGGTGACGCCGGCCTGGTAGTCGGAGTAGCCCACCTCTTCGCGGGCCTTCTCGATGTAGAGGTTGGCGGCGGTCCACTCGTAGGTGGCCTTCTCCGGGGCTCCGGCGGTGCGAGCCGCCTGGATCTGCACCTCGGCGTCGAGGATGTTCGCGGTGGTCCGCACGGGACCGCACCCGGCGAGGGCGCCCGCGACTGCCACCAGTATCGACAGCTGCTTCATGGGGAGGCCTTGGGGCTAATAGGAGCTGGAAGACGAATGTTCAGGTCGTATCAATCGTGTCCAGGGGGGTCAAGAATCGGGCGAGCCCGGTCAGTGGCAAAGCGGCCTGGCAAGAGGTTTTGACAGGCTGGCTCACCCCTTGTCATCGTCCGACACCGTGCCCACCGCCCTTCGTTCCCTTGCACTGGCTGTCCTGCTACTGGCCCCGCTCGCCCTGGCGGGCTCGCCCACCACCCAGAAGCGCATCCGCGCCCGCGACGAGGTGGTCGCGCTCCTGGAGCAGCTCGCCAAAGGCGGGCCGGTGCAGAGCACCATCTCCCGGCTGAAGCTCACCGGCGAGCGGGAGTACGCGGCCACCTCCATCCAGGAGTTCCTGCAGGAGATCGTGGACGAGCGCACCCGCCGGAACTTCGTCGCCGTGCTGGCCTCGCTGGAGGTGCGCAGCGCCGAGCAGTCCCTGGAGAAGCTGGCGGCCGATCCTGACAGCGCCGTGCGCATGTACGCCGCGCAGGGACTGGGGCGCATCAAGAGCCGCAAGGTGGACGTGCTGCTGCCGCTGCTGGAGGACAAGAGCAGCGGGGTGCGCAAGGAGTCCGCCCGGGCGCTGGGGGCCGCGGGCAAGCCCGAGGTGGGCAAGGACCTGGTGGCCGCCGCCAAGAAGGAGACGGATGTCGAGGTGCGCGCCGAGATGTTGGCGGCCGCCGGGAAGTCCGGCGACGCCAAGCAGGCGCCCGCGTTGAAGGAGTTCCTCAACAGCGACTCGGAGAGCACCCGCTTCGCCGCGGCCAAGGGGCTGTGCAACCTGGGCGCGCCCGAGGGCTACACCTTCGCCAACAAGTTGCTGGGCGCCGAGGACCGCTTCGTGCGCCGCCAGGGCCTGGCGCTCTACGAGGGCGTGGCCGCCAAGAAGGCCGAGCCCGCGCTGCGCCCCCTGCTGGAGGACAAGGACCGCGGCATCGCCGCGAGCGCCGCGCGCATCCTCTACCAGGGCGGGGACAAGAAGATGCTGGACTGGCTGGTGGTGTCCTCCTGGAACGCCAAGAGCGCGACCGAGAAGGACTCGTACGAGAAGGAGCTGGAGCAGCTGCTGCTGGCGGATGACGAGCGCAAGTCCATTCTGCGCAAGGCAGGCCTGGTGAAATGATCGGGTTCGCTGGCGCGCTCGCCACGGCGCTGCTCCTGGCGCAGACCTCCGCGACGCCGGCTCCAGCCGCTCCGCTCACCGCGGGCGGCTGGGCCGCGATGTCCGTGGAGCAACGCGCTGCCCTGCTGAAGGCCGCCGAGCTCGAGGCCCCGCTGTCCCAGCGGCTGCTGCGGGTGAGCGAGCGCTTCATCGGCACGCCCTATGTCGCCTCGCCGCTGGGAGAGGGCAGCGGGGTGGATCCGGATCCGACGTTCCGCACCGACGCGGTGGACTGCCTCACCTTCGTGGAGCAGACGCTGGCGCTGGGGCTGGCGCGCGACGAGCAGGAGGTGGGGACGCTCTTGGAGCGCATCCGCTACGCCAGCTCGCCGGTGTACGAGGACCGCAACCACCTGATGGAGGCCCAGTGGCTGCCCAACAACACGCGCAAGGGCTTCCTGGTGGACGTCACCCGCCGCTACGCGGGCGAGGACACCGTGAAGGTGCAGAAGACGCTCACCTCGCGCACGTGGACGTCCAAGTCCTCGCAGGAGCTGGCGCTGCCCCGCGAGCGCCAGGTGACCGGCTCGTTCAGCCTGAACATGATTCCGCTGGATAAAGTCATGGCGCACGCGCGCCAGCTGCCCACCGGCACCATCATGGTGGTGCTCCGGGATGACCTGCCGCTCAAGGCCACCCGCATCACCCACCTGGGCTTCGTGGTGCAGAAGGGCAAGCGCACCTGGCTGCGGCACGCGGCGCGCAACGGCTACTTCCGCGTCGTGGACGAGGACCTGGAGACGTTCCTCGCCCGCAACGCGCGCTACTCGAAGTGGAAGGTGACGGGGGTGAGCCTGTTCGAGGCCCGCCGTCCCTCGGAGAAGGACAGCGGGGCCGTCGTCCGCTCGCCCTGAGCTCAGCTCGCGGGCGGGCTGGCGGACTCGCCCTCCAGCTCCTCTTCCTCCGCGGCGCGCGCGGCGTCATCGGAGGTGGCGTCCAGGTTGGCCTTCTCCCGAGCCAAGAGCTCGGCCGCCCGCTGGGTGTGCTCCTCGGGCACGAGGATCTCCCACCAGGGCATCGGGTTTCCGGTGGTCAAAACATCCACCGTGCCCGCCCGGCGCGGCCGGGAGAAGACGGGGATGTTCTGGGACTCCAGCAGCCGGACGAACTGCTCGGCGGTCAGCGGATCCTCCGCGGTGGTGACCCGGATGAACTCGCGCGTGTCCCGCTCATGGGGCAGAGGCAGCCCGCGCTGGCGCATGCCGGCCTCGTCCACCAACTGGCTTCCAGGACAGTCCGCGCACTCGGCGACACCGTCCTGGTACTCCGAGCCGCACTCGACACAGTATTTCATGTCACCCTCCCTGCCCTACAAACTGGGGCTGGGGGGCAAAATTAGCACGGGGTGTTCAGTGTCGAGCGGCTTCTCCGAGACTTTCCACGGCAGCCGACAGTCGGTCCACGTCGATGGGCTTGCGCAGCACCACGTCACAGTGCTCGGAGCCTTCCACCTGCGCGAAGCCCGATACAAGGATGACGCGCGCCTCGGGGTGGCGCTCCTTCACCCGCCGCGCCAGCACCGTGCCGCACATGCCCGGCAGCGACTCGTCGGTGACGATGACGTCCGGGTGCTCCTCCTCGAAGGCGGCCAGCCCTGAGAGCCCGTCGCCCGCGGTGCGCACCTCGAACTCCTCCTCGAGGATCTCCGCGAGCAGCTCGCGGCTGTCGCCATCATCTTCGATCAGCAACACCTTGATGCGGTCCGTGCCAGTGCCCATGCGCCTGAGCAACCCACGTGCGCTTCCGATTCGTCCTCCATCGGCGGGCGCCTTGCCCCCTGCCCGGACAGAGAGCAGGTAAGCAGGGGAGCCCCACTCACCACCGGGAGACAGGCTGCTCATCTTCAAGGCCGGAGGTGATGCCATGAAGGTACTGTTGCGGGGGGTGCACCTGTCCCTGTCGGACGGGCTGAAGGCGTATGTGCAGGAGCACCTGGTGGAGCCCATTGAGCGGCTGTACGACGACGAGGCAGCGGAGATCGACATCTCGCTCGTCGACAACAACGGCCCCAAGGGTGGTGTCGACAAGGATTGCCGGGTGACGGTGCGGCTGCCGGGGTTGTCGTCGATCCACGTCACGGAGACGGCCGAGACACTGCATCAGGCCATTGACCTGGCGCGTGATCGGCTGGGCAACACCGTGAAGCGCACGCTGGAGAAGCGCCGGGACGTGAACACCCAGGGGCTCCCGGACGACGTGGCGTCCAACGTGCCCACGTACTAGGCGGGCAGCGGAGCGGGGGCTCGGGCATCCAGGCTGCTTGCCTGGCGCCCGGGCCCAGGGTGGGAGCCGTCTGCGATTCTTGCTGGCCCGGAGCGGTGGACGCTATAAGCGTCAGCTACTTCCCCCCGGGTCAAAGGACGGCGATGGTCCGCCTCAAGTTCCTCATTTTCGCGTTCCTGGCCGTCGGGCTGGGCCTGGCTCATCTCTACCTGCTGTCGGGGCCGATGGAGGCTCAGGCACTGAGGGAAGCGCAGGGGCAAGCCGCCTCGGGTACCACCGAGGTGATGCGCACCCTGGAGGCGCGCCGCGGCATTGCCCGCGCCCTGGCGCTGAAGCTGGCCACCAGCGCCGAGCTGGTCTCCGCCGCCCAGGAGCTGTCGGTGCCCGAGGCGCCTGCCGCCGAGCGTTTCGCCGCGCTGCGCACCGCCGCCGAGGCGCTGCTGCCCCAGGAGCAGCAGGGCGTGGTGCTCGGGGTGGTGACCGAGTCCGGGGCCTGGCATGCCCGGGCGGGCCAGGAGCCCTCTTCGGACGTCGCGGTGCTGGATGTGAAGGGGCTGGCCCAGGCCGAGGCGCCGCTGGTGGTGGAGGCCTTCGGGGCCCCGCACACCTTCGCCGCCGTGCCGCTGGTGTGGAAGTTCACGCGCATTCCGGGCGCCGAGAAGCTGGAAGTTCAGCTGGCCGCCACGCTGGTGGTGGGCGTGCCGCTGCTGCCCGAGGGCGCGCTGGAGAGCGCCGCGACCGCCTCGGGCGTTGCCGCCCTCGGCGTGGTGAAGGAGGGCGCGGTGGTGGCCAGCGCCGGGCCGCAGAAGGCGCTGGTGGACAGCCTGAAGGATCAGCTCAAGGCGGGCGATCCCGCCAAGGCCGTGAAGCGCGGCCACGTGCAGGTGCTGGGGCCCGCGAAGCTGCCGGTGCTCACCACGGGCAAGGACTACCTGGGTGGCCAGGCGGTGCTCGAGGTGGGCACCCGCCGCGCGGTGGACGGTACCCCCTACGAGGTGATCGCCGTGGTCAGCCCCAAGTTGATGGGCACGCTCGCCGCATACCAGCGCACCGCGCTCTTCGGCCTGGCCGGCCTGCTGGGGGCCAGCGTGCTGTGGACGGTGCTGATCGGCCTGGGCCTGGGCAAGCGCCGCGCCTCCGAGGAGCCGCGGGTGCAGGGCGGCGACACG
>DASVVJ010000537.1:0-10646 GCA_036389955.1 Myxococcaceae bacterium
CGCCGAGCGTCCCGAACGAGCCGTGGATCATCTGGAACACGAGCGGGTTCTGCTCCGGGGAGCAGCGCAGCACGTCTCCCTTCGCGGTGATGATCTCGTATTCCAGACACGTGTCGTGGAAGCCTCCCTCCCGGAAGGACATGGACTCGATGGAGCACCCCGCGACCGAGCCTCCCAGGGTGATGGTCTTGTGCTCCGGGACGATGATGGGCACCAGCCCGTAGCGCATGGTCGCGCGCACCACCTCGTCGAAGGTGACCGCGGGCTCCACCGTGCAGGTCATCGCCACCGGGTCGATCTCGAGGATCTGGTCGAGATCGCTCAGGTCGATCTTCTCGTCGTTGCGCCGCTGATCGTTTCGCTTGGGGACCTGGTGCGGTGGCGTCTTCTTCTTGAGAGACACCGGCCGTGTGCTGGTGCGCTGCCGAAGCTGTCGCGCAATCCGTTCGACCTTCGCCGCATGAGCCGAATCGTGCTTCGCGGGTTCCTCGGGCCAAAGCACGCTGTGAGCCGACTCCGTTTGCATTGATTTCCTCCGACGCCTGAGGGTGGGGCGGGTGTAGGTCCGTGGTGAGTGTCGGCCTTCAGGGCCAGCCCTCGTTCGCCTGGCTGCTCAGCACACGGCGGAGGGCGGCACCTCGGAGTAGGATGGCTGCATGGACCTGCTGACGGCCACTGGGGCCGTGCTGCCTCCAACACTTGCGCTGCTGTGGAGCTCGTCATTCGGCGAGGTCCGGGGCGTGCATGACTGGCTGGTCCCGGGCGCTGTGTGGCGCAGCGAACAGCCACACCGGGTTCTCACGTTCGACGATGGGCCGGACCCGGAGCGCACGCCCCGGCTGTTGGACGTGCTCGCCGCGGCCCGGGTGCCCGCGGTTTTCTTCGTGCTGGGGCAGCAGGCCGAGCGTCACCCTGGCCTCGTACGCCGCATGGTGGCCGAGGGCCACGTGGTGGGGAACCATTCCTGGAGCCACCCGTGGATGCTGCCGATGGCGCGCGCGCGCATCGCCGAGGAACTGGACCGCTGTCAGAAGGTGGTGGCCGATATCACCGGTGTCCTGCCGAGGCTTGCGCGTCCTCCGTATGGCCAGCGCGATTATCGCTACAACCAGCTCGCGCGTGAGCGGGGGCTGACTCCGGTGCTCTGGTCGCGCAACCTGCGGGATTACTGGGGCACGGGGCCCGAGCAACTGATGCGCAGGCTCGAGCGCTCACGTCCGGGGGACGTGCTGCTGATGCATGACGGGGATCCGAAGGCGCCGCATACCGTCGAAGCGGTGGAGCGCTGGCTGCGCACGGGGCCGGCGGTCGGGTTGCTCTGAGTGCTGGAATGCGGGTTCGACAGGAACCCTCACCCCGGCCCTCTCCCGGAGGGAGAGGGGGATTTGGCGGAGGCCCGGGGCGCTGAGCCGGGGGCGTAGCGCGCTCCCTGCCAGACCATGCTCGTGTTGCGCCACGCCCGTCCCCAGGCCCGCGCCACGATGGCGCTCACGAAGAGCGCTCCCGGAAAGTAGAGCAGCGAGGCAGTCGGCCGCAGCGCCAGGCCCCATGCCACGGCCCATGCTCCTACGTGGGATACGAGCACCGCGGCGCCCCAGCCGAGCGCGGCGGTGCTCCAGCTCGCGTCTGCCCATCGCGTCAGCGCCAGACATGTGAGCAGCAGCGCCCATGGCAGCACGAACAGGGCCAGCGTTCCTCCCAGGGCCAGGAACAGGTTTCGGGGTGTGCGCAACGTGCCGTAGAAGTTGCGCGCCCAGCCGTTCCACGCCTGCCGCGCCGAGCCGTACATGCGCGTGCGCACCAGGTCCGCGTTGCCCGCCACGCGCAGGCAGTACCCTTCTGTCTTCGCCAGGTGCGCCAGGGCGATGTCGTCGTTGAGCTGGTCTCTCACCCGCGCGTGTCCACCCAGCGCCTCGTACATCGAGCGCCGCACCAGCATGAAGGCGCCGTTGGCGTACGCCGCCGCAGAGCCCGGCTGGTTCACCTCGCCGATGCGCAGCCGCATCATGAATACCAGGCAGCACAGAGGCAGGTACACCTGTTCCCAGAACGTCGGCGCCTCCATGCGCGGCACGATGGAGAGCAGGTCCGCGCCGCGCGTGGCCGCCTCTGCGTACGCCGTCCTCACTGTGTCCGGCGTGTCGAGCTTGCAGTCCGCGTCGGTGAAGAGCAGCCACTCGCCGCGTGCCACCCGCACGCCCTGGCTGATGGCGTGGTTCTGTCCACCCCAGCCCTCGGGCAGCTCGCGGATGGTGAGCACCCGCAGACGCTCGCCGTACTCCTGGGCCAGGCGCTCGAGGATGGGCAGCGTGTCGTCCGTGCTCCGGTCGTTCACCACCACCAGCTCCAGCGCGGGCCAGTCCTGCGCGAGGATAGAGCGCACGCACGCCTCGATGTTGGCCGCCTCGTCCTTGGCCGCGACGATGACCGAGATGCGCGGGGTGGGGCCCGTGGCGGGCGCTGTCCCCGAGCGCAGGACCGGGAGGCCTCCGGTGACGCGGCTGAAGCGCCACAGCGTGACGAGCCACACCACGGTCATCACCGCACCCGACACGGCGCCGGCAAACTGGAGCGGGCTGAGACTGGACATGGTGGCAGTGTGGAGTCCGCTCCCCAGGGGGTCAAGGCGAGCAGGCGAGCGGGTCCGCGGCACCTGCGGTAGGTTTGGCTCATGCTGGAGACCTCCCCGCTGCCGGCCTCGTCCGTGCCCCAGCCTGTCCGTGAGCCACCGGCGGCCCGGGGCATGCCTGCTGGCGCGGGGTGGATCATCGGCCCGCGGGCGGACCTGCTCTGGCTGGTGGGCGCGCCGCTGTGGGGGCTGCTGCTGTGGCTGGGCTTCGCGGGGGGCTATGTCGCGCTCGCGCCAGCGTGGCTGGCGTGGATTGCCCTGACGAACGGCTCTCACTTCTTCGCCACGTACACGCGGACCTATCTTGTCCGGGACGAATGGCACCGTCGTGGCGGGCTGCTCGCGGCGAGCCTCGCCCTCTTCCTCGTCGGGCCGGTGCTGTTGTGGCTCGAGAGCACCATGGGCCACGCGTCACCGGGCCGCTCGCCGCTGCCCTGGTACTTCGCGGCCGTCAATGCGTGGGGATACTGGCACGTGGTCCGTCAGCACCACGGCATCCTGCGGCTCTACCAGCGGCACGACGCGGGCCTCTCCGCCTTCGATGCGCGGCTCGAGACGGCCCTGCTCCACGTCACCCTGCTGGCGCCCTTCGTGTGGCTGCTCAGCGTGCACCCGGATGTGCGCGAGGGGCTCGCGCTTCCACCCCTCGCGGAGGATCCGCTGCCTGTGCGGGTCTTGCGCGCGGGCCTGGGGCTCGCGGCGGCCGCCGGAGCGGGCCTGTTCGTTCTGCGCCAGGTGCACCGGCGGCTGCGTGGAGAGCGCCTGCAGGTTCAGCGGCTGGTCCTCTTCGGCGCGGTGGCGGCCTACCATGCGTGGGTCTGCATGAGCCCGCAGATGCAGCAGTGGCCGCTGTTCATCGTCGCACCGCTGCTCATCCTGCCGCACGATCTGCAGTACCACGCCATCGTCTGGTTCTATCAGCGCAACCAGCGGCAGGCCGCGCTCGGGCGCGGGGAGCGGCCCGCCCTCGGAGTGCGCATCGCCTCGTCCGTGCCGCTGTACGCGGCGCTGGGCGTCGGGCTCGGGCTGCTGTTGGCGGCCTCGGGCTGCTCGGTGGACGTCGCGCTCGGATGCCCGGCTGTCTTCTATGACAGCACGCCGGGGTGGCTCGGCCTGACGCCCCGGGGATGGCTCTTCGTCTTCTTCCACGCGTTCGCGGTGCATCACTACTTCATCGACCAGTTCATCTGGCGGCCCAGCCGCGAGGTACGGGTCGCACAGGGATTGGGAGTGGGGCTGACATGAACTGGAGCCGCACCAGCGTGCTGATCACGGGGGCCTCCGGCTCGTTCGGGCGCAGGTTCATCACCGCGCTGCTGCGCGACCAGCGTCCTAAGCGCGTCGTCGCCTTCAGCCGCGACGAGCACAAGCAGCACGACATGCGCCAGGCGGGGCTGAAGTCTCCGCGCCTCTCCTACGTGATTGGAGACGTGAGAGACCCGCGCAGCCTGCGCGAGGCGCTGCACGGCATTGACGTGGTGGTCCACGCGGCGGCGCTCAAGCACGTGCCGGTGTGCGAGGCGCAGCCGCTCGAGGCCATTCAGACGAACCTGCTCGGTGCTCAGAATGTGATCGACGCGGCGACGGCGGCCGGTGTCTCCCACGTGGTGGGGCTCAGCACGGACAAGGCGGTCCACCCGGCCAACGCCTACGGTGCCGCGAAGCTGCTCGCCGAGCGGCTCTTCCTCGCGGCGGACGCGCGCCCAGTCCGTGGCACCCGCTTCGCCTGCGTGCGCTACGGCAACGTGTTGGGCAGCCGCGGCAGCATCCTCGAGAGCCTGTGGGCCCAGCGCCAGAAGGGCCGCGTCACCATCACCGATCCGAGGATGACGCGCTTCTGGATGACGCTCGACGAGGCGGTCGACGTCGTTCTCGCCTCCCTGGAGCGGATGCGCGGTGGAGAGATCTTCATCCCCAAGGTGCGCAGCGCACGCACTGTCGACTTGGTGAAGGCCGCGGCCCCCGGCTGCGTGGTGGAGATCGTCGGCCTGAGGCCAGGCGAGAAGGTGCACGAGCTGCTCATCTCCGACGACGAGGCCCCCTACGTCATCGAGCGCGGCGGGCTGTACGTGCTGACGCCGGGCATCCGCGCGAAGCGAGGCAAGCGCTTCCAGGGCGAGCGTTACTCCAGCCGGGATGCCGAGCATTTCACCGCCGAGGAGCTGCGCGTGCTCGTCGAGCCGCCTCCCGCGCTGGCCGAGCCGCAGCCCGCCCCCCGCGGCGCACACCTCGCCGCGCGGTGACAGCCGCCAGGGCATCACACACGGCATCGACCTCCGCCTGGGTCATCCGCGGGTGGAAGGGCAGGGCGAGGCAGCGGCGGGACATCGCCTCGGTGACGGGAAACTGCCCTTCGCGGAAGCCAAACCGCTCCTGGTAAGCCGGCTGCAGGTGCAGCGGACTGAAGTAGCCGCGCGTGGGCACGCCGCGCTCGGCCAGCGCCCGCATCACCTCGTCGCGGTGCAGCTCGGGAGCCAGCCGGATGACGTAGGCGAACCAGCTCATCCGCGTGGTGGTGGGCACCGGGCGCGGCGGCTCGAGCAGCTCCATGCGCGAGAGCCGCGTGCGGTATGCCTCGGCCACCCGCTCGCGGCCCTTCAAGAGCTTCTCGATGCGCCGCAGCTGAGAAAGGCCGAGCGCGGCGCTCATCTCGTCCAGCCGGTAGTTGAAGCCCACCCGCGAGTGGGTGAGCCAGGCGTCGTGCACCTCTCGGCCCTGATTGCGCAGGGCGCGCAGGGTGGCGGCCCACCGCGGCTTATCGGTCACCACCATGCCCCCCTCGCCAGTGGTGATCTGCTTGTTCGGATAGAAGCCGAAGACGGCCACGTCTCCCAGGCTGCCCGCGCGGCGGCCCTTGTACTCGGAGCCGAGCGCCTCGCAGGCATCCTCGATGATCGGCAGACCGTGCCGCCGGGCCACCCGCCGCAGGCCGTCCGCGTCCGCCGGGTTGCCGAAGACATCCACGGACAGCAGGGCCCGGGTGCGCGAGGTGACGGCGGCCCCCATGGCCTCGGCGGTGGGCATCAGCGTGTCGGGATCAATGTCCACGAAACAGGGCCGGGCGCCCTCGTACAGGAAGCAGTTGGTGGAGGCGACGAAGCTGAACGGCGTGGTGACGACCTCGTCCCCGCGCTGCACGCCGGCCACCAGCACGGCCAGGTGCAGGCCCGTGGTGCCGGAACTCACCGCGACGCCATGCTTCGTACCCACGTACGCGGCAAGTTCGCGCTCGAAGCCCTCGGAGCGGGCCCCCAGGGCAAGCTGGCCCGAGCGAAGGACCTCCAGCACGGCGCGCTCATCAGTGCGGTCGATCCACGGCTTTCCCATGGCGAGCTTCGTCATGGAACGCAGCATAATGCGCGGCCGCGTCCAGGTCCCTCACCAGGAGAGCACCATGAAGGCCGTCGCCCTGAAGCGTTACCTGCCCATCGTCGATCCCGAGTCGCTGCTCGACGTGGAACTGCCGGATCCGCGCCCCG
This sequence comes from Myxococcaceae bacterium, assembly GCA_036389955.1. GTDB lineage: Bacteria > Myxococcota > Myxococcia > Myxococcales > Myxococcaceae > DATHBR01. The sequence goes on from DASVVJ010000537.1 coordinate 6,109, forward strand.
AGGGGCATGATCTGCTCGTCCGTGTCCACGCCGTCTCCGTGAACCCGGTGGACACGAAGGTCCGCTCTCCCAAGGACAAGACCGAGGCCACGCCCCGGGTGCTGGGCTGGGATGCCGCAGGCGTGGTGGAGGCCGTGGGGCCGGAGGTCACCCTGTTCCGTCCCGGGGACGCCGTCTTCTACGCGGGCAGCATCACGCGCCCGGGCTGTGACAGCGAGCTGCACCTGGTCGATGAGCGCATCGTGGGACGCAAGCCCCGCTCGCTCGACTTCGCCCAGTCCGCCGCCATGCCCCTCACGGCCCTCACGGCGCATGAGGCCCTCTTCGATCGCATGAGCATCGATCTGGGAGGGCGCCACGCGGGCCGCTCCCTGCTCATCATCAACGGGGCCGGGGGCGTGGGCTCCATCGCCATTCAGTTGGCGAAGCTGGCCGGGCTGCAGGTCATCGCCACGGCCTCTCGCCCCGAGTCCCAGGACTGGTGCCGCACCATGGGAGCCGACCATGTCATCAACCACCGGGAGGACCTGGCCCCGCAGCTGCGCGCGGTGGGCACCGCCGAGGTGGACTACATCTTCAACACCGTCAACACCGCGGCCTACTGGACGGTGATGGGGGACGTCATCAAGCCGTTCGGGCGCATGGCCTCCATCGTCGAGACGGACAAGCCCCTGGATCTCGGGAGGCTGATGCGCAAAAGCGTGAGCTTCTCGTGGGAGCTCATGTTCACCCGCGCCATCTTCCAGACGCCGGACATGCTCGAGCAGCACCGCATCCTCGGGCAGGTGTCCGAGTGGCTGGATTCCGGCCGCCTGCGCACGACGCTCACGGAGAAGCTCTCGCCCATCTCCGCCGCCAACCTGCGAGCAGCCCACGCCAAGCTCGAGTCCGGGACGATGGTAGGCAAGCTCGCGCTGGAAGGCTGGCGGTAACGGTGCGGACCAGGGGCCCTCGAGGGCCTGGCCGGAGTGCAAGGGGGCAACTTGACGGAGGCTCCCTGGCGAGGGCCGACGCACCGGGCCCTGCTCTCCCGCTTGCATCAGGGGCCGCTCTTTCACATCAATTGAGGCATGCTTCAGTTTACTTCTCAGTTCGTTGACTCCACTCCGGGTGACACGGCGGAGGACCTCCGGTCGCGCCAGGTGTATGGGGCGCTCTGGTCCAAGGTGCGGCCCACGCCGGTGCCGGCCCCGCGGCTGGTTGCCTACTCTCCCGAGGTGGCTCGGGAGCTGGGCCTGGATGAGTCGGCCCTCCAGTCCGAGGAATGGGTGAAGGTGCTCGGGGGCAATGCCCTGTGGCCGGGTATGGTGCCGTACGCGGCCAACTACGGCGGGCATCAGTTCGGCAACTGGGCGGGACAGCTCGGAGATGGCCGCGCCATCGTCCTGGGAGAGCTGGTGGCGCCCAGCGGCCAGCGCTTCGAGCTGCAGCTCAAGGGGGCAGGCCGGACGCCGTACTCGCGCCGCGCCGATGGGCGCGCGGTGCTGCGCTCGTCGATCCGGGAGTTCCTGTGCAGCGAGGCGATGCACCACCTGGGCGTGCCCACCACGCGCGCCCTGTCGCTGGTGGCCACCGGAGACACCGTCATCCGCGACATGTTCTACGACGGCAACCCCGAGGCGGAGCCTGGCGCCATCGTGTGCCGGGTGGCGCCGAGCTTCCTGCGCTTCGGCAACTTCGAGCTGTGCACCAGCCGAGAGGACGTGGAGCTGCTGCGGCGGCTGGCGGACTACACGCTGACGCACTTCTTCCCGGAGCTGGGCAAGCCTTCGCGAGAGGCGTACGCGGCCTTCTACCGCGAGGTGGCACGCCGCACCGCGAGACTGATCGCGCACTGGCAGGCGGTGGGCTTCGTGCACGGGGTGATGAACACCGACAACATGTCGCTCCTCGGGCTGACGATCGACTACGGGCCCTACGGCTGGGTGGATGACTTCAACCCCGGGTGGACGCCGAACACCACGGACGCGGAGCAGCGCCGGTACCGGTATGGCAACCAGCCCGGCATCGGCCTGTGGAACGTGGAGCGGCTGGGGGTGGCCCTGCTGCCGCTCTTCGATGGAGACGAGGCCCCGGTCGTGGAGGGGCTGCAGCAGTACGAACGCGCCTTCGCGGAGGAGATGTCGGCCCGGTTCGCGGCGAAGCTGGGCCTGTCCTCGCTCGAGACGGAAGAGGACGTGGCGCTGGTGAACGGGTGCTTCCAGTGGCTGGCGGAGGAGGAGACGGACATGACGCTCTTCTTCCGCGGCCTGTCGCGCGTGGTGACGGAGCCCGCGGTGCCCAGCGAGTTCCCGGCCGTGCTGCGCGAGGCCTGCTACAAGAAGCCCAGCGAGAGCCACCTGGCCAAGGGGCTCCAGTGGCTGCAGTCCTGGTGGCAGCGCACCAGGGGGGACGCGGCGGAGCCCGCGGAGCTGGCGCGCCGGATGGACGCGGTGAATCCGAAGTACGTGCTGCGCAACTACCTGGCCCAGGAGGCGATCGACGCCGCCTACGCGGGAGATGACTCGAAGGTGAAGCTGCTGCTCGACGTGATGCGGCGGCCCTTCGACGAGCAGCCGGGGCGCGAGGCGTACGCGGCCAAGCGGCCCGACTGGGCACGCTCGAAGCCGGGCTGCTCGGCGCTCTCGTGCAGTTCCTGATGGGGCGCGGAGCTGCGGTAAGCTCCGCCCCATCTTGCAAAGCCCTGAGCACAAAGCCGAAGCGTCCGCCTCCAGTGTCCTCCTCACCGGCAAGAGGAAGGTGGGACTGGCGGTGCTCGTCCTCACCGGCCTGATGGAGCTGGGCTTCATGAGCCACGTCCGCTCCCTTCCGATGAAGGGTGCTTACGGTCCTGGGTATGGATACTCGTCTGACTCCGGGGACGAGCCCTCCGTGCTGATGCCTCTCCTCTTGATCGTCTGCACGACGTTCATCCCCGCCTTGCTGCTCGTGCTGGGCCACAGTGAGGGCAACAAGGCCCTTCGTATCGGGATGAAGTCCTGGCTCCTCCTGGTGGGCGTGGGCTTGCTGGGGATGAGCTTCCTGACGCTCAGTGACCCCCGCTTCCAGCCGATGCTGCTCGTGCTTGGCTTCCTCACACTGGTTGGTACCCTGCTCCTGGGCTCGGAAACGCGAGCCCGGGAATAACGCGCGCGTCCATATTCGGAGCAGCGGCAAACAAGGGGGGCTCAGAATGAAGGCAGCAAGAGGCAAGAAGGCCGGTAAGCAACTCCAGGTTTTGGGGGCGCTTCTGTCAGCGGCGATGCTGATGCTCTCGGGCGCCGCTCAGGCGCAGCCGGCGCGCGCCATGGGCGAGCCGGTGGACGCGGCGATGCGCGTGAAGATCGTGGATCGCGTGTGCGCGGCGCTGAACGAGCACTATGTCTTCCCGGACGTGGCCAAGAAGATGGAGGCAAGCCTCCGCCAGAAGCTGAAGACGGGCGCCTACGACAAGCTGGGCAACTCGGCCGATCTGGCTGAAGCGTTGACCCGGGATCTGCGCGAGGTGAGCAAGGACAAGCACCTGAACATTCACTACGCGCCGCCGCCGCCCCCGGGAAGAGACTCCAATGGCCCCGCTGATCCGGCTGCTCGCGAGGAGGAGCGCCGCCAACTGGCGTCCAGGAACTTCGGCTTCGAGAAGGTGGAGCGGCTCTCGGGCAACGTGGGTTACCTGGACCTGCGCGGCTTCGTCGGCGCGGAGCTGGCCGGGGAGACCGCCATCGCCGCCATGAACTTCCTGGCCAACGCCGATGCGGTGATCATCGATGTGCGGAAGAACGGTGGGGGCGATCCGTCGATGGTCCAGTTCCTCACCAGCTACTTCTTCGACGGGCCCAAGCACCTCAACAGCTTCTACATCCGCAAGGGGAACACCACGCAGCAGTTCTGGACCTCCGCGCACGTGGCCGGCAAGCGGATGAGCCAGGTGCCCCTCTATGTGCTCACCAGCCAGCGCACGTTCTCGGCGGCGGAGGAGTTCTCCTACAATCTGAAGAACCTCAAGCGGGCGACCCTTGTCGGCGAGACGACCGGGGGCGGGGCTCATCCGGTCGAGTTTCATTCTCTTGCCGACGTGCGCCTGAATGCCGTCATTCCCTTCGGGCGCGCGGTGAATCCCATCACCGGCACCAACTGGGAAGGCACCGGCGTGGCGCCCGACATTCAGATCCCGGCGGACAAGGCGCTGGAGACCGCTCACCTGGACGCGCTGAAGAAGCTGCGGGCGCAGGCCAGGAACGATGCGCGGAAGCAGCAGTTGGACTGGTCCATCCAGAAGCAGGAGGCGCTCGCCAGGCCGGTGACGTTGGCCGCCGAGGTGCTCAAGGCCATCGCGGGCACCTATGGGATGAGGAAGCTGAGCTACGAGAATGGCTCGCTCTGGTACCAGTGGGACCCCAGTGGCCCCAGGCTCCGGGCTGTCCCGATGACCGCGGACATCCTCATGCTCGACGATGGCAGGGACGTGCTCCGTTTCCGTCTGGAGAAGGATGCGGCGGGTAGGGTGACCGGGCTGACGGAGCTGTACGAAGATGGCCGCACCCGCCTGTCCGCGCGCA
>DASVVJ010000538.1:0-20904 GCA_036389955.1 Myxococcaceae bacterium
GTCTGGGTGAGCGCGTACGAGGCGAAGTGCGCCATCAGGTCCTGGTTGAGCTGGTAGATCTCCAGCAGGCGCCGGTAGAGGTTCACGGCGGCCGGCACGAAGAGCCCGGGCGGAATGCGCACCGCGTTGGCGGGCACCGCCGCGGTGCGGCTGCGGGGCGCGGGCTGCCAGACGTTGCGGACGTTGAGGCCGGGGCGGTTGTGCCACAGGTGCGCCGAGGAGCTCAGTACCAGGTCGAGCAACTTCTCGGCGGGGCCCAGCTGGGCCTCGGGTAACAGCGGCGGGTTGCGCGGGTTGGCCATGTGGGGGAGACCCTCCTTGCGGCAGTCTCCCCGAAGTATGCGCCCGAGTGAAGAAGCCCTTTTTTTAGTCTCGCGCTCTACCAGACTGAGCTATCTCCCGGCATGGTCGGGAGAGCCGGATTCGAACCGGCGACCTCAAGATCCCTTGGGCTTGTATGGCCTCTTCGGCCGGACGCGAATTCGTCAGAAGAAAATTTTGAAACGCCCGAGTGGGGAAGCCGTGGATTGATCGATTAAGAGTCGATTGCCTTTACCGTTAGGCTATTCCCCCATAAGTGGGGGAAGTTGGATTCGAACCAACATTGGGCTTGTAAGGCCTCTCCGGCCGGGCGCTTCAAGGTCATTCGCGAGGTCTCAGGCTTGCGCCGTCGTCAACCTCGCCTACGCTTCCAGTGACGCGGCCACCGCGCCGTCCCTGACACGGGATTTTCCGGGCGGATTTCATGTCGTTTCAGGAGAGGCTGAAGCTGGAGCTGTCGCTCACCGTGGGTGAGCAGGCCTTCTCCATTCCGGGAGGGCAGATCAAACACGCCTCGGTGCGGCTCTCCAGCCACGGCTTCACCGCCTCGGTGACGTTCTGGACCGCCCTGGAGAAGGCGGATGCTCCGCTGCTGCTGGCCTTCCGGGAGCCGGACCTCATCAAGGTGCGGCTGGCCATCTCCGGCGTGTACCACGTGCCGGATACGGCGCCCGCGCCGCTGGTGGTCCAGGGCCTGGCGCGCACCCGCTCCATGGGGGGTGCCACCCACGGCACGCTCGAGGGCGAGGCGCGCAGCTTCCGCCGCTACACCCTGGAGTTCGCGGACCCGGCCCAGGTGCTCTGGCGGCAGCACCGCCCCGTCGAGCTGCACACCGCGAAGAAGCTCTCGGACGTGCTGAATGCGCACAAGACCGAGGCCATCACGCTCGCCTACGACTGGGACGCGCTGGACGCCACCCTGCCGATGATCTGCCTCGGGGTGGGCGCGGACGACCGGCCGGCGCACTTCTACGACTTCGTCCAGTGGTTCGTCGACACCCGGGATGGGGTGTGGACCTACGACAGCCAGCAGAACCAGTACACGCTCTCGAAAAGCAAGCCCGCGGGGGGCACGGCCAAGAACCTCAGCCGCGACCAGGTGGACCGCACGGAGCTGCTGCTGCCGCCCGTCATCCGTCACGCCAGCCGGGTGCTGAACTCCTTCTCCGAGGGGGCCACCACGGTGGACCTGGAGCAGGAGCAGGCGGTGGCCGGCATCCGGCGCGACTGGCTGGTGCGCACGCCCATTGCCGACGAGGCCGAGCAGCGGAAGTCCGTGGAGCAGGGGCGCCTGCGCGTGCGGCAGCGGCAGTTCCGGCTGACGTTCCGGAAGTTTCCCACGGTGGACTTCTACCCGGGCGCGCTGGTCCAGCTCGAAGGCCCCACCTGGAGCCCTCAGTTGAAAGGCTCCGGCGAGGCGCTCCGGGTGGTCGAGGTGGCGCTCGAAGCCACGGCCCGCGATCCAGAGCCGCACCACGGGCCGCTGGATCCCAACACGGGCTACCAGGTCGACCTCGTCACACGGCTGGAACAGAAGACAGATCCGGTGGCCGAGCAGCCGCCCTATCGCCCACCGCGCTACCCCATCTACGTCGAGGGCAAGGTCCACAGCCCCGGCGGCGAGGCCAATGACCGCATCTACCTGTTCCTGGAGGACAAGAAGACCTCGGTAAAGACGTACCGGGTGCAGGTGCCTCTGTGGAACAAGATCGTGAGCGTCCCGGCGGAGCCCATCCACTTCCCGGGCGAGTTCTTCTACCCCCCATACAAGAACGAGCGGGTGCTGCTGGCGCTCTACTTCGACCGGGCCTCGCTCTACCGCTACCTGGATTGGGGCGAGAACGTGCGGACACCCCAGGATGGCCAGGGGGACCAGATCCTGCTGGGGAAGAACAAGACGAACCAGACGTCGCTCACCCACGACTACCAGGACAACAAGCCGGTGTGGCGGATGCACCGCGTGCTCGAGAAGGACACGGAGACGCTCCGCATCGCCGAGGGCACGCTGCTGATGCAGACGAAGGAGGAGCCCGGCGGAGGCACCTCCACGCCCACCTACGACGTGACTCCGCAGGTCGAGACGGCCAAAGGGGATCTGGCGGCCGGGGTGAGCGGCGCCATGGCCCAGGCCACCGCCGCGTACAAGGGCTCCATGGCGGCGGTGAACTCGAAGATCTCGGGTGCGATGGCGGAGACCGCGGCCGCGCTGGAAGCTGCGGAAGCGGAAGTCTCCTCCCAGGTGGCGGCGGCCCGCTCCGAGCTTCAGGGGGCACTGAGCGGGTTGGAAGGGCGTTCAGCCCCATTGGGCAGCGCGGCCTCGGACGCCAAGGCCGCACTGGAGCAGCTCCGGTAGGGCACGGACCACAGAGGATGCGATGAAGGAACTGCGCGGCGCGGTCGAGGGCATCAAAGGAGAGCTGGAGACATTCGGCTCGGGCGTCAGCGCGCGCATCGAAGCGGCCCGCTCGGAGATCGAGGCCCTGACCGCCGGCCTCGAGAAGACCATCGCGGGCATGCGCCCCCAGGTCGAGAAGACCCTCACCGGGCTCACGAAGCAGATTGATGCATTGGACGCGGAGCTGAAGGAGCTGAAGCCCTGATGAAGGAGCTGTGGGCACGGTTCGATGACGCGGCGAAGGAGGTGCTCAACCTCCGGAAGGAGCTGGAGTCCGCCGCCAATCAGATCCGAAAGGACGCCGAGGCGCTGAATTCCGAGGTCTCGGCTCGCTCGGAGTCCCTGGAGGAGACCGCCCGGAGCGCGGAGGAGCCCTACCAGGGAGAGCTGAAGGCCCTGAACCAGGAGGCCGGCCAGCGCTGTGATGCCCTCGCCGCGGGGCTCGCGGCCAACCGCCGCGCCCAGGGCAAGGCGCTGATTGAGCAGACCCGCGCCCAGCTCACCCAGAACCTTCAAGCGACCGCCGCACAGCTCACGGCCGTGACCAGCTCCGCACTCGGCCAGGTCTCCACGCTCCGGAAGACCGCGAGCGGGCAAGCGGCCCAGCTGACGAAGTCCATCGACACGGCAACCCAGGAGCCGCTCAGCGCCCTGGAGTCCCTCCACAAGCAGATCAGCGCGGCGGGAAAGACCGCGAAGGCGGAGGCCACGAAGCAGGTGGACCTGCTCCTCGCGCAGCTGAGCCCCATCCGGAACCAGGTCAAGAGCGCCGCGGCGACCATCACGGGCCTCATCGACACCCTGGAGACCACCGTCGGCGAGTCCCTCACCGTGGGACGTGAGCAGGCAGGCGGTGCGCTCGACACGCTCAACCAGACCATCACCACGCAGGTGAGCACGGTGCGTGGACAGATCGAGGCGGTGGCGGCGCTCATCGATCAGGTCTCGAAGCAGATTGACGCGCTCATCACCCAGGTGGGAAGCGCCATTGACCAGTTGGTGAAGGGAGCGCTCACGACCCTGGCGTCGATCCGCGCCACCGTCCAGCAGACCCTCAATGCCGCGTTCGAGACGCTGGACGCCTTCATGGCGCAGATCTCCACGCTGAAGAAGCAGCTCATGGCGCTCTTCGAGGCCCTGCCTCCCCTGCTCGAGCAGATTCAGACGGTGTTCCAGACCATCATCGGCTCACTGGAGTCGCTCCTCGAGCGCGCCATGACGATGCTCGACGCCATTCCCGCTGCGGACCTGCCCAAGCCGCTGGTGAACCCGGCGGTTCAGGCCATCACCCAGGCGGTCACCCAGATCTCCACGCAACTGGAGACCCTCTCCGGCCAGGTCGCCACGCAGCTGCAGACGGTGCAGGAGCAGATCGTCACCCAGGTGGACACCGTCCAGTCTCAGGCCCTGCAGCAGCTCGACACGGCGACGCAGCAGATCAGCCAGCAGATCACCACCCTCAAGCAGTCGATCCTCCAGGGCATCGAGCAAGCAGGAGCGCAGATCGACCAGGCCGTGGCCGCCGTGGTCCAACAGATCGGCACCGCCAAGACCCAGGCGGTGCAGCAGATCACCACCATGAAGCAGCAGGTGGCCAGCCGGGTCGAGAGCTTGAAGACCCAGGTCCAGACCCAGCTCTCGACGCTCGATGCGAGCATCGGCAGCGGGACTCAGGCGGCCGTGGACCAGATGGCGGCGGTGAAGTCGGCCGCCGAGGGCCAGATCACCTCCGCCCAGGGACAGGTGAATACCGGCCTCGGCTCGGCGGAGAGTTCCGTGGGCACGGCCCTGAATGGAGTGAAGCAGGCCAGAACCCGCCTGGAAGCCACCCTCACGGCCCAGGTGGACCAGGCGCTCGCGGGCTTCTCGGCGCAAGCCTCCACCCTGAAGGAGGGAGGACAGTCTCAGCTTCAGGGACTCTCTGGCCGCATCACCTCGGCCCGCGAGCAGCTCCTCTCCCCCTTTGACACCCTGGAGGCCAGCCTCCAGAACGGCTCCCTGTACAGCCAGCCCTTGGCGGCGGCCCGCACGCAGATGAACTCGGCGCTCAACGCGCTCGCGGCCCAGCTCAACTCGCAGCGCTGAGAAGCCCCGCTCCGCCTACTTCTTCCCGCCCAACTCCGGCATCTTGGGAGCCTCGGGGGCCTTGGGGGCTTCGGGAACCTTGGGGGCCTTGGGCGCCGCCGGCATCTTGTCCGGAGGCTGAAACGGCTTGGAGGTCGAGGTGCTCTCCGTCCGGATGCGGTTCTCTTGCAGCTCGAGATCGATCCGCTCGGGAACCGGCACATCGAGTAGCTGCTGCCAGGCCCCATCGGGCGTGGTGAAGAGGAACGAGATCGCCACCGGCATCTCCGGAGGCATCTTCACCCGGACGCGCTTCACTGTACCGGGGTACACCACGGTCGTCTGGAGCACCATGTCGTCCGGGTTGACCACCTTGGCCGCGACGTCCGCATAGGTCTCGACCATGTACTGCTTGGAGTCCACCGCGCGGACGACCATGTAGAGCGGGCGGCCCTGGTTCGCGCCGGGCGGTGACGTGACGTTGACCGTGAAGTGCGTCGGCGCGCAGCCGCTTGCGAGCAGCGCCGCGAACAGCCATCCGATGAGCCTTGCCGCGGGCCACCGTCCTGCGGTGCTCACTTCGCATTCCTCCGGAACGCGGCCCAGGGCTCACCCCGCAGGCCGAAGCTGACCTCCAGCTCCTGAGCGCTCACGTCTCCGTCGGGCCCAGGCAGCGCCCACACCATGTTCTGCTCGTCCGTGAAGCTGCCCAGGTCGAGCAGCCGGAAGCAGCTCCACGACGAATTCGCCATCTCCACCGTGCGGTACCTCTTGCCGTCACGCACCGGCGAGCGCAGCTCCACGCCCAGCGAGGCCGTGCGCTGATCCCACCAGCTCACCGGGAACTCCTGCCAGGTGGGGCTCTGGTTGAACCCGAAGGACGAGGCCGCCCCGCACTTGAAGTAGGACATCGTCACGAAGTCGCCCGGCGTGGGGGCCCGAGGCAGCGGCAGCGGCCTCACCTGCAGGCTGATCGGCATCGGCTTGCCCTCGTCATCCCAGAGGATGCGCGAGAGCCGGGACACTTGGTTGAGCGTGCTCACCATGCGCTGCGGCACCAGCACCCGGCTGCGCAGCGGGGTTCGCACCGTCCAATCCGAGCCGCGCTCGACGATGATGGGCGACATCACCCGGTTGATGAACTGCCAGAACTCGCCGTCCTTGCGGCGCAGCACCGCGAGCTCGGCCGGATCAATCTCCTGCTGCGCGTCCGGATTGAACGGGTAGCGCTTCAGCAGCGGCTCCAGCACCCGCTTGTACTCCGCCGTCCACTCCTCCTTGAGCACCTGCTCGAGCTCCTCACGCCCGATGTTGCGCGCGAGCAGGAACGGCTGACGGAACGGCTTGCGGAACTCTCCCAGGATACCCTGCTGATCGAGCCAGGCATCAACCCGGTTGAGATAGGAGCCCTCCTCTTCCAGCAGCATGGACAGCGAAGCACGGGCCAGGGGCGAGAGCAGCTCCGCGAGCTGCGTGCCCGGAGGCTCGCCCTCGGCCTCTTCCTTGCCCGCCTTGGCCTCGGCGCCCTTCGCGGGGGCTTTCGTCCCCGCGGGCTTGATGCCGGTGATCTCCCCCTGAAGCTGGGCCACGAGGGTGATGTACTGGCCGAGTGCCGGGTAGTTGCCATCCTTGTCCGGCGTCATCAGCTGGACGATGGGCTTGAAGGGCGCCACCCCATCGCGCAGCGGCGCATACAGGCGCCCGTCGAGCGGCCCGACACTGGCCCGGTGCGTCACCTCGCGCAGCATCTCCACCAGCGGAGAGGAGGGCTGCACCAGCGTGCTGAGCTGGTTGGACAGGTTGCTCTTGTCCGCCGTGAGCCGGTAGTCGCGGTAGGTGGCGAAGATTCCCCGGCGGTAGCGCTCGGCGAAGTCGGTCACCTTGCCCAGCACGTAGGCCTCGCGCTTGGCGGCCTCCTCCTGCGTCAGCTTGGACTTGGCGATCAGCTCCGTGAACTCGTCCACCAGGGGTTTGACCTCGGCGTCGAACACCACGCGGCTGACCACCTGGCCCGAGGGCACCGCCTCTCCGCCCGCGTCCTCGAACCCCTCTTCCGTCGCCTTCGCCAGCACCGTCATGCCAGCCACCGACATGCCGGCCACCGCCGTGCCCGGGGCTTGCCGGGCCGCGTCGAAGGCGAGCCGATCCGTCCTGTCCAGCCGCTGCAGGTACTTGCGCAGCAGCTGCCTGGAGACCTCGGCCGGAACGAACCGGAACTCCCGCTTCGGCACCGCGAACTCGATCGCGAACGCATCCGTGCCGGCCTCGAACAGCCCCTCTGCCTGCGTGAGCAGCTGCGCGGGGCTCATCTTCTCGGCGGCCTCGAGCGCCTCATCGGTGGCCGCCTCCAGCTGCAGCACGCCCTCGATCTCCGCCCGGTGCTTCGCCGTCCAGTCGAGCGCCTCCAGGGTGCTGTCGATTCCGACGAACGTGTCCTTGTTGACCTCGGCCTGCGAGGCATTGAGCAGGTCGATGATCTTCCGGGCGGAGGCCTGCAGCAGCAGCTGATCGGCCAGGATCCGCTTCAGCTCATGCCGCTCCTTCTGGAGCGATCGCCACTGCTCCATGTCGAGCTCATCGCTGTCGATCCACGCCTGAAGCCGGGTGAAGTGCGTACGCCAGTGGGCGATCTGCCCCTGGGTCGTCAGCCCCTGGAAGGGCCAGCGGGCCCAGTCCAGGTCCTCCTCGCGGGAGCGCTTCCCCTCCGAGCCCTCGTCAGTGTCAAACTCGTCAGGTGAGCCGCTGCGCCAGGGCCGCGCGCTGGCGAGGATGTAGTCGAAGATCATCGGCTCGTGCAGCTCCAGGGCATCGATCCAGTTGCGCTCGCGCGTGGGAGCGCCTGCCCCCAGGGCCTTGGCCATGGACGCACGCCACGTGCCCTTCTGCTCGGAGTGCAGGCTGCGCAGCACGAACTTGCCCAGCTCGTCCTGGTTCGACGCGTAAAGCAGCGCCTGAACGTGCAGCATCAGCTCCGGGCGGCACCAGGCCTTCTCATACCCGCAGCTGTCCGCCTGAGCGGCCTGGCCCTGGGCGCCAGCGCCCACCGCCAGACACCCCGGGATGCTCGAGCCACACTCCACACACTGCGTCTGGCAGCTCTGGAGCATGGGCCGCAGGTAGGCCTCGCGGATGATCTCGGCCAGGTTCGCGCTGAGCTTCGCGCGCTCGTCCTTAAAGCTGCGCCTCAGCAGCGGCCAGTAACCCTCCGAGTTGAGCAGCCCATCCATCGCCTCCATCACCTTGTCGGCCTGCCCCTCGATGACGGCGCCCTCGACCCGCTGGTGCTGCTTCTTCAGATGCGAGACGGTGTCATTGAACGCCACCATCCGCCGCTGGGCTTCCTGGAGCTTGAGGTAGAAGTTGCCGTACGCGGCCAGCACCGGAACGGCGCACACCGCGAGGGCGATGGCGCAGCGCCTCAGGTGCACCCACCGGTAGTTCTTCTGCAGGAACTGCGTCTTCTTCTCGGGCGCGACGGCCAGGGTGCCCGAGGCCCGGGCCTCGGGCGTGGGCGACGACAGGTACACCCGGGTGAGCCTGGGCGGGAACGCCAGCGTCCCGCCCTCCCACAGCGCGGCGATGAAGCGCGACAGGGCTTTGAAGGACTCTCCCCCGCGCGAGTAGAACGCCTCCAGCCGCTCGAACGCATCCACCGGCAGCGAGGTCAGCCCCAGCGCGAGGTACTTCTCCATCGACTGCAGGGCCGTGGCCAGGCGCTCCTCCTCGCCCCGCTGCGGCACCTCCAGGTCCAGCGGTACGCCGTTCTTGCGCAGCAGCTGCGCGAAGTCCGCGTAGCCCGGCAACGTGTCCATGTGCGTCAGACACAGCCGCGTCTCGATGGGCTCCTTGCGCACCTCGGCGATGAGGTTGATCTTCCCGCGCAGCAGCTGGGTGACGCGCCGCACGTCGTCCGGCGGCGTCTCCACCAGCCAGCGCACGTCCAGCACCACCACTACCACCCCGCGCCCCAGCTTGCCGAAGGTGGCCCGCCACAGCTTGCGCAGCGCGGTGCGCGCCTGCGCCGAACCATCCTCGAGCAGCGGTGCGGACAGCTCCTGCACCACCACGTCCGGCCCGAAGTAGATCTGCATCAACGGGTCGTCGGTGTAGCTGGGCATGAACTGGTTGGCCTGCCGCCGCCAGTCCACGTCGAGATCAATCAGCTTCGTCTTCCCGCTGCCCGCCGGCCCGAGCACCACCAGCGTGGGGAAGTCCATCACGGCGGCGCGGTAGCGCCACGGCAACCCGTTGAGGAAGCGCTTGCGGATGCCCACCAGCCGGCCGCTGTCCAGGGGACGCTGCGCGCCAGGCACCTCGGGGCCGCGCTTCTTGCGCAGCCACCACCAGACGCCCACGGCCAGCGCCACGACGAGCAGAACTCCCAGCACGGCCAGGATCCACCCGAGGTGCGGCTGCACCGCCGTCCAGATGTTCTGGCGCGCCTCCACCGTCAGCTTCCTCCCCGGCTCCCCGCGCCCTGCCCACGCGATCGCGCGGCCAGCTGCAGCGCCTCGAGAACGTCCTCCAGCTCATCCAGCGTCTTGGCCAGCTTCTCGCGCTGGGCCTCCTGCTGCTTGGGCGGCAACTGCTCGGCTCCCGGCTCCGGGTAGAGCACCGCCAGCCCCTGGCCCACGCCGTCCAGCAGGGGGGCCACGCCCTCACGCAGCGAGCCGAGCTCGCCGTCGACGGCCTGCGACAGTGCCTTCAGCAACGCCGCCGGTGCCACCGCAGTCCTGTCGGGGGCGCCTTCCACATGTGCGGGCGCGCTCGGCTCTCTCATCGCTGGCCCTCAGTTCGAGAGCCACCACAGTACCACCGGCAGCGAGACAATCACGAAACCGGTCGTCAGGTAGTACCGGAAGGGGAATTCGTAGACCGTGGGCTGCTCCACCGGGGCCACCGGCGCGGGAGCGGGAACGGGCTCCGGCTTGGGAATCCGCGCGGTGAGCCGCTCCTTGTACTCACGGACCTTGGAGGGCTGGCCCACGTAGCGGCCGGTGAAGCCCGAGGCGAGGCAGAAGTGCAGCACCTCGAAGACCAGCGCGGGGGTGTCCGGCCGCCGCAGCCGCTCATCGGCGAACTCGTAGAAGAGGTCTCCTCCCGAGTCGACCAGGAAGAGCTGCTGCTGCAGCAGCGGCCACAGCGGCTGCTCCACGTCCGACAGGCGCCGCAGCACCATCTCATCGAAGAGGAAGCAGAGCGGGCGGACGAGCTCGTCCACCTCGTCCGTGCGGAAGTCGGAGCTCAGCGCCAGCTTGAGGCCCTCGAGCTCGATGAGGATCTGCTGGCCCACCTGGTTCATGGCCTCCAGGCCGACCCGGGGCTGCATGCGCCGCGCGGTGGGCACCACCTCGCCCGGGAGTACCCGGTCGAGCAGCGCGCGCACCTTACGGTGCGTCGCGAGGATGGCTTGCCAGTACCCGAGCTTCATGACGCCATGGCGAGCGGGAGGGGCCCAACTCCAGCGACGTTGGCCCGCAGATCCACCGTCGCCTCGTTGTTCCACACATCGAGCAGTTCCCGCACTTGATCAAGAAAGCAGACGACGAGCGGCTCGAAGGTGGCCTCGAAGGGCTCCAGTGTCACCTCATAGGCATGCCGGATGCCAGAGCCCTGCATGGCGCTGTCTGGCACGGTGGTGACCGACACGTCCTTCAGCCAGGGGATGGCGCGGCGGAAGGGGCTCTCGTTGGGCGTGCCCAGGTAGGCCAGCAGCGCCACCAGCTCGTCCCGGTCCAGCGTCGCCTTGGCCTTCCAGGCCAGCAGCTGGGTGAGCGCGTTCACGTCGTCGCGCAGCGGGCTGTCGCGGTGGGGCTGAATGCCGCCCACCATCTGCCAGTTCATGCCCTCGATGTGGCGGCTGGGCAGGCTCACGTCGACGCGGCCGGCGGCCTGCGCGGCGAACTGCGGTTGGTGCCAGAGCGCCTCGACCACCAGCTTGCGCGGCGCGGTGAAGGCCTCGGGCATGCGGACGATGAGGCTCTGACGGGGGCGCAGGTCGCTGCCCATCGTCTCGTCCACCTCGTAGCTGGCGCCCTTGCCCGGCAGGAAGGCCGGGCGCAGGGGCGACAGCCCCAACTTGCTCATCTCGTACACCCCCGTCACCGAGTGCAGGGTGAACTCGCGCCCGGCGCTCATGCTCAGGATGGGGTGCTCGGCGCGGGTGCCATCCGCGACGATGACCTGGGCCGGCTCGGCCTTGAGGTTGGCCACGGGCACGGCGAACAGCTGGAAGAAGTCCGGGTGGTGGGTGCGGCCCACCGTCCAGTCCTTGGTCAGGTCGAAGCACAGGGAGAACCGGCTCCACGTCTTGCGGGCCTGGGGCACCTTCACGTGCACGAAGAGCTGCTGCTCGGGGAACTGGAAGAACGAGCGCAAGCGCTGGAAGGGGTGCGCGTAGACGGCCGAGTCATCCGGCGCCGGCGGCGCGCGGGAGAACGAAACCTCGCACTGCGCGCCCGAGGAGTGCTCATCCGCCATGTCGTCGTACACCACGCTCACCTGCTGCAGGTGCTTGCGCAGGGCGTGGAACACGGCCAGCGAGGGCCGGTATTCGTCGAGGTGGCGCACGTGCAGGCTGAGCACGTCGATGGCATCCCGCCGCGGGAAACGGGACTCGAAGGTGAGAATGAGCCGGTAGCCGCTGCGGACCTGGGGGATGACCTCGGTGCGCTCCAGGAAGATGGGCAGCACCCTCAGGTCTCGTTGCAGACGGAAGGACCCTGCCACTCCCTCGGCGGGGCTCAGCCGCACCTCGGTGCCGCGGGAGAGCACCACCGGCTCGACCATCTTCTCGGTGGGCACGGCCTGGACCATGCCCATGGCGGGCACGGGCTCGAGCAGAAAGTCGAAGAAGCCGGAGAACAGCCGCCGCCAGGTGGAGCGCAGGTTGTGCAGCGTGGCGTGCCGTGTCTGCACCGAGAAGAAGGCCATCGCCTCCATCAGGCGCCGCACGTCCGGGTCCTCGCGGTCGAGCGGAGCGGCCGGGTGGCGCTCCTGAAAACGCTGCCGGAAACGCTCGAGCCCATCCAGCTCGGCGAGGAAGTCGAGGTAAATCCGCTCCGAAAAGTCCTTCACGATCCACGCTCCCGGCGCTGGGGCCGCATCAACCCAGCTTCACCAAACTCCCACCCACGGTGGTCATCGAGCCCTTGAGGTTGGCCAGACCGCTGGACTCCAGGTCCAGCTTTCCCGAGCCCGACACCTTGGTCATCGCTCCGTCCATCTCCGCCTGGGTCTGCCCACTCAGCTTGAGCGTCAGTCCGTCCACCTTGGCCTCACCGCCCGTGGCGGACATCGCCGCCTTCATGCCCTTGAGAGTCAGGTTGGCGGTGGCCTCCACGTTGACGTTGGCGCTGGAGGACAGCTTGGCGTCCTGAGTGGCGCTCTGCGTCAGCTTGGCGCTCGAGGTGAACTTCATGTCCTTGGTGCTGGTCAGCTCCAGCACGTCCTGGCTCGTCCACTTCGAGGCTTTCGAGGACTTCATCGTGATGGTCTCGGCGTCGAGCGTGTAGTCCTTCACCGTGACGACGATGCTGTCAGCCTTCTGGACGATGGTGCTGGTATCGGACTGGCCCGCCACCTTGGTGGTGATGCTGGTGCCGTCCATGTGCATCGTCTGGGTGATCTTCCCGTCGGCGTTCTCCACCGTGACGGTGATGCCCTTGACCTTGTCCAGCTCGATCTTGCAGACCAGCGTACCCATGCCCCGCATGAGAACCCGGCTTTCGGGCGGGACCTAATTCCTGGCCAGGCGCTACGGCTCTTCCTTCACCTGGATGAGCATCGTGCCTTCCTTGACCTCGATCTTCGCCGTGTCCTTCTCGTTGGTGCGCTGCAGCAGGAACACCGGCTTGGCCTCTTCGTAGAAGTGCTTCATCGACGTGCCACTCTTGGTCGTCTTGCCCATGAGCAGATGCACGCCTTGCCCATCCGACGGCATCCGGGCCCCGGCGCGCCAGTCGATGAACCGCTTGAGCCACGAGCGCTGGAAGTCCAGCGCCACCAGTACCCGCTCGTTCTTATAAGCTGGGAAGTAGAAGTGCCCGGGCAGCAGGTTGGGGTTGAACGGCACGGTGATGATCTGGTTCTCCCACAGGGGAATCTTCACCTTGTAGCTGTCCACCGACGTGGCCGAGTCGGTGTACGCCTGCCACGTCTCGTCCGCGTCCTCGCCCACCTCGCTGACGATCTTCCCCTCGACATAGCGGGGGTAACGGGGCGCGGTGTACTCGGGCAGCTCGACGTACTTCTCGTCCTTGAGCTCCAGCCGGCTGCTCATCGTCAGGCGATAGCCGGCGTTGGGCTCCATGTGCTCCGGCTCGGGACCCGGCTCGAGCGCCTGGCCGCGCAGGTACAGGGACCGGACGCGGAAGGTCTCGGTGGCGGGCACGCCCGCGGCCGCCCAGCCCTGCCCGCTGGCCAGCTTCACCAGTGAGCCGGGTGCGAAGGCAATGGCCGGGAAGCGGCGCCAGGCCAGCTCCACCTCCTGACCGCGAAGCTTGAGGCGGGCCGTCTCCAACGTCTTGCGCGCATCCACCTCATCAGTGATGGGGGTGCTCAGCAGAATGTCCTGGCGGATGCCCGAGACCGCTTTCTCCTGGGTGATGGGCGCGGTCGTCGCCCCCTCCGTATAGGAGTTGAGCACCGTCACGTCGTGACGGATGACCTCGGGGAAGACCACCTGCACCGCCGCGACGTCCTCAGGGCGCAGGTTGATGGGCGTGCCCGTTGCATCCTTCGCGGCGGTGAGCTTGTAGCCCTGCGCCGTGTAGTCGTAGCTCAGCACACCGTTGCGGGTGTCGATGTACCAGAGCAGGAAGTCGTAGAAGCTCGCCCCCGACTCGGGATCCAGCCCGAGGAAGATCTGCGGCCGGGTGACGTCCAGGTCCGCGCTCCAGTCATACGTCAGGGAGATCTTCTCCCCCTTGTGCGCGTCGAAGACGTCCTTGAGCGACTTGCTGGTGTAGAGCACGCACGGGTAGTGCTGGCTCCACAGCAGCCGCGCCGCGTCCCGGAAATGAACGCCGTAGCGGCGAAAGAGCAGCGGTGAGCCACGCACCGTGTTGGCCGGCAGCTCCTCGAGCGTCTTGTCGACGATGAGGCCCTTCACCTTGAACGAGGTAATGGTCGGCCTCGTCGCGGTGTCGGTGACGGCGGCCTTCACCTCCAGCGACACCTCGCCCAGGTCCGGCTTGAGAAAGTCCGCCAGCAGCTCGTCCTTCTGCTTGCCCCCGGAGGCCTTGTTGTCAGCGACCAGGAACTCCACGTGGCCTTCCAGGCCCCAGCTCCACAGGTTCAGCTCGAAGGCCCGGATGTCACCTGGCGGGATGGTATGCGCGGTGCCGCCGACGGTGACCGTGAGCCCGAGGACAAGCCGGTCCGAAAACTCCGGCACCCTCACGTGTCCTCCTCGACCTGCACCTGGCCACTCACGGTGTGGAAGAGCAGGCGCAGCTTGCACCGCTCCCCATTGAAGAGGCCCTTGATGCCGAAGTGGACCCGCAGCGCGCTGTCGCGCCCCCGCAGCTCCACCTCGACCTCCTTGAGGCGCGGCTCGTGCTGGGTGATCTCCTCGATGATCTCCTGCGTGAGCGTCTCGATGAGATCCCGCGTGCCGAACTTGGCGGTGTAGTCCCCCAGCCCGAAGTCATGGCGGAAGAAGCCATAGCCCTGCTTGGTGTTCAGGATGGCTTCGATGTTGCTCATCACATGCGCGAGGCTGTTGCGGACCCCGTGCTCGGACTTGCGGCTCTTGAACTTGTCGAGGAAGGGAGCGCGCGCCATCTCACGTCTTCCTCCAGAAGAGCGAGACGTGCGCACCCTTCAGGGCCGGGGTGACGTAGAAGGCCATGCCGTCCTCGCGCAGCGCCTGCTGCCACTCCTCGCCGGGAGTGAGCTGGTACCAGTCGATCTCGGGCCCCAGCGCATGGGGGAACGAGGGATAGGGCACGTGGGTGTACGGAATGCCCTTGAGCGCCACCCGGCGCACGGTGGGCAGGCGCGAGGGCCCCGCCAGCTTCACGCCCTCGAGCGAGAGGCGCTCGTTGCCCTTGCCCCGGTGCACCAGGAGGTACAGCTCGTTGGCGGCCCGGACCTCGGGCGGCAGCGGCGAGCAGATGAACAGCCCGTCCTTATAGGTGAAGGGCTTGTGAGTCGACCGGGTGGCTTCGGGCTGGAAGCTCCGGGTGAGCAGCAGCATCCAGCTGCCCAGGCTCTTGCCCAGGTCATCGTGCTGGTACACCGGCATCTGCTCGTCCGGGAGCATCTCCAGGTAGCAGCACGCCTCGAAGTAGAGCCGGCGCAGCGCATCGAAGAGCTGGTACGGGTGCGGGTAGACCTGGCGCTGCATGTCCCCCAGCATCGCCTGCAGCCGGTACACCTCGAACAGCGCCCGGCGCGCGTTGTTCAGCCGGTCGCTGCGCACGTAGGTGTCCGAGATGCGCGTGAGCAACTGCTGGCGCACCAGGTCCAGGAACGGCTCCAGCTCCGCCAGCAGCCCGTCCAGGAAGGGATTGGGGCCCACGAGCAGCAGCGGGGGAATCCAGTCCCGCACCGCGCTCCACTTGCCCTCATCATCCCGCGTCATCATCGCCAGCGGCAGCGTGTCCACCGCGCCATCGAACACGGGCTCGCTGGACAGTTGCAGCTTGTGCAGCACGCGCTGGAGCACCGGCGGATCATCGGCATACAGCCGCACGCCCTCGGCGTTGGTGGTCTCCCTCAGCACGTGAAGGTGAACGATCACCTCCGACTTGCCCGTGCCCTCCAGCGAGAAGGGAGGCAGCGTGGCGTTGCCCGGCACATCGATGACGATGCCGGAACGGGTCACCACGGACATGGAGGAGATGGAAAGACTGCCCTCGAGCAGCAGCGACTCGTTCCACGCAAGCGTGGCGAAGCCGTGCCCGGGCGTGCCCGACAATGAGGCATGGAGACGGATTTCCGCCTCCAGCGCAGCTTCCTGGGCGTGGAAGTGCTGCGGGAGGAGCGTCTGGCCCACATGCCAGCGGACCCGTGCGAGCTTGTACCGCTGCATGGTTGGCTCCTGCCTCCGGCGGGGGGCCGGGAGTGCCCCGTCCCCCCCGTCAGAAGCTCTGAGACTAGCCCGCCGTCTCGGTCACTCCCCACTTCTTGGAGATGTTCTTCTGGTCCGCCGTGGCGAGGTTGACCGCCTGCTCCGTCGTCTGCGGCTTGACGCCGATCTGGAACGTGTAGTTCTTCGGCGACTGCACCTCGGAGGACTCGTTGTCCGCCACCGACAGGTTCAGCTCATCCCCGTTCTTCTCGAGGATGCCGTTGAGGGCCGCATCGACGAAGTTGGACTTGAAGTACTTCTTGGCCAGCGGGTCGTACTCGTACACCACGTACTTGAAGACCACCGCCACGTTGGACATGCTCTTGTAGAGCAGCTCCGCCAGCTTCTGCTTGTTGGCCGTGGAGATCTGCCCCGAGAAGTACATGGCGTCCGTCACGCCCGTTTCCCACAGGTAGTGGTTGAGCACCGCCACCACCTTGTCGGAGATCACCTGATCCGGGTTCTGCGGATCCTTGATCGTCTCCTGATCCGCCGTCAGCGGTGTTCCGCCAACGTTGATCGACAGGATGTAGCCCACCGGCGACTGCTTGTCCTTCTTGAAGTTGAAGCCCTGGTACACGTCGAGGGCACGGGAAAATTGAGGCATCGCTTTCTCCTTTGAGTTGTGGCGAGAAGCTCCCGCCTGAAATTAACCGAGCCGGGACTCCAGCATCAGCTCCACATTCAAACCCTCGAACTGGATGTGCGGCAGGACCGCGACCTTGCAGTCGTACCAGCCGATCTCCCCTGCCCGCTTCTCCACCTCGACGCTGGTGGCCTTGAACGGGAAGCGGCGCACCGTGAAGTCGTCCGGGTTGGACACGGTGGTGACGTAGCCGGCCAGCCACGCCTCGAGCTGCGCCTGGATATAATCCCCATCCGCGGTGCTACCGATGTTGTCGCGCATGATGCACTTGATGTAGTGCGCCAGCCGCGTGATGGAGAACGTGTAGGCCAGGTTGGTGACGAGCTGCGAGTTCTCCGAGTCCTTCGGGTCCTTGAAGCGCTTGGAGACCTTGGAGGACTGGGTGCTGAAGAACGTCGCGTCGCTGGAACCCTTGCGGTACACCAGCGGGATGAAGCCGCTGCGGGCGAACTCGTACTCGCGGTAGTCCGGGATGGCGATCTCCACCGGCGGCTTGATCTCGTCCTGGCCGCGCAGGATGAAGGTGTCCACCGGCAGGCCTGAGATGAGGCCGCCGCCCTTGGGGCCACGGATGGACTGGCACCAGCCGGAGATCTCGAAGGCCTTGACCATGTTGCGGGCGAACAGGATGGCCGAGTTGCCCCACAGGTACTTCTTCGAGTCACCCAGCGCGTCCTCGGTGAAGTTGAGGACGTCGCAGGGGTTCTTGTCCGGGTGCCAGGGCAGGCGCAGCACGTAGCGCGGGAAGGTCAGGCCCAGGTAGGCGGCCTCCTCGGTGTCGCGCAGCGCGTTCCACTTGCCGAACTTGGGGTGCGCCAGCGCGCCCTCCAGGTCCTTGATGGCCTCCATCTCCTCCACGGTGTCGCAGCCGAAGAACTTGTGGCTCACCGCGGAGATGAACGGGCTGTGCGCCGCGTTGGCCAGCTTGCCCATGCGCTGCAGCCAGGTGAGGTCCGCGGGCGTGGAGCTGAACTCGTACAGGCCGATCAGCGCCCCGAAAGGCTTGCCGCCGTACTGGTCGTACTCCTGGATGTAGACCTTGTCGAAGAGCGCACCGGCGAAGATGTTGCTCGAGTTGTTCTCGAAGTCCTGCGCCAGCTCGTCCTTGGCCACATCGAGGATGTCGATGGTGATGTTGGCCTTGAAGTTGGTGTGGTTGACGAGATCCTCGAGGCCGCGCCAGGTGGCCTCCATCTTCTGGAACTGCTCGTTGTGGATGATCTCGTTCATCTGGTCGTCGATCATCCGGTCAATGCGGCTGATGACGTCCAACACCTTGCCCTTGTCGAAACGGGCGGTGTTGTCCTCGGCGGTGACGGGCGGCACGTTCTGCAAGAGCGCGCCCAGCGCGGACATGAAGCGCGACTCGTTGGTGATCGCCTTCTCGTCGGCGACCTTGCCGAAGTTGTCGGTGATCATCGGCGCGGCCTCCTTGGGAGGCTCGAGCCGCACGGTGTTGAAGATTTTGTTCAGGTAGGTTTCGGCCATGGCGGATCCTCAGCTTCAGGTGGCGGCAGGCGTCGCGGGCTTCGCGCCGGCGGCGGGAGTGGAGGCGGCAGCGGGGGCAACGGCCGAAGCGGACTTCTGCTCGGGCAGCTTGAGGGTCTCGTAGCTCTTCAGCTCGGCGAGCACCTCCTGGAGGGCCTCGGGCTTGGAGAACATCTCGTAGACCAGCTTGCGCAGCTCCTTGCGGTTGTCGATGCTGGACTGCATCTCCATCAGCAACTGCTTGAGCAGCAGCAGCGCCTTGAGCTTGGGCACGTGGTGGACGATCTCATCCGGATGGAAGGACTTCATCCGGTTGATCGGCAGCTCGACATCGAGCGTCTCCTGGGCATCCGGGTTGACCCGGTTGGGCACCTGGAAGGTGACGGACATCTTCATGTCCTTCATCATCTCGTCCAGGTTGCGCCCGCTGACGGAGCGCAGCTTGCGCGCCTCGAGATCCACCTTGCGGTCCTCGGAGGAGCCCAGCGAGTAGTCACCCATCACCAGCAGGCGCAGAGGCAGGTTCACTGTCTCCGGCTCGCCGTTGATGGTTGTACGGTACGTGAGAGTGATTCTCGAACGGGGGAGTTCGTCCTGAATTGCCACGGTTATGTTCTCCCGGATGTGGGGTACGTGGCCCCCCTCACCGAAACTTCCGGTACCCGGTAGAAGGACACGCACTGGGGATGAAACGAATGAATCGTAGGGGGGCCAGACAGTGGGTCAAATTTTCAACACCACTTCGTGCTGATCAGACTTGATCAGCGCTGATCAGTCCGCTCACCCAGACGCACACGCGAGGGCTCTCCGGAGAAGAGGATCACCTCCTGCAAGTGCTCGGGCCCACCGACGATGGGATCATAGCCAAGGTAGCTCTCGTCATGGAGCCGCGCGTGGCTGGACTGATCCCTCAGCCCGAGGATCACCGTGAGCGGCAGCGAAGCCTCGTGCAGATAGGGCAGGATGCGGGTGTTGAGCCGGCGCCGGGCCTCGCGGGCCCAGGGCTCGCCGGTGCCGGTGACGGCGCTGTTGAGAAACAGCCTCACCTCCACGCCATTCATGGGCACGGTGGCGAAGCCGCCCACGGCGGTGCCATCTCCGAGCGTGACGCTGCCCAGCCGGATGCCGCCCGAGTCGATGCGCTGGCGGTGCGTCTGGCGTTGGACCGAGACCTCGGCCTCGGGGAACACCTTGCTGAACAGCCAGTGCATGCTGCTGGGCGCCGCCAAGCGTAGCAGGCGCAGGCGGTGCTCGGAGTTCTTCTCCCAGGCGGGCAGCAGCGTCTCGTCCCGCTCCGGAAAGGAGCTGGCGAAGCGCGCGCGCAAGAGCAGGTGATCGAAGTAGGCGATGAAGTTCTCCATCACGTCGTGATCGAGCCGGTCCATCGCCTGGAAGAGAAAGGAGGGCAGCGGCGTCTGCACGCCCAGCAAGCCCATGTTCACCGTGATGATCACCCGCCGGGGAGACTGGTGCGTCTTCGGAGCCAGGAACTCGATGGAGTGCACCAGGTTCGCCTGGTGCACCATGCTGCGGTGGCTGCGGAACTCGACCTCGGCGTCTCCGTAGCCCTCCTTGGCGAGCAGATCGAGCAGCGCGGGAACGTCAAAGCTCTGGATGCGCTCGGTGATGCGCTCCTCGATGGAGGCCTTGCGCCCTCCCCGCTCTGCCCGCTTTGGCTCCGTGGCCACCTAGTCCACCTCGCCGTCCGGCCGGCTGGGCTGGTCGAGGAAGGCGCCAAGGTCCACCCGGAAGAGCTGATCGAGCGAGCGGAACGTCAGTGAATCGGTGTTGTGCAGCATCGGCTCGATGACCTGCGCGTGCATGCTTAGCCCGGCGAAGAAGCGGGAGAAGATCACCGGCAGGTACACCCGGGGATCGAAGCGCTCGACGGTGGCCAGCACGTCCGCGGCGACCACCCCGGCCTTGAGGAAGTCCTGACGGGCAATCAGCGTGTCGAACGCCGCGAGCTTCTGCAGCAGCACCGCCATGGCCGGGGAGATGGGAAGGCCCGGCTCGGCGCTCTTCCCGGAGGCGCTTGCCCGGAGCGCCTTGGGCTCGGGCCGTGACTCCTCGGGCTGCGCCTCCTCTTCCCCGGCCTCGTCCCCGGGCGGAGCTTCCTCGGACGTGGGCTCGCTTGGCACGGACGCCAACTGGGCCGGCAGGGCCTTCAGGTGCGCCTGCAGCCAGGCGACGAGCCCGCGGAAGGACTCGGCGCTGCTGCCCTTCGGCAACGTCGTGGCGATGGCGGCGAGAATGGGGTTGGAGAGAGCGACTGCCTCCTCGAGCGGGGCCCGGTTGTCGGGTTCGCACCAGCGAGACCACCGGTCGTCCTTGGCCTTCTCGTGGTAGGCCATGTGCTTGCTCATCGTCTTGAAGAGCCAGCGCAGCCCATTTTCGGCGAAGACGGTCCGCTTCTCGGGCGGGCCGAAGGTTCCCCAGCTCGCCGTCAGGACGTTGATGATCGAGCGGAAGATCACCGGCATCGCCTTCAGGTCCTGCTCGTGGAAGGCCCCGAAGAGGTACGCGCCCACCAGCCGCATGTCGCGCTGGCCCTCGCGCAGCAGCACCGCCGCCGCGTGGGCTCCCTCGCGGTAGGTGCCCTTGGCCACGTGCTCGGAGACGGCCTCCAGGCGCGGATCAGGCCCCTCCTCTTCCGTCGAGTCGGGCGGAGCACCCGTGAGCGGCGCTTCGAGCAGGGAGATATCGAGAGGACCCAGAACAGGAGCTGCGTCAGCCATCCATCACCACGAACTGACCAGGGCTGATGACCTGAATCACCCCACCCCAGTTGCACATGAGTTTGCAGTTGCTATCCACGGCCGGCATGTTGCCGATGAGGACCGTGGGGACTCCGGGCACCCACGGAGCGGCGGTGACCGGCACACACGGCATGGGCGTGAGCACGCCCAGGGC
>DASVVJ010000539.1:0-1907 GCA_036389955.1 Myxococcaceae bacterium
CGTGTGTTCCGCGACTTCCTGAAGCGGCTGCGCGATGTACGGGTGCTCGAGCCAGCCTGTGGCTCCGGCAACTTCCTGTACCTGACGCTGCGCGCCCTCAAGGATCTGGAGAAGGAGGTCCGCCTCTGGGGGCCCAGGCGCTCAAGCAGACCCTGGAGCTGCCAGAGGTGGGGCCTCAGGTCGTCCGTGGCATCGAGCTGAACGCCTATGCGGCCGAACTCGCACGCGTAACGGTGTGGATCGGTGAAATCCAGTGGATGAATGACAACGGCTACGGCTACCAGCGCAACCCCATTCTCCGCCCGCTGAACACCATCGAGTGCCGTGACGCCATCCTGGACCTGACAAACCCCAGAGCGCCCCGGCGCGCCGAGTGGCCAGCCGCAGACTTCATCGTGGGCAACCCTCCCTTCCTTGGCGGCAAGAAGCTCCGCAGTGAACTGGGAGATGCCTACGTGGATGCGCTCTTCCAAGCCTGGGATGGTCATGTGCCGCGTGAGGCCGACCTGGTGTCGTACTGGCACGAGAGGGCGCGCGAGCTGATTGCCAGCGGGCAGAGCAAGCGCGCTGGGCTGCTGGCGACGCAGGGCATCCGTGGTGGCGCCAACCTGGAGATCCTCAAGAAAGTGAAGGAGAGCGGCGGCATCTTCATGGCCTGGAGCGACGAGCCCTGGGTCGTGGAGGGCGCGGCGGTACGCGT
Source organism: Myxococcaceae bacterium (assembly GCA_036389955.1). GTDB lineage: Bacteria > Myxococcota > Myxococcia > Myxococcales > Myxococcaceae > DATHBR01. The sequence continues at coordinate 701 of DASVVJ010000539.1, forward strand.
CTCGATCATCGGGCAGGATGACGGGAGCGAGCAGGAGAAGCAGCTCGATGGCCAGCCTGTCGCTGTCATCCATGCGGACCTGACGGGCGGCATTCAGGGAAAGGCGGACCTCACCCGGGCCCGGAGGCTCCAAGAGAACCTCGGCGTCTCCTTCATGGGCGATACCAAGGGTGGCAAGTTCGACATCTCCGAGGAGCAGGCTGCGGAGTTCCTTCGCGCGCCGAGGAACGTCAATGACCGCCCCAACAGCGATGTCGTCGTGCCCTGGGTGAACGGACTGGATGTAACGCGTCGGCCACGTGGCATGTACATCGTCGATTTCGGTGTGGAGATGTCCGAATCGGAGGCAGCCCAGTACGAGGCTCCTTTCGAGTACGTACGGCGAGAGGTGTACCCGAAGCGGAAGACTTCACGGAGTACGGCCAAGGGCTGGTGGTTGCATGAGCGCCCCAGGCCCGATGTACGTGCCGCCATCGAGCCACTGAAACGCTTCATCGTGACGCCCACCGTGGCCAAGCACCGGCTCTTCGCTTGGCTTACCCTGCCCACTCTTCCGGACCACCAACTCATCGTGATCGCGCGCGATGACGACTACACCTTTGGAGTCCTGCACTCACGTGTGCACCAGGTTTGGGGCCTGCATCAAGGAACGCAATTGGAGGACCGACCGCGCTACACACCCACCACCACATTTGAGGCCTTCCCCTTCCCCTGGCCCCTCAATATGCCGGAGTCGAAGCTGACGGCGGCGGCGCGCAAACACCGCGAGGCCATCGCGGCAGCGGCCGTGGCGCTCGACACAGTTCGCCAACGATGGCTGAACCCGCCCGACCTCGTGAAGCCAGGCCGCGCGCTGGCCCAAGGCCTTCCGGTACCATGGGTACCCAAGAACGAAGCGGCGGAGAAGGAACTCAAGAAGCGCACTCTTACGGCTCTCTACAACGCATGGCCCCAGTGGCTCGCGGAAGCTCACGCCACACTGGACCGGGCGGTGTTCACCGCCTATGGATGGCCAGCGGATCTGCCAGATGACGACGTACTCTCGCTCCTGCTCGAACTCAACCTCAAGCGTCCCGAGGCCACTGGGAAAGCAGCGGACGACGAGACTCCTGAAGCAGAGGACGACAAGTAAGGGATCTCGTCTCCAACATCCATTCTCCTCACAAAGCGGTTGGTCCCATGAACCTGCCTCAGTCAGGCGCGCTCT
>DASVVJ010000540.1:0-6608 GCA_036389955.1 Myxococcaceae bacterium
AGACCCCAGAGAGAATGCAGTGTGTGTGTAGAATTACAGAAAGAGCGCGGCGAGGACGCCCGTCGGCCGCCGTGTCTGCTCTCGGAACGTGAGCCACGGCGTGCCGAAGAGCTTCTTCTGGTGGATGCGGCCCGGGACGGCCGCGGCCTCCAGGAGGCGGTTGACGACGGGGACGACGCTGTCGCCGTGCCCCACCCGCACATCATGCTTCTGGCCCGAGCGGTCCGTGATGACGCCCGTGTGCGCGCTCTTGAGCTTGAGGGTGAAAAAGCCGGGCTCGCCGATGAGGACGAGCAGCCCCTCGGCCAGCGCCTTGGCGTAGCGGGAATGGGTGTCCGCCGAGGGCATGAAGAAGGTGCGGTCCGCCCGGGCCCGCGCCGACAGGCCCTCGCCGTAGTAGTCGAACAGCAGCACCGCCGCGTCGTCGGGGCTCAGCTCCCGGGGCGGCGGTCCCGGGGGCCGGGGCCTGCCTCCGGTCAGCTCCGTGGCGGCGCGCAGGGGCAGCGCGGGCAGCCGCTCGCGGCACGCCCTCGCGTCCCATTCGGTGAGCAGTCCCCAGGCGTGCAGTTGTGCGACGCCGTCCTCCAGGGTGATGCCGGGGGGAGGCTCGGACTGCAGCCGCACCACCTTCAGTCCCGTGGGCCGGGCGGCCAGCGTGGCCAGGCACCGCACGCCCGAGGAGAGCCCTCGCACCTGGCACACCGAGATGTCGAACGGCAGCTCCCGGCCATCCTCCAGGACGAGCGTTCCGAAGCCGCGCTCCGGTTGAAACTCCTTCACAGTGCAGGGAATGGGCTCGTCCATCGCCATGAGGTGTCCCTTGCTCCGAGGCTCAGGGAGCGACGCAGATCTTCATGCCGAACGCCTCGGTGGCGGCGCGTTCCAGGCAGGTGAGGCTCGGGTTCACCGCCTTGCAATCCGCGTCCGTCTCGCACCTGCGCGCGCAGTAGCCCGTCGAAGAGCTGTCGAACGCGTAGCAGAAGCCGTTCCTGGGACAGCCATGCTCGCCCCCGGGCCCCGCGCTTGGACAGGTGGGGATGAGGCACCCCAGCTCGAAGTAGCAGGTCATGTCTCCCGGGCAGGAGTCCGGAGAGACGGTGCAGGACGCTCCGAGCTGTGGTTCGTCCGTTCCGGTGATCTGGCCGGCGTCCGGCTTATTGTCCGGCGGGTCATCCGGATCCTCGGAGGTGCAGCCGACGGAGACCAGCATCCAGAGCGCAGTCAGGAGTCCTGCAAGAGTCCGCATTCGCATGGCTCCCTATACCACGCTCCCTGCTTCATCTCGGGGCGGGAAGCCGCGCTCAGCGCGCGTTGGGCACCGAGGCCTTTCATGGCGTGCTCGGTCAGGTGAGCGCCAGCTTCAGGACGTACAGCATGTCCCGCTCGCTGCGCCCGCGGCCCACGATGAGTCCGTCGCGCAGCAGGACGCTGGACTCCATGGCGTCATGGAAGTGGACCAGGGGCGTGGGATCCTCCCGCCGGTGGAGCGCGAACGGCCCGTTCCCCAAGGCCTCCCAGTACTGCTGGCCCACAGCCTCCCGGGGCGTCACGCTGGCCTGGATCTCCGCCAGCGGCTCGCCCGTGGCGAGTTCAAAGAAGCGCGCGTGCTCGTCATTGGCCATGGTGACCACCACGCGCTCGCCCAGCGCCACGTAGAAGGCGAGGGCAGGGTGGGGCAGCTCGCGCACGAGCGCTCCCGTCCGTGCATCGAAGATGCGCACGACTTCATCCCGGCAGCACGCCGCCACCAGCGCGCCATCCGCGGACAGGCCCACGCCGATGACGGGCGCTTCCGCCGCCTGGATGCGCCGCCGGGAGCCCGCCGGCACCTCGAAGAGCTCGAGTTCCCCCGAGGCCCTGCCCACGGCGATCCACGGGGCGCGTGATGCGACCGCATAGGCGGGCGCGGGCTTCACGAGGGCCTCGGTGTCGACCACCACCTGGCCGCTCTTCACCTCGTGCAGCAGCAGGCGCGAGTCCTCGGGAGAGCCGGACACCACGCACGTGCCATCAGGGGTGAAGTCCACCAGGGTGACGGGCCCCTCATGGCCACCCAGCGTGTGCAGCAGCTGGCCGTCCGCCACTCGCCACACCCGGACCTTGCCCGGCTCCACGACACCCGCCAGGAGCTGGCCATCGGGAGAGAAGGCCAGGGGCCGCTCCTCGAGGTACGAAGACTCCTCCCCCTGGGAATCCACCGGTTTGACGGACAGCGTCCGCACCGGCGTGAGGCTCTTCACGTCGAGCAGCTGGATGCCCAGGCGCGAGTCCTCCTCGAAGAGGGAGACGGGATAGGCCAGCAAAGCATCATCGGGACGGACCTTCCACGGCTGCCCGTACGTCTCCGCGTGGTCCGAAGGGAAGGCGCGGAGCTGGCCTGCTGCATCCACCGCGAGGGATGCCTCGAGCCTGCGCACGATCGCCACCCCGCCCTCGGGCCGCCCCCACACGTTCTGCACGCGGTCCCGCTCGGCCAACAAGGTGGGCGCGGGTTCCGAGTCCAGCCCGCTCACGCGAACCTTGCCGTCAGACGCCGTGAGGGCGAAGCGCTGGCCCTCTGGATGGAAGGCCACGCCGCGCTCGTGCCCGTCGGACTCGTAGGGACGGGTGCGCAGCACCTCGCCGCTCCGCGCGTCCAACACCTCCACCCGGTTGTAGGTCAGCACCCCCAGCCGTGCGGTGCCGAGCCATTCCACGTGGGTGTAGGGATCTTTGCCCCCCACCTTGCGTACGAGCGTCCAGCCCCGGGTCTCCACCAGGGCGATGCCCTCGCGTGCACTCAGGGCGAGCCACTCTCCGTCCGGACTGAAGGCCAGAGACTGGACGAGCGCCTCGGCCTGGATGCAGGCCACCTGGGCCCCCGTCTCCACGTCCCAGATGCGAGCCGTGTCGTCTGACGAGCCCGAGGCCAGCCACTGGCCGGAGGGGTGGAAGGCCACGCACAAGGCGGACTGCTGATGTCCCTCCAGCGTCCGCACCTCCTCGCCCGAGGCTACGTCGAACAGCCGGATGAGCCACCCGAGGTTCGCCGCAGCCAGCAGCTTGCCATTCGGGCTGAAGGCCACCGATGTCACCCGCCCTTCCTGCCCCGTCATCTCGTGCAGGAGTTCACCCGTCTCCGTGTCCCATATGCGCGCGTCATGATCGCGCGAGCCCGAGGCCAGCCGCGTGCCGTCCGCGCTCCACGCCAGGCCCAGCACCTCTCCTTCGTGGCCCTCCAGCACGTGGGTGCACTGGCCCGTGGCCACGTCCCAGAGGCGCACGTTGCGCCCGTCGTCCCACGAGCCCGTGGCCAGGCGTGTTCCCGAGGCGTTGTACGCGGCGCACAGCACCTGCGCGCCGTGCGGCAGCACCTGGTCCTCGCTCTCGAGCTCACCGGGCAGTGGCAGCAGGGACTCCAGCCAGGGCGTGCCTCCGCTTGCCTTGCGCTGGCGCCGCCACTGCCGCGCGAGCGCGAACAGGTGCGGTTCGGGATGGCTCCAGGGGCCCTTGCCGCCTGGGGTGAAGTGCGCGGCGGTGTCGGGCGCATCGAACCAGCGCAGGCGATTGTAGAGGCACTGAAAGAGCGCCTCAGGGTGCTCGCGCAGGAAGCCGGCATCGAGCGCGACCGCATTCCGGATGATTCGCAGGGTTCTGAGCCCGACCGTGGGACCGTCCTCCTTCTGCACCCGGGCGTCCGCGGGAATACGCGCGAGCGCCTCGTCCAGGGCGGTCAGGAGTGCGTCCACGCCCTCGGCCTTCACGCGCTGCTCGAGGGGGGAGAGATCGGTGAGAGAGGAGAGTTCTTCGGTCATGAGCAGGCAGGCCTTTGGAAGTGATCGGGGCGCAGGGGTTCAGTGCGCGTTGGGCATGGTCTCGAATGGCCACGGGCGTGCGGGGCCCGCCGCGCGTGGGCCGAGCCAGAAGTCCGCGAGCTGCTGCGCGATTCGCCAGGGCTCCCCGCCAGCGCGGTTCGTCAGGACGATGACCGTGAGGCGCTGCGCGGGGTACTTCACGATGGCGTTGGTGAAGCCCGAGGTCTCTCCGTGGTGGGTCAGGCGCACGCGGCCCTCGTCTTCATCGATGAACCACCCGAAGCCATAGTGCGACGACGTGCCGTCCGGCAGCGTCGCGGGTGTCCACGCCAGACGCCGGGAGTCCTCGCGGAGGAGGGTGTTCGCGTCCAAGGCCCTGTCCCACGCCAGCAGCTCCGTCACCGACGAGTAGATGCCCCCATCCCCCAGCACCGCGCTGGTGGGACTCTGGTCCCGAGGGATGAAGCCACCGGAGCTGGCCACATAACCGTAAGCCCGGTGTGGCACCGTGGAGAGGCCTTCTTCGTGGGCCACCGTCGAGGTCATCCTGCTGGGAGCGAAGATGCGCTCGCGAAGGAACCTGGCAAAGGGCATCCCACTTACCTGCTCGACGATGAGGGCGAGCACCGCGTAGGCGGAGTTGCTGTAGCGCACCTTCGTTCCCGGGGGGAAGTACGTGCGGTCCGTGCGCGAGATGAGGGCCAGGACATCGCGATCCTTTACCTGCACGGGGTGAGTGCTGGGGACGAACTCTTCATAGTCCCAGATGCCCGAGGTGTGGTGGAGCAGGTTGCGGATGCGGATCTCCTTCAGGGACGCTGGAAAGCCGGGGAGCACCTCCACCACGCGGTCGTCGTAACGGAGCTTGCCCTGCTCGGCCAGGAGCATGATCGCGGTGGCGGTGAACTGTTTGGTGAGCGAGGCCAGGCGGTAATGCGTGTCGAGGGTGGCCCGCGTGTGCGTCTCGAGTTCCGCCAGACCGTAGGCGCGGCTGAGGACGGTCTTCCCATCATGGATGACGACGACGCTGGCGCCAGGTCCATCCGGGCTGTTGTACGCACTGAAGAGTGAGTCCACGGTGCTCGGCTCCAACTCGAGTGGAGCCCTGGCGCTCGAGGTGGTGCCTGCACACCCAACGAGCAGGGTGCAGGCGCTGAGGACGGCGAGGGCAGTGACGGACGTGTCAGTCATGAGGGCAGCATCCCCCGTGTGACACCGGATGCGAATACGGAGCAGCGTTCAATCTGGCCGGCCACCGGTGAACCGCAGCAGGCGGAGCATCTCCCGGCGGGTGCGTGGGCCGTACGTCTGCAGCGAGGGGGCTGGAGCCTCGGCGTACATGGTGCGGGCTCGGGAGACTGCGTCCGCCCGCTGGGCCTGGCGAATCTCCTCGGGGTTCACCTCGTACACGCGGGCGCCGTTGAGCCCGAAGATCTTCGCCTTCCGCTCCCGGGTGAGGGCAGGGTAGCCGTTGCCGCCCATCGCGGCGTCGGCGGCGGCGCGATCGTGCCGGGCCTCGTCGGGCACCTGGAAGCGGCCACCCGTGCAGCCCAGCTGGTTCATCGCCAGAAACACCGCGGCGGCGCCACAGGTCGAGGCCAGGTAGTCCCGGCGGGAGATTCCCATCCGCCGGGAGTCCGCCTCCGACTGCGTCAGCACCTGCTGCCGCACCTGCTCGAGTGCAGCGGGCACCGGACGCGGCCAGTATTCGCCGTTGGTGGTGGAGTCCAACTTCACTGGCAGCCGGGCGGGTGCGTCCGTGTCGTGCGTGGCCATGGGGTGTTGCCTCCGTGCGCGATTCCTTGCGCCAGTTCCGGCCCGCTGTGAAGGAGGTTGTGAGGGACGATGCTCGCGCCTGAACGGAAAAGACGGTGCTCTCCCCTCAGCCGCGCTTGGGCGGCTCCAGCCCGACGGCCGAGTGCAGCATCCCCGCGAGCACCTCGCGGAACCGGGTGTCGGCCTCCGCGTCCGCGCTGCGCCCCAGGGCGGGCAGGAGCCCCTCTCGCGCGAGCATGTACCACTGCGAGGCGCACACTCCCGCCAGCAGCGCCATCTCCAGCGTCTCGCGCGAAGGGGGCTGCTTGCCCTGGGCGGTGGCCGTGCGCTCGGAATGGAACTCCAGCGCATCCACCAGCAGCCGCAGCCCCTGGGCGCGTACCAGCGGCATGTGCTCGGCACGGCCCGTCAGCAGCGCCCACGCCAGGAGCCGCGTCTGGCCGACCTGCTGGAGGATCGCGAAGAAGCGCTCCAGCAGCTCGCTGGCGCCTGGCGGCTCGTCAGACTCCAACAGGCGCCGGCGGAACTCCTCCACCACGAGCTGGTTGCGGCGCATGAGCACCTCGCGCACCAGCGTCTCGTATGTGCCGAAGTAGTGCGTGACGAGCGCGTGGCTCACCCCCGCCGCGCGTGCCACCGCCTGCAGCCCCACCCGGTCCGGCCCCTGCTCCACCAGCAGTGGCTCGGCCGCCCGGAGGATCTCCTCGCGCGCCTCCTCGGGCGTGCGGCGCCGGCGGGGCAGGGGAGTCTCCTCGGCGCTGGTGGAGCGCCGGCCCTTGTCACGGCGAGCGGGACGCCTGGTAGCCATCGCGCCCATCCTATCCGCCGCCTCCCCGTGTTCAACGAACTCGATGCTCATTGTCAGGATTGACAACAGTGCGCGCCGCCTGTTATCAACATTGACAATAAGCGGTTCAGCCGAGAAGGCGGTGCGCCATGGAGTCCACCCTGCTGAAGGTGCTGTGCCTGTCCCTGGTGCTGTCGGGGCTGGTGAAGCTCACGATGGTGGGCTTTGGGTGGAAGTTGGCCCATACGCGG
>DASVVJ010000541.1:0-7369 GCA_036389955.1 Myxococcaceae bacterium
AGGGAATTTCCGCATGACAGGGGCAACCTACCAGATGGGCCCACTGCGTTCCAACCTGATTGGTGAGGTCACTGGCTGTGTGTGGTGGGAGAGCGGGACGGCCGGCGCGGGAGGACCCGTCCGCTGACGGGAGGACCCGCGCCGAGACGAGGGGCCCGCGACCTGTGTGCCCAGGACTGTGAGCCCCTGTTTTCCCGCACCCTCACCCCGGCCCTCTCCCGAAGGGAGAGAGCGCAGAGCCCGGAACGTCCACTCGCGCGTGACACCGCTGGGCGCGCGAAGTTGACGGAAGATTGAGCCCTGCCCTCATTCTCAACCGGCCTCGCTCCCGGTACTTTTCCCTCCACACAGTCACTCAAGGAGCAGCACCCATGAAGATCAGCGTCCTCGGTACCGGAATGGTGGGTTCGACCATCGCCAGCAAGCTCGTGTCCCTCGGCCACGAGGTGAAGATGGGCTCGCGCACCGCCAACAACGAGAAAGCGGTGGCCTGGGCCAAGGGCGCGGGCGCCAAGGCCTCGCAGGGCACCTTCGCCGACTCGGCTGCCTTCGGGGAGCTGATCTTCGTCGCCACCCAGGGCTCCGGCACCCTCGAGGCGCTCCACGCCGCGGGCGCTCAGAACCTCAAGGGGAAGATCGTCATCGACATCTCCAACCCCCTGGACTTCTCCAAGGGCATGCCCCCCACGCTGTTCGCCGGCAACACCGACTCGCTGGGCGAGCGCGTCCAGGCCGCCTTCCCCGAGGCCCGCGTGGTGAAGACGCTCAACACCGTGACGGCCGAGCTCATGGTCGACGCGAGCAAGGTCAACGGCGGCGACCACGACATGTTCGTCAGCGGCAATGACGCGGCCGCCAAGGCCACCGTGGGCGAGTTCCTCAAGACGCAGTTCGGCTGGAAGCACGTGCACGACCTGGGCGACATCACCACCGCGCGCGGCACCGAGTCCTACCTGCCGCTGTGGATCCGCCTCTGGGGCGCGCTCAAGACGCCCCACTTCAACGTGAAGATCGTCCGCTGAGTTCCACGCTCCGCGCACAGGCCCGCCAGCAGCGGCCACTCTTCACCCTCGGACAGATGTGCCCTATGTTTTGGGTTCAAACAATCTGACCGATGACGGTGGGCCTGTTCCGCGCGACGCGAAGCATTGCCAGGCAACCTCCGTCCATTAAGACGGTCAGAGTCTCCCAGGTTGCGAGGGCACATGCTGATCAGCATCGCGGTACCGGCGAGGCGAAGCCCCGAGGTCGAATGGAAGGCCCGCGCCCTGAGGGAGCTGGAGGCGGCCCGGGCGCGCACCCTGGGCATGCTGGCCACGGTGCCCGAGGCGGAGCTCGTGCGGCAGCACTCGCCGCTGATGTCTCCGCTGATCTGGGACGTGGCGCATGTGGCCAACTACGAGGAGCAGTGGCTGCTACGGGCCCTGGGTGGCCAGGCGCTGACGGACTCCTCGTTCGACGCGGTCTACGACGCGTTCCGCCATCCGCGCAGCACCCGGGCGGAGCTGAAGCTGCTGCCTCCAGAGGATGCTTTTGCTTACGCCGAGCACGTGCGGCTTGCGGTGCGCGCGCACCTGGAGAAGCTGCCGGAGGACTCGCCCGAGCCGCTGCTGCGCGACGGCTTCGTGTTCGGCATGGTGGCTCAGCACGAGCAGCAGCACGCGGAGACGCTCGCCGCCACGCTGCAGCTGATGACGGCTTGCGAGTACCGCCCGGCCGCGCGTGAGCGCCCCCGCCCCGGCGCCGTGCCCCAGCACGAGGTGTTCATCCCCGGAGGCGCGGTGCGCCTGGGCAGCGACGGCGCATGGGCCTACGACAACGAGCGTCCGGCGCACCGGGTGGAGGTGGCGCCCTTCTTCATCGACGCGCACCCGGTGACGAACGGGGACTACCTCGTCTTCGTCGAGGCGGGCGGATACGAGCAACCCCAGTGGTGGCACCCGAAAGGCTGGGAGTTCATCCAGGCCGAGCGCCTGAGCCACCCACTCTTCTGGCTGCCGCAGGGCCAGCACCAATGGCTGCGCCGGCGCTTCGGCTGGGTGGAGCCGCTACCCAAAGACGAGCCGGTGCAACACGTGAGCTGGTACGAGGCGGACGCGTACGCGCGCTGGGCGGGCAAGCGCCTGCCCACGGAGGCCGAGTGGGAGAAGGCCGCGGTGGGCAGTGACGGCAAGCCGCGCGAGTACCCGTGGGGCAACGAGCCGCCCACCGGGCGCCACGCCACGCTGGGCGGTGACACCTGGGGTCCGGCACCGGTGGGCTCGTACCCCGAGGGGCGCAGCGTGAACGGCGTGTGGGGACTGCTCGGGGACCTCTGGGAGTGGACCTCCAGCGACTTCACCGGCTACGCGGGCTTCCGCTCCTTCCCGTACCGCGAGTACTCCGAGGTCTTCTTCGGCAGCGACTACAAGGTGCTGCGCGGGGGCTCGTGGGCAAGCGCTCCGGTGGCGGTGCGCAACAGCTTCCGCAACTGGGACTACCCCATCCGGCGGCAGATCTTCGCGGGCTTCCGCTGCGCGAGGGACGCGCGATGAGGGTGCCACATCCGGAGCACCCCATCGGCTCCGGGCGGGTGCGGCCCGTCACGGTGGAGGTGCACGTGCGGCCGGGAGACGCCTCGCGCGCCCTGCGTGAGGAGGCGCTGATGGGGCTGTGCGGCAGCCCCAAGGAGCTGTCGCCCCGGTGGCTCTATGACGAGCGCGGCAGCGAGCTCTTCGACGCCATCACCCGGCTGCCGGAGTACTACCCCACCCGGCGCGAGCGGGAGATTCTCGAGGCTCGCGCGGGGGACATTGCCCGGCTGAGCGGCGCGGACACGCTCATCGAGCTGGGCAGCGGCACCAGCGAGAAGACGCGGCTGCTGCTGAACGCGCTCCGGGCTCACGGGACGCTGGAGCGCTTCGTGCCCTTCGACGTGAGCGAGGCCTTCCTGCGGCGCGCGGCGGCGGCGCTGGCGCTCGAGTACCCGGGGCTGTACGTGCACGCGGTGGTGGGCGACTTCGAGCACCACTTGCGGCACCTGCCCCGCGGAGGCCGGCGGCTGGTGGCCTTCCTGGGAGGCACCATCGGCAACCTCAAGCCCGAGCAGCGCGAGCGCTTCTTCCGCGAAGTGGCCGCGGGGCTGGCGCCGGGAGACGGGCTGCTGCTGGGCACGGATCTGATCAAATCCCGCCAGCGGCTCTTCGCCGCCTACAACGACAGCGCGAACGTCACCGCGGAGTTCAACCGCAACGTGCTGCGGGTGCTCAACCGCGAGCTGGGAGCGGACTTCGAGCCTCAGGCCTTCGAGCACCTGGCGCCGTTCGACGAGGAGCACGGGTGGATCGAAATGCGGCTCATCTCTCGGCACGCACAGGTGGTGCGGCTGCCGGTGCTGGAGCGCTTCGCCCGGTTCGAGGCGGGCGAGGTGCTGCGCACGGAGGTGAGCTGCAAGTTCCGCCCCGAGCAGGTGGAGGCGGAGCTGACCGCGGCCGGGCTGCACCTGGCCGGGTGGTGGACGGATGCGTCGGGAGACTTCGCGCTCTCGCTGTCCATCCAGCGCTGAGCGAACACCCTCTCCCACCGGGAGAGGGCCGGGGTGAGGGTTCCTGTCGAGCCACCGAAAGTGGCCCGGATCCACGCCTAACGGCGGCGCGGAGGATCACGCCGTGCGGGAACCGGCACGGGCTGGGGCTTGGCGCGCCCGCCCGCCATACCCGCGGCGGTGAGGGCCCCGAGCACGATGACCCCAATGACGGTCACGGCGGAGGGGAGCAGCTCGGGGAGAGACATTGCGTTCACTCCTTCTTGAGCGCGGGCACGGGGGGTGCCCACCACGGGGGCTTCGGACGTGAGGGTATAGGTTATGAATTCGCTTCGAAAACGTGAAGCCCCACTGTGTGAAACGCTTCACACGAGGCCCGCGTTCCCGGAGCCAACCCGCGTGCAGGTGGGACATTCCCCGGGAGTGTGCGGGCTGCCGGTACAGGGGGCTTCACCGTGAGGCGGAGTCGCCGAGCTTCATGTGCTCGATCTTCATGCACCGGTCCTGCACCACGCGGATGCCGGCGCGCGCCAGCCGCTCCGCCGCCGCGTCATTGCGGATGCCGAGCTGGAACCACACCACCCTGGGGTGTGCGCTGATCAGGTCCTCCACATGGCCGTCGATGTCCTCGGGGCGGCGGAACACATCGACGATGTCCACCGGGCCGGGCACGTCCTTCACGGTCTTGTAGGTGGGCTGGCCCAGAATGGTGTCGCCCGAGCCGTCATGCACCGGCACCGGCAGCACCTCGTAGCCATGGGCCTGCAGGTACGCAGGCACGCCGTGCGCGGGCTTGTGCGCGTGGCTCTCGGGGCGGATGCCCAACACGGCGATGCGGCGCGACTGACGCATCACCTCGGACACGGCGGCATCGTCTTCGACGAGGTTGGCTCTCCACTCCATCGCGGCCTCCACGGCTGAAGGGGCAACAACCAGGCGGCGGTTCAGCGCGGAGCCGCCTGTACTTGGATGTTCCGGCAGGCCTCGGTGGCCAGCTGGACCTCTTCAATAGTGGCACCGGGCAGCGTGGCGCACAGAAACAGGTCATCGCCAATCCGCTTGGCCCCCAGCATCGCGGGGCCATGCTGCCCAATGCCCCCATCGCCGAGCTTGGGCGCCAGGGTGATGCGCACCAGTGCCAGCTTGTCGTCGCCCTCTTCTTGATCCAGGGACACTTCGAACTGGGAGAACTGGTCACGCACGGAGTCCCCGAGCTGCTCGGCCGAGGGCATCTTCGCTCCCTCGCCGCGCCGCATATCCACGCGCAGCACGGCGCGGCCTGTGGGCCCGGATTGGAAGCTGTCCTCCGAGGTCGTGAGCGCCGCCCACCCCTGCGGCAGTGGGATTTTCACACCCGTGCGAGGGGGAGACGTGCGTTCAGTGGTACTGGCGGCGGGCCCCTTGCCCTGGGGCGAGTCGGGCGCCTGCTTCTTCTCGGGGCACCCTGCCGCCAACAAGGCGAGCGCCAGCACGGACGCTCGCCAGGTGTTGTGTGCCAGACGGGGCACTACCGCTTGTCGCCGCCCGGAGGAGGCGGCGAACGTCCACCGCCCGCGTCCATCTTGCAGGTGCCGTCATAGGTGGCGCCGCGCTCGATGGTCAGCGCGGGCGTGTGCAGGTCGCCCTTCACCTTGCCCGGCTGCTTGAGCTCGAGGATCTGCTTGGCCGTGACGTTGCCCACCACGGTGCCGTGGATGATCACCGTGCCGCCCACGATGGAGGCCTCGACGAGCGCGCCATCGCCGATGACGATGGTGTCATCGGTTTCGATCTGCCCAGTGAACTTGCCGTCGATGCGGACCTGGCCCTTGAAGGTGAGCTTGCCGTTGAACTCGCTCCCCTTACCGAGCAGCGTGTGAATGTCCCCTGGACGCGTCGACACTGGATCCTCCTCCCGCTTGAACAATGGCTTGCTGGTGGTGGTGCTGGTTGCTTCGTCTTTTTTCCCGCCGAGGAGCGCCACGCGCTACTCCTTCCTGAGAAGCTTCAAGAGACGGTCGAGGTCATCGTACGAGAAGAAGTCCACCTCCAGGGTACCTTTTCCCTGACCCTTCTCGGTCAGTCGTACTTTGGTTCCCAGAAGACGCTGCAGCTCCTCGACCAGGGAGCGCACCTGTGGGCTCTGCTTGTGCGGCTTGCCCGCATCCTTCTTATGCGTGCGCCGCTGCTGCACCAACTTCTCGGTGTCACGAACGGACAGTTTCTGCTGAGCCACCTGGGTGGCCAGGGCCTGCAGCTCGGGCAGCCGGGGCACGCCGAGCAGGGCGCGCGCATGCCCCATGCTCAGTGAGCCATCGGCCACCATGTTCTTCACGTCCTTGGGCAGCGCGAGCAGGCGCAGGGCGTTGGCCACGGTGGAGCGGTCCTTGCCCACGCGCTGGCTGATCTGCTCCTGCGTCAGCTTGAACTCGTCGGTGAGGCGCTGGTAGCCCTCGGCCTCTTCGATGGGGTTGAGGTCGCTGCGCTGAAGGTTCTCGACCAGGGCGAGCTCGAAGGCCTGCACCTCGGAGACGTCGCGCACCAGGGCGGGCACCTCCTTGAGGCCGGCGGCCTGGGCGGCGCGCCAGCGGCGCTCACCGGCGATGAGCTTGTAGCCCTGCCCGTCCTTGCGCACGAGCACCGGCTGCAGGATGCCCTGCGTCTTGATGGACTCGGTGAGCTCGGCGAGCTTGGCCTCGTCGAAGTAGCGGCGAGGCTGAGCGGCGTCGCGGTGAATGGACTCGATGGGAAGCTTGAGCACGCCATTCTTGGGCGCCTGCTCGGCAGCCTTGTTGGCGGCGGGAGCGGGGGCGGCCTGCGGGATGAGGGCGGAGAGGCCCCGGCCCAGTGCGCGCTTGTGTTTGTCGGCTGCGTTCAAAAGAGAGGTCTCCAAGGAGGCGCCTGCGGTCCACCCCCTCTCCCACCGGGAGAGGGCTGGGGGTGAGGGTTCACAGGCTCCAGGTTTCAGGCCCGGTGAATCAAGCAACCCGGCGCGCAGGCGGCTTCTTGCCCTCGCGGTTCATGATCTCGCGGCCGAGAGCCAGGTAGCTCTCGCAGCCCTTGGACTTGATGTCGTACAGGACGATGGGCTTGCCGAACGAGGGGCACTCGGCCAGGCGCACGTTGCGCGGCACCACCACCTCGAAAACCTGCTGCTTGAAGTAGCCGCGAACCTCATCGACGACCTGGTTGGCGATGTTGGCGCGCGAGTCGAACATGGTGAGCAGGATGCCCTCCATCTTCAGGTCCTTGTTGAGGCCCTTCTTCACCAGGTCCACGGTGTGGGTGAGCTGGGACAGACCCTCGAGCGCGTAGTACTCGCACTGCAGGGGGATGAGGACGGAGTCGGCGGCCACCAGCGAGTTCAGGGTCAGCAGGCCCAGGGACGGGGGGCAGTCGATGAGGATGTAGTCGTACTCCTTGGCCAGCGGGCGCAGGGCGTCACGGAGGCGGAACTCGCGGCGCTCCTGGCCGACGAGTTCCACTTCGGCGCCAGTGAGGTCCGGGGTGGCGGGGACGACCTGGAGGTAGCGCAGCTCGGTGGAGTGGAGCAGCTCCTTCATGGGGCGGCCCTCGAGCAGGGCCTCATAGATGGTGCCATGAAGGTTGTCGCGCTTGAGGCCCAGGCCGCTGCCGGCGTTGCCCTGGGGGTCCATGTCGACCAGGAGCGTGCGGCGCTCAGCCGAGGCGAGGCTGGCGGCGAGGTTGATGGCGGTGGTGGTCTTCCCGACGCCGCCCTTCTGGTTGGAGATGCAGATGATTCGGCCCACGTAGCCCATCCTCTTGAGGGAGTCCCCGGGGTGCCGGGGTTCCTGAAGTGCGCGGGCATTGAGCCATCAAAGCCGGCATGGATCCAGTGGCATCTTT
>DASVVJ010000542.1:0-6615 GCA_036389955.1 Myxococcaceae bacterium
CAGGGCCACGGCCCTCCGTGATGTCCGGGCGCGCGGAGCTCCACCGATAGGTGCCTGATGCAATGGCCGCTCGCTCGCGGAGTGCTCTGCGCGGTCCTGATGGGATGTGCCTCGCATTCCCCAGAGCCCGCCACTCCGGTGGGTTCCAGTCCTCCTGAGGTGCCCGCTCCACCGGCGGGCTCCTGCCCCACGGAGAAGCTGGCCTTCACCCAGGCCACCGGATGCCAGAACGACGGCTCGGTCGAGTTCTGCCTGCCCAGGGATGAGCAGGTGGTGCAGCGCGTGCGCGCGCTGGCTCCCGAGCTTCGAGGCCCTGTCGGCGGTGGCGGGCGGGCACGGTGCGATCTGTCGAAGGAGGATCTCTACTTCTTCCCCATGCCCGAGGGGTGCCGGGAGACCGGCGAGCTTCCCGAAGAGACATGGGTCAAGATCTGCCATGTGGCAGCGGATCCGGCGGTCGCACGCATCGTGCCCACCTGGTACGAGTAAAGCGGGATGGCACCTGCCCGTGGGTGCCGCATAATCCCTCCCGCGAATGTCCCTCTCCGCTTCCCTGCTCCGTGCCGGCCTGGCCTGTGGGCTCGTTCTGCTGGCCGCGTGCCGCATCGAGACCGCCGCGCCATCGGATGCTCCCGTCTCGGCGGCCCACGAAGGTGAGCCCTCCGGCGAGCTGTGGGTTTACACGTCCATGTACCGGCACGTGATCGACGCGTTCGAGCCGCTGCTCAAGGAGAAGCTGCCCCGGGTCCAGATCCACTGGTACCAGGCCGGGAGCGAGAAGGTCGCCAGCCGGCTCGAGGCCGAGCGTGCCGCGGGAGCCGTTCGTGCGGACGTGCTCGCCACCTCGGATCCGTTCTTCTACGAGCGGCTCGCACGCGAGGGCGCCCTGTCCCGGTACGCGTCTCCGAATGTCCTGCGCGTACCCCGTTCGCTGATCGATCTGGATGCGCGCTATGCGGCGGCCCGGCTGGCCACCATGGTGCTGGTGCACCGCAAGGGCGCCGAGGCGCCTCCGGCCTCCTTCGCGGACCTGGCCAGCGAACGGTGGAAAGGCCGCGCCGCGCTGGGAGATCCGCTCACCTCGGGCACGGCGTTCACGTGGGCGGTGTCCGTTCAGGCCAAGTACGGCGAGGAGTTCTTCCAGAAGCTCCGGGACCGGGGCGCCTTCGTCGCGGGAGGCAATGCGGCCGTGCTCCAGAAGGTGGAGAGCGGCGAGGCGGATGTGGGCGTGGTGCTGCTCGAGAACGTCCTGGCGGCTCAGGCGCGTGGCAGCCCCGTCACCGTCGTGTGGCCCGAGGATGGTGCGGTGCTCATTCCCGGGCCTGTCGCCATCTTCCAGACGACGAGCAACCCCGTGGCGGCCAAGGCGCTTGTGGACGTGCTCCTGTCCCCGGAGGGCCAGCGCATCATCGTGGAGAAGGGCGACATGCACGCGGTGGATGCACGGCTCCCGGGACCCCGGGGTGAGCCGGGACTGGAGTCGCTGATATCCCGCGCGCAGCCGTGGAGCCCCGAGCTCGTCGAGCGGGGACTCACGCGGGGCGGTGACATCAAGGAGCTCTTCAGCCGGGCGTTCTCCAAATGAGCGCGCACGCTCCTGCCTCGCGATGGATGGGACTGGGCGCCTGGCTGGTGCCCATCCTGTTCTTCGCGATCGGCCCGGTGGCCGTGCTGCTCCTGCGGGGCGCAGGGGCCATGAGTGGCGCCGCGCTCTTCGCGCTCTCCGCCGAGCTGGGAGCGCTCGGGAGCACGCTCCTCATCTCCCTGGGGGCCGCGGCCTTCGCGCTCGGGGTGGGGGCGCCGCTGTCGATCCTCCTCGTCCGGACGGACCTTCCGTTCCGTGGTGCCTTCACGGTGCTCTTCACCCTGCCCTCGGCGATTCCGCCGTTCATCTGGGGCATGGGCTGGCTGCTGCTGGCGAGCCCTCGGGCCGGTTATCTCAACCGGCTCTTCGGCCAGGGCACGTTCGACATCTATGGAGCAGCCGGGATCGCCTTCGTGGAAGGACTGTCCGGACTGCCGCTCGTGCTGCTCGCCGGAGCCGCCGCGCTCCGGCGTGTGGATCCCGCGCTGGAGGAGGCCGCGCGCGTCTGTGGCGCCTCGCCTGTCCGGGCCCTGCTCGCGACCACCTTTCCGCTCGCCCTGCCCTCGCTGCTCTCGGGAGCGGTGATGGTGTTCCTGATGACGGCTTCCTCGTTCGGGGTGCCCTACATCCTGGGCGTATCGGCGTCGCCCCCCACGCGCGTGCTCACCACCCGCATCTACGAGCTCATCCTCCTGGGCGGTGAGGACAACCTGGCCCGTGCCGTGATGCTCGCCGCCGTCCTCCTGCTGTTCACTCCGCTGGCGCTGTGGGCCACCTCGGCCCTGGGACGCTCGGGCCGCGTGCGGCTGAACGCCGGCAAGGGCGTCTCGCCCCGTGCCTTCCCGCTCGGACGCGCCCGGAACCTGGCCACCGTGGCGGTCGGTGCGGCGGGAGCGCTCCTGGTCCTGCTCCCGCTCGGCGCGATCGTCCTCACCTCCGTGCAGCGCAGCTTCGGCGCGGAGCTGGCGTGGGAGAGCCTGACCTTCATGCACTGGTCCGGCGTGCTCCTCGAGCCGAGGACGCTCCGGGCCGCGGGACGCAGCCTGCTGCTCGCGGCGGGCGCGGGCGCCCTCGTCTGCGCCTTCGGGCTCGCGGGCGCGGTGCTCCGGCGCCAGTTCCGCCGCTTCGGGGCCGGCGTGGAAGCGCTCGCCGTGTGGCCCTATGCCGTGCCCGGCACCGTGCTGGCCTTCGCCCTGCTCCTCGCGTTCTCCCGGGATCTTCGCTTCGTACTGCTCGACCGTGTCGCCTTCGTGCTCGCGCTCGCGCACACCCCCTGGCTGCTGCTCATCGCCTACTCAGCCAAGTACCTCGCGCTGGGAGCACAGAACAGCTCGGAGGCCCTCGCCCAGGTCGATCCCTCCCTAGCGGAGGCCGCCCGGCTCAGCGGCGCGGGCCCTTTGCGGGCCTTCATCGACGCCCCCCTGCCCCTGCTCCGCCCAGCGCTCGTCGCCGCCTTCGTGCTGGCCTTCCTCGCCTGCGCCACGGAGATCACCATGTCCGTTCTCCTCATCCCGGCGGGCTCCGAGGTGCTGGGGACCCTGCTCTTCGAGCTGCAGAGCTACGCGGATCCCTCGGCCGCGGCGGTGCTGGCCTGCGCCTTCGTGGGGCTCGTGCTGCTGGGCCAGGCCCTGCTGACGCTCCTGCGGCGCCGCCCCGTGGAGGCCCGGTAATGGCCGCCATCGCGATCCAGGAAGTGTTCAAGTCCTACGGTGCCACGCCCGTGGTCCGCGGCCTCTCCCTGGACATTCACGAGGGAGAGCTCGTCTCGCTGCTGGGCCCATCCGGCTGCGGCAAGACGACGACCCTGCGAATGCTCGCGGGGCTGGAGCACCCGGACTCGGGCGTCATCCGCATTGGCGGAGAGACGGTGGCAGGCCCGGGCGTACGGGTTCCTCCCGAGCGGCGCGGGCTGGGCATGGTGTTCCAGAGCTATGCCGTGTGGCCGCACCGTACGGTGGAAGCCAACGTGGCCTACCCGCTGGCCCTGCGCCGCCTGCCCAAAGCGGAGATCGCCACCCGCGTGCGCGAGGCCCTGCGCTGGGTAAGGCTCGAGCCGCTCGCGGCGCGCATGCCGCACGAGCTCTCCGGCGGCCAGCTTCAGCGCGTGGCGCTCGCCCGGGCGCTCGTGCACGGCCCGCGCGTGCTCCTGCTGGACGAGCCGCTGTCGAACCTGGACGCCGCCCTCCGGGAGGAGATGCGCGCGGAGATCGCCGCCCTGCGCGCCCGGCTGGGCACCACGATGATCTTCGTCACCCATGATCAGGCCGAGGCCCTGGCCCTCTCGGACCGCATCGCGGTGATGAACCGGGGCGTCATCGAACAGGTGGACGCCCCCGAACGCCTGTACCGCGAGCCCTCCACCCCCTTTGTCGCGGGATTCGTTGGAGGAGCAAACGTTCTGATCGGGGAGACCCAACAGGGCGTGTTCCACTGCTCCGGCCGGGACATTGCCTTCACGCTACCGCCGGAGGTGAGCGCCAGCGCCGGGCCCGGCACACTGGTGGTCCGCCCGGAAGAGCTGGAGCTGGGAGAGGAAGGCACCCCGCTTCCGCTCTCGGCGCGCCTGTTCCTCGGCTATGCGGCGGAGTACCGCTTCCCCGTGGGGGACACCCTCCTCCGCGTGGTGGGGCCCGTACGGGAAGTGCGGGCCGGCCAGGTGCTCAAGGTCCGGTTGCGCACCGGGAAAGTGTTCCCCAATAGGTAGGGTTGCACTCACAGCAAAAGCTTCAGCGCCAGGTGAAATCCGGTGACTGTCAAAAATCTATCTGGACGGCCCGCCCGATTCAGGGTGAAGTGCGCGCCATCCGAGCCGAGAAGACTCGTGCTTCGGACATCCGAAGCTGGAATTACCAGCTGGATTCCAAACCTCTTTTGAGGGGGACACACAGATGAAGAAGCTCCTGTTCGCCGGTCTGCTGGGTACTGCCGCTCTGTTCGCCACTGGTTGCTCCGACGCCTGCGAGAAGGCCGCCAGCACGATCGAGGACAAGTTCGAGGAGTGCGACATCGAGGTCTCCGGCGGCGGCGACGGCGACGGCGAGGAGGCCGAGTGCACGGACGCAGCTGCCGAGGCGGCCGAGAAGATTGCGGATTGTATCGAGAAGGCCTCCTGCGACGACGTGAAGTCCGGCGCCTACATCACCAAGTGCTAGTTCAGAGTTGCGCTTAGCGTTCACGCGCTGAGCACCACCGCCTCCGAGCCAACGCTCGGGGGCGGTTTCTTTTTGCGGGCTCAGGAGCCCGTCAACCCCGCGTGCATGCGCTGAAGGAATCAGCCCTCGAGCGGGCCTGCGCGGCCCCAGACGACATCGGTGAAATGCGAGCCTGGCTCCGGGGTGAGGCCCAGCTTCTTGAGATCATCCGAGTACTTCGAGCCCTTCACCACCACCCAGCGCCGAGCCACGCGCCTGCCCTCCTCCAATGTCTCGAGGGTCAGCGGAGCATGGTCGGCGAAGCGGCGCAGCACATCGAACCCTGGCTGAGCCTTCCCGGGCCGGGCGAACATGGGATCGAAGAAGACGACGTCGAAGGAGCGTGCGGGCAGCGTGCGCAGGTACTCCCGGGCGTCCGCGTGAACCACCTGCACGGGGCACGAGTCGGGACCGAGATCGTAGTAGTGCGCCAGCCCCGCCGAGGCCAGGGCGTAGAGGGCCAGGTTCTTCTCCACGCCCACCACCCGGCCGGTGGGGCCCACCGCCAGCGAGGCCACCAGCGCGTCCTGGGCCAGCCCCAGCGTGCAGTCGAGCAAGGCGTCACCGGGGCGAAGCTGCGTCATGCGCACGAACGTGTCGTCCGTCTCCCCCGCCATCATCCGGCGGCGGCGCAGGTGGGCCATGCCGCCGTGGAAGCCGTGGTGGCCCTCCTGGTCCCAGAGCGTCACGCCGTCATGCCCGAAGATGAGCAGCGCCTCGGCGCGCGAGCCGATCCAGTCAGCGGTGCTCTGCTTGGGCCGGCGCGGGAAGTACGGCACGCCCCAGGCGCGAGCGGCGGCCTGAGCGCGGGAGACGAGCGGCTCGCGGGGCTTCGCGCTGGTGGTGACCGCCAGCGGGACGAGGCTGGGGGGCGCGGCGGGCGCCACGGGCTACCCCGCCTCCGCCACCGTGAGCTTCTTGCCGCCCTGCATCTGCGCCACGGTGACCGACTGGTTCCGGCCGTGCCGCTTCGCGTGGTACAGGCACTGGTCCGCCAGATCGATCAGGTGCTGCTTCTCGTAGCCCTGGTCCGGCCCGGTCGCGATGCCCAGCGACATCGTCACCTTCAGCGGCCCCATCTCCGTCTGGAACACCTCCGCCTTCACCGCCTCGCGGATGCGCTCGGCGATCACCTTGGCGCCCTGCGCGTCCGTCTCCGGCATGATGATGGCGAACTCCTCGCCGCCGTAGCGCGCCACGATGTCCGTGTCGCGCGCCTTGTCCTTGAGGATCTTCGCCACGCCGCGCAGCACCGCGTCTCCGGTGGGGTGGCCGTACGTGTCGTTCACGCTCTTGAAGTGGTCGATGTCCGTCAGGATGATCGACAGCTTGCGCTGGTAGCGCCGCGCCTGGGCCAGCGACTCGTCCGCCTTGCTCTGGAACGTGCGGTGGTTGAGCAGCCCCGTGAGGCCGTCCGTGGTGGCCATGCGCTCCATCTGCTCGAAGAGCTGCGCGCGCAGCACCGCCTGCGCCGCCTGGATCGCCATCACCTCCAGCATGCGCAGCACGTCCTGATCCAGCGCCTTCTTGCGCGAGCCCGCCACCAGCGTGCCCAGGATGCGGTCGCCCGCCGTGAGCGGGAAGATCTTCAGCGCGCCCAGGCCGCGGATCTGCGTCTCCTCGTCGAAGATGACCTGGCGATCCATCGCCTTGATGTCTCGGCCCGGCAGCGGAGCGCCGTAGCGCACCACGTTGGCCACCAGCCCGTTGTTGTCCGCGAAGGCACGGCCCTCGAGCGCCTTGCCCGACGCGGTGACGCCCGTCATCCGCGCCACCCGGTGCATGCGCTTGCCCTCGACCTCGCTCACCAGCGTCACCGCGCAGAAGTCCAGGCTGGCG
>DASVVJ010000543.1:0-4615 GCA_036389955.1 Myxococcaceae bacterium
CCTGGGCGCGGGCCTGGGTGAGGGCGCTCTCCAGCTCCGGCTGATCCGGCTTGAGCTTCTGCACCTCCGTCCACTGCGCGAGCGCCTCGGTCCACCGGTTCTCCAGCGAGTACGCCCAGCCCAGCTCCCAGCGGCAGTCCACCCGCGAGGGCATGGCCTGCACACAGGCGGAGAGCGCGGTGATGGCGGCGGCGGACTCGCGGGCCTTGAGGGCCTCGAGGCCCCGGGCGAAGTGCCCGTCCGCTGCGGTGGCGGCGGGATCCACCTCTGCCTCGGTGGGCGCGGCGGTAGGGGCAGGTGGAGCGGCGGGAGTGGGCGCGGCGGTGAGCAGCAGCAACAGCAGGAGAGACGAAGCCATGGCGGGCGCATATTACGTTTACCTGCCCGGCCCCAGAGAAACCCACCGGGCCTGGCGGCGCTTGCCCACCAAGCGGGTAGACACATGCGCCCGGGGGTGGGACATCGGCCAACCGTCCGACGACGGGGCTCGGAGAGAGGGGGGTATACTCGGGGCGGTATGTCGCAGCCTGTGACCCTGACCTCCGCTCCCGCCGCTCCGGCAGTGCCTGCCCTGGGCACCGGTGCGCCCTGGCTGTTCTCCCAGCGCCAGGACGTCAACCTGTTGTTCATCCCCGCGGCGGTGGCGCTCTTCTGCCTGTGGATGTCGACGTTCCTGGGCCCGGCGGACCATGGGTTGTCGCGCTCGATTGGGCGGTGGGTGTCGCAGTACCTGCTGCTCAACGGCACCCACGTCATCCTCACCTTCTTGCTCATTCTGGTGCGCCGGGACCTGCTGCACACCACGCCGAACCAGAAGAGCCTGCTGCTCGGAGGCTCAGCGGTGGTGTTCGCCGTCACGCTGGCGGCGGCCCTGTACACCGAAGAGCGCATGCCGCTGGCCAACCTGCTCATGGGGGCCGGGCTGTATGTCTTCGCCGCGCACCACACGCTGTCCCAGGTGAAGGGGCTGTGGTCGCTGCACAACCTGCGCGGCCGCTCGGTAGGAGCTCCGGCTCCGAGTGAGACCGAACGCACCCTGATGCAGAAGTACTGGGTGCCGCTGGCGCTCACGCTGATGCTGATCCGCCTCTTCTTCGTGCCGCTCACCTCCGAGCGGGGGGACTTCCCCCTGATGGACGTGGGCCAGGCCGAGCGCGGCAGCCTTCCGCAAGCCACCGCTTATGTGCTGCTGGCGGTGTGGCTGGTGTTCGCGGGGCGGCTGGCCTTCACGCTGATCTCCACGAAGCAGAGTGGGCCCAAGTGCTTCTACCTGTTGGGCTGGGCGAGCATCGTCTCCATTTCGCTCATGTGGCCGGGCTGGGGCGCGGTGCTCAGCGCGGGTACCCATGGCCTGGAGTACGCCTTCCTCACGGGCCGGATGCTCGCTCCCACCCAGAAGGAGCCCGAGGCCAAGCTGGGCAAGGCCGCCGTGTGGCCCGCGATGATTGCCGTGATGCTGCCGCTGATTCTCATTGGCGTGGCCAACAGCCCCTTCGTCACCATCGTCGATGCCGCCACGGGGAATGCCGCCACCCGGTTCTTCCTGCGCCAGCAGCCCATGTGGTCCATTGGCGTGGTGGTGACCAACTCCATCGTCCTGGCCCACTACTTCGCCGATGCGTTCCTCTATCGGTTCCGCATCCCCAAGGTGCGCGAGGTGACGCTGGCTCGGATTGGACTGGGCTGACGCGTTACGGGCTCTCGGCTCGCGGGGGATCCATCAGCGCGGCCACCTCGGGTGAGTAGCCTCCAGGTCCTTCTCCGTGAACGATGAGCGGCGGGCGCACTCCCAGGCCACGGTTCTGATCTCTCAGCGCGTAGACGAGAAAACGCGTCGCCGGGGCTCCCTCTCGCGCGTGGATGAGGCGCAACGCCCGGGCGAAGAGCCGCGCCTCTGTCAGCTGCCCCAACACCTCCGTCAGCCGCTCCGCCGGGTAGATCAGGCTCACCCCTCCACCCGGAGCCAACGCATGCCGCGCCGCCGCTACCACGGAGGCCGCGTCACACGTCAGCTCCTGCTTCGAGATGGCACGCTCCTCGTCCGGACTGCGCACACCATCGCTCGCGAGACGGAACGGCGGATTCGAGACGACGAGCTGGTAAGCCCCCACGGTCAGCAGCGTCCGTGCCTCACGCAGGTCTCCGAGCAGTGGCCGCACCTGTTCCTCGAGCCCGTTGAGCACCACACCCCGTGCCATCCGTGCGTGTACCGCGGGCTGCAACTCCAGCGCGTCCACGGGGCCTCGGCCAAACTGCTTCGCGAGCAGGAAGGACACCACCCCGCTGCCCGCGCCGAGTTCCAGCACACGTCCCTCCGCCGGGCTCTCCTGCGCGGCGAAGGCGGCCAGCAGCACCGCATCCAGGTTGAAGCGGTAGCCTCCCCGGCGCTGCACCACCTGCACACCCGCGGTGCCGATGGAGTCCACCGTCTCATCGGCCTCAGGCATCAAAGCCTCCGGCGCCTTGCCTACCTGCGGGCAGCCGCCATCTTCTCCGCCAGATCCATGACGTGGGCTTCCACGCACGTGTTGTCCAGGTGGTTGATCTCCACCAGGCCCGTGGGGCTCGTCACGTTCACCTCCGTGAGGTAGTCGCCCAGCACGTCGATGCCCACCAGGTACAGCCCCCGCTCCAGCAACATCGGCTTGAGCCGCTTGCAGATCTCCTGCTCCCGGTCCGTCAGCGTCGTCTTCTTCGGCACGCCTCCCACCGCCATGTTGCCCCGGTGATCATCCTCCGAGGGCACCCGCAGCACCGCTCCCTTCGGCTCCCCGTTCACCAGGATGATCCGCTTGTCCCCCTGGCGGCTCTGCGGCACGTACGCCTGAGCGATGATCGCCTCGCACCCGTTCTGCGTCAGCAGCTCCAACAACGACCGCGTGTTCCGGTCTCCCGGCTTGGCGAACACGATGCCTTTGCCCCCGAACCCGTCGATCGGCTTGAGGATCGTCCCCTCCGGGTGCCGGGCGATGAAGTCCGTCAGCGCCGCGTGCTCCCGCGCCACGAACGTCTCCGGCATCAGCTCCGGGAAGTGCAGCGCGAACAGCTTCTCGTTCGCCTCCCGCAACCCCGCCGGGCTGTTGATGAACACCGGCGATTTGCCCGCGCACAGCTCCACCATCTGCGTGGCGTGCAGGAACTCCACGTCCACCGGCGGGTCCTTGCGCAGAAACAGCACGTCCAGGCTCGACATCGGCCGCACCGACTCGTCCTTCACGTCGAAGTGCCGGCCCGCTTCCCGCCGCACCGTCACCGTGCGCATGCGCGCCTCCGCGCACTTGCCGTTGAAGCGCAGCCAGCCCTGCTCGAAGTAGCGCACCGTGTGGCCGCGCCGCTGCGCCTCCAACATCATCGTGAACGTCGAGTCGTGGTCCACCCGCACGCTCTCCAGCGGGTCCATCAAGAAGCCGAGTGTGAGTGGCGCCATTACGCTGTCCGTGTCCCAGTCCATGACCCCCCTGCGCTCGGCAGGCGGGATTGTTTGTACCCAAAGTTAGACCAGACCGTGGCTCCGGGCACCGTGACAAATACACGGCGGCCGCCAGCACGGCTTGGGATTGCGTTCAGCGAGCCTCCGGAATGTCGGTGAGCCCCAGGCGCAGCATCGTCACCTCGCCCTTCTTGATGGGGACCGACAGCCTGCGCTTCTTCCCGTCCGCGCCCTGAATGCGCAGCAGGTGCGTGCCCACCGGCAGCGGCGTGTTGAACAGCGGCGTCTTGCCCAGCGACTTCTTGCCGACCATCACCTCCGCCTCGGGGTTGATGATGAGCGTCATCTTCCCCTGCGCCACCCGGGCCTTGCCGCCCTTCTCCTCCCCGCCCTTTTCCTCGCCCTTCGGCTCCTCGCCCGGTGCCGTCTTCCCGCCGGCCACTGCCGTGCCGTCGTCCGGGACTCCCGCATCCGGTGCCAGGCCCGTGGGATTCCCCGGCTCGGGGAACTCCTTCAGCTGCGGCACGTTGCCCTGCAGGAGCGCGGAGGCCTCAGGCAGCGGCGGCGGCCCTTCGCCCTGTCCCTGCGTCTCGTTGAGCACCACGAAGCCCACGCCCAGGGCAATGCCCACCACCACCAGCCCCATTAGCACCAGGTTCAGCGACTTGTTCTCCGACACGTCGTGCACGGGAGCGACGGACACCTGCGTCGCTGGCGCGCGCGAGTTCGCCGCCACCTCTTCGCTCATCGGCGCGCTGGCGGCCTTCTTCTTGGCGCGCACCTTCTTCTCCGCCGGCGGAGGCGCCGCGGGCGGTTTCTCCTCGAGGACCTGAGTGCCGCGGCGTGGCTCCGGCTCCGTCGGCTCGGACGGCTCGGACGGCTCGGACGGCTCCACCCAGGGAAGCGCGCTGCTCTCGCTGCTCCCCCGCGGGTCCGCCATCTCCAGCAGCGCCCGCGTGGTCAGCATCTTGTGCTCGAACAGCTGGCGCATCAGCGCCGCGCGCTGATCCACGTCGAACAGCAGCGAGCCGCCGACCTGCTCGATCGCCCGCGCCAGCTCCTTCGCCGTCTGCCAGCGCGCCCCCGGGTTGCGCTCCAGTGCCCGGAGAATCACCGCCGACAGCTCCTCGGGCATTCCCGACACCATGTGCCGCGGCGGGCGGATGGGCGCCTCGAGGATCATCT
>DASVVJ010000544.1:0-2492 GCA_036389955.1 Myxococcaceae bacterium
TTCACGGTGCGCTCGAAGTCCAGCGCCTTGGCGGGGATGAGTCCCTGATCGTGGTACATCGCCAGCACCGCGTCATAGGGGATGTGGTCCGGCCGCGCGAACACGCCATCCGCCGGCAGCGGTCCGTGCGCGTCCACCTTCGCCGCCCGCGCCTTGCGGATGGCGGGGGAGATGATCTCCACCTCCTCGCGCCCCAGCAGGCCGCCTTCGCCCGCGTGCGGGTTGAGCCCCAGCACGCCAATGCGCGGGCGGCGGCCCACCACGGGAGCCAGCTCGCGCGACATGAGCCGTAGCTGCTCGGTGAGCTTCTCCACCGTGAGCAGCCGCGGCAGCTCGGAGATGGGCACGTGGTTGGTGGCCAGCGCCACCCGCACCCGCGGCCCGTCCATCAGCATCATCACCTCGACGCCGAAGGCCTCGGCCAGCACCTCGGTGTGGCCCATGAAGGGAATGCCCGCGCGGGAGATCTGCTCCTTGGACACGGGCGCGGTGCACAGCGCGTCCACGTGCCCCGCGCGCGCCGCGGCGATGGCCGCCGTCACGTACTCGTACTGGGCGCGGCCGCCCGCGCGCGAGGGCTTGCCAGGCACGCGGTCCTTCTCGGCCAGCTCCGTCACCACGCACAGCGTGGGCCCCGTGGCCCGGCCGAGCATCGCTGGCGTGGCCCGCGCGTACTTGCGGAACAGCGGGAAGCGCTCCAGCGTCGGGCCATCGCCGAACACCACGGGCACCAGCGCCTGGCGCACGCGGGGCAGCGCCAGCGCCGCCGCCGTGACTTCAGGGCCAATGCCCGACACGTCTCCCAACGAAATTCCCACGATGGGGAGCTGCATGGTTCCACTCCTGTGCCACGGGACTATCCGCCCACCCCTGGAGGCCAGGCAAGCCTGCGGCCCGTGCCTCTCTTGAGCCCTCTGCGATTGGCAGCAAAGAGGGCTATCCCCACTCTCAGCGCATGAGAGCGCTAACTTATGAAGGACCGTACCGCGTCGCGGTACGCAACAAGCCAGAGCCGAAAATCGAGCACCCACAGGACGGCATCGTCCGAGTGACGAGCGCCGCCATCTGCGGCTCGGATCTCCACCTGCTGCACGGATTGGTTCCCGACACCCGCGTGGGCTTTACGTTCGGCCACGAGTTCACGGGCATCGTCGAGGAGGTGGGCCACGGAGCCGTGGGCATCAAGAAGGGCGACCGGGTGATGCTGCCGTTCCAGATCTTCTGTGGCGGCTGCTACTTCTGTTCCCGAGGCCTCACCTCGTGCTGCGACAGCACCAACCCAGCCACGGATGCGGCGACCGGTATCTACGGCTACTCCCACACGATGGGCGGCTATGACGGTGGCCAGGCCGAGTACGTCCGTGTCCCCTTCATTGGAGTGGACGCGGAGAAGATTCCGGACGACGTCTCGGACCTCGACGCCCTGCCCATCACGGACGCGTTCACAACCGGCTACCAGGCCGCGGAGATGTGTGACCTCAAGGGCGGCGAGACGGTGCTGGTGCTCGGGTGCGGCCCGGTGGGCCTGTTCGCCATGTGGTCGGCCTGGGCGATGGGCGCGGGCCGAGTCATCGCCGTGGACCAGGAGGACTACCGCCTGGAGTTCGCCAGGAGCTGGTTCGGCGTCGAGACGCTCAACTTCCGGGACCTGGATCTCGTCACCACGGTGAAGGGCATGACGGAAGGCCGGGGGGCTGACGCCACCATCGACGCGGTGGGCTGCGAGGCGGCGGGCGGGCCCGTGCACCGCGCGCTGGGGGTGTACGCGAAGATGGAAGCGGGCTCGCCCCAGGCGATCAACTTCGCGATTCATGCCACACGCAAGGGCGGAGTGATTTCCCTCATCGGCGGCTACGGCCCTCCGTTCAACATCGTCGACATCGGCACCTATATGAACAAGGCGCAGACGATGCGTACGGGCCAGGCCAGCGTGAAGCGCTACATGCCGCACCTGCTGGAGCACGTGAGGGCTGGGCGCATTCAGCCGTCGCGGGTCTTCACCCACCGCATGTCGCTCGAGGACGCGCCCAAGGGCTACCACACGTTCGCGCAGAAGCGTGATGGCTGCATCAAGGTGGCGCTCTTCCCCAACGGAACCCTTCACTAGGACGGAGAGCCTGATGAATCCCACCACGCCAACGCTGACCAGCCCCGAGACGATCCAGAAGCGCTCCGGGTACCAGTCCATGCAGTCGGTGACGAGGCCTTCGTACTGGGGCGTCGACCTCGATCCGGCCCGCCGGCCGGGAGTGCCGATGATGCGCACCGACCCGCAGCCGTTTCCCAATACGCGCTTCCCGCCTGAGCGTCAGCCGGGGCTGCCGGCCTCGCCCATGCACGGCCGGCCCAACAAGCAGATGCCACCGGTCTTCGGCACCTCGACGCCGCTGAAGGGGCTGTCCGGAGTGGTCCGCCGGTTCGCCTACCGCATGCCGGACCACTACCCGAGCCACTGGCTGTTGAAGATGCTGGGAGACCGGGTGGACTTCTGG
>DASVVJ010000545.1:0-3526 GCA_036389955.1 Myxococcaceae bacterium
CAGACGGCGCGCCTGCAGTCGCTGGGCGGCTTCCGGGAGACGCTGTTGATGGACACGGCGTACCAGGCGCTCAGCCAGTCCCAGGAGCCCTGGGCGCGCGCGCTGAAGTTCGGTCCGAGGGTGGAGACGCAGGTGAAGAACGTGGGCCAGCCGCTGCGCTACTACAAGCTGGCCTGAGGCCTCAGGCCTGCAGCCGCGGGCCCGCGTAGCGGCGCACGAAGTGGATCCACCGGCGCTCGTCCACCTCCACCTGCCACTCGGAGTTGGGCGTCAGCGGCAGGCGCTTGCGCAGGAAGGCCTCGAGGTGATCCGCGGCCTTCACCGGAGTGAGGCCCGGCGCGCGGAAGGCCACGCGCAGGAACGTCTCCAGTGGGGCGGACACCTCGACGCTGGCGCAGATACGCAGCGGCCCTACGCGGCGCTGGTAGAGCACATTCTGGGCGGGACGCGCGGAAGCATCCTCGGTCTGCTGCTCGACGGAGAGCCAGTTCTCCGGCGTAAGGATGAAGTCGAGCAGATCGCTGCTCGCTTCTTCCACCGTCGCATGCTCATTGATGGCAAGCATCGCCCCACCTCCCTCGGTGTTGCTGACTCGAAGAATGTGCCCACGGGGCGAGTCCACGCAAGGGGGCTCATGTCGCTTCGATGTGTGTTGTCCTCCATCAACCTAGCGCGCGGCGTCGTAAGTGCAGCGGCGCGTCCGCTGGGACTGGACGTGGGGCTCGGGGGTCCGGCGCGACCGCTCAGCGGCGGGGCGCGACCGCTCGCCGGGGAAGCGGCTCTGGGCGCTCGGGAATGAGGCATTTCTTCATCGCGGATGAGGGAGCGCGGCAGCGCGCCTCGGAGGATGAACGCGATGAAGTGGAGCGACTGGCGCAGGCATTTCGAGCTGAACCGGCAGCGGCCTCTGCCCGAGGGGCTGGAGCACCTGGAGGAGGTGCCCCAGGCATGGCGCAAGGCGTTGGGGGTGTCACTGGCGACCTTCCAGCTGGGCGAGGCGGGCGAGGGGCGCATCGCGCACGAGATCGACTCGGCGAGCTTGCCGGGCATCGACGCGGACTACCGGGCGGCGCTGAAGCTCTTCGTGGCGGAGGAGGGCCGACACGCACGCATCCTGGGCTTCATGGTGCGCGGACTGGGGGGCAAGCTGCTGGGGCGCAACTGGACGGAGCGGCTGTTCGTGTTCGCCCGGCGGCTCCTGGGGCTGAGGCTGAAGCTGATGGTGCTGCTGGTGGCGGAGGTGGTGGGCGGGGCCTTCTACGGCCTGCTGGCCTCGCGGCTGCCGGAGGGAGCGCTGCGGCGAGCGCTGGAGCAGATCTGCGAGGACGAGGAGCACCACCTGGACTTCCACGGGGACTTCTTCGCCCGGCAGGGGTGGGGCGTGGTGGGGCGGGCGGTGTGGCAGGCGGTGTGGTGGAGCCTGGCGCTGGCGGCGATGGGGGTGGTGATGGTGGATCACCGCCGCACACTGCGGACGATGGGGATTTCGCTGGCGGAAGCGGTGAAGGCCTTCATCGGGCTGACGCGAGAGGCGGCAAGCCACGTCCCCCTGTTCCCCGAGAGGCCCAAGTCCCCTCTCCCGCTGGGAGAGGGCTAGGGTGAGGGTTCCACGCGCCCGTACTCCAGAGCGAGGTCCCCCAGGCCAGCTCAGCGGGCTGCAGGAAGTGAACGGCGTGGGCGCTCCACCGCGGCCTTGAGCTGGCCGCAGCCCGCGTCGATGTCGATGCCGCGGCGCTGGCGCACGGTGCTGGGCAGTCCGTACTGCGTGAGCACTTCCTGGAAGGCGCGCACGGCGTCGGGATTGCTCGGCGTGCCGCCGTAGCCCACGGTGGGGTTGAGCGGGATGACGTTGATGTGAGCATCCATGCCGCGCAGCAGCTGCCCCAGCGCGTGCGCCTGCTCCGGCGTGTCGTTCTGGCCGGCAATCAGCGTCCACTCGAAGAAGATGCGGCGCTGGCGCTTCTGGCTGTAGTAGCGACAGGCGTCCATCAGCTCCTCGAGCGGCCAGCGCTTGCCCACCGGCACCAGCGCGGCGCGCTCCGCGTCCGTGGCGCCATGCAGGCTCACGGCGAGGTGCACTGGCCGGTCCTCGTCCGCCAGCCGGCGGATGCCGGGCACCACGCCCACGGTGCTCAGGGTGATGAAGCGCGGGCCGATGGCCAGGCCCAGCTGATCCACCAGGATGTCCACCGCCTCCATGGTGGCCTCGTAGTTGTGCAGCGGCTCACCCATGCCCATGAGGACGATGTTGCGCAGCGACTCGCCGGACTGGCGCAGCACGCCGGTGACGTGGAGCACCTGGGCGACGATCTCCCCCGGGCTCAGGTGGCGCACCAGGCCCATCTGCCCGGTGGCGCAGAAGACACAGCCCATGGCGCAGCCGGCCTGGGTGCTGATGCACACCGTGGCGCGGCCCTTGAAGCGCATGAGCACCGTCTCGATGGTCTGCCCATCGTGCAGGCGCAGGAGCAGCTTGTGGGTGAAGCCGTCGCTGCTGAAAGCCTCGTGGTGCACGGCCGGGCGGCGCAAGAGCGCATGTTCGCGCAGCCGCTTCACCAGCTCCGGCCGCAGCAGCCCGTCCAGCGCGTCCATCGAGTCTACCTGCTTGCGGTAGAGCGCCTCCCACAGCGCATCCCGGTGGAAGGCGCTGTAGCCCCAGCCCGCCAGCAGCTCGCCGAGGGCGGGGCGCGACAGGTCATAGAGGTTTACCGGAGCGGTGGGAGGGGCAGGCTGCATGGGCTATCCAGCGATAACACATCAGGGCAGGGGGCTCGCCAGGGACGACCGCCTGGGAGCCGGGCTGACGGACTCAGGGCTTGGGTGGGGCCAGCGCAGTATCGAGCGCGGAGAGGAAAGCGCCAATGCGGCGGGCGTTGGTGCCCAGGTCCCCCTTTCCCACCCGGGAGCGGGAGTGCATGTCCACCGAGATGCGCTGGCCGCTGGCGGGCCGCACGTGAAGGGTGACGTCATCCACGAACTTGAGCAGCCGGGTGCGCGCCTCGGCCTTCAGCTCGCCCCCGGCGGGGTCGGTGCTGATGACGGTCCACCCCGGCTGCGTGCCCGCGAGCTGCTGAACCATGGTCCACACCGTCTCGCGGGACAGGGCGTAGAACCGGGTGCGCAGCCGAGGATCCTCGGCGCTCGGTGAGGTCTGCGCGATGTTACGGGTCAGGGCGGTCAGGAGGCTCATCACCTGCTCGCCTCGCATGTGAGCAGCCGAGGGGTCAAGCCCTGGCTGTCTCTGGAGCAGGCGGACAGGAACGGGCGCGCGGTGGGCAGCCTGCCGGGAATGAATGGAGTGGCCATGTCTCCCACATGGGATTGGCCATTGAGCGTGAGGACTTCACTCCCGAGGATCACCTGCGCTTTGCCCAGCGGCTCTCCGAGAGCCTGGAGGCGCTGCGCCGGGTGCTTCAGCGGCCGGGCTTTGGCGCCGGGCCGCGCACGGTGGGGGCGGAGCTGGAGATGTTCCTGGTGGACTCGGCGGGTTTCCCGTTACCGGTGAACCGGCAGGTGCTGGGGCAGA
>DASVVJ010000546.1:0-3276 GCA_036389955.1 Myxococcaceae bacterium
CAAAAAGGGCCTGGAACTTTGCGGTCCCAGCCCTTCGCCTTTCTCTCCACACGTCCATGCCGGAACGTAGGCGGCAGCCGAGCGCTGCTACTTCTTCTTCTTCGGGGTGGCCACCGCTTTGTGCTTCTGCGGTTGCGGCGGCGGCGGCTCCGGAAGAGCCAGCAACTCAGACTTCTTGGCGGTGGCAGGGTCCACGCCGTGCGCGATGTTGTACTCGTTTAGAAGCGCAGCCTTGTCTGCGGCGTCGATCAGTTCGGGAGCGAGCAGGTAGGCGAAGAGGTTGGCAGCCAAGTAGCGCGCATTGGTTGACACGTCGATCGAGCCGTTCGGCTTGATGATGACGTTCTTCCACGCGGGGTTGTGCATGCTCCAGTCGATCAGCGTCAACCGCTTCGCCGCTTCCTTGAGCGAAAGGCCGCGCTTCTTGACGATCGTCAGCGCCTGAATGACGGCGATCTGGGAGGCAGGCTTGAAGAGCAGCGACGTCCGTTCCTCATCGTCGCGGTAGCCCGCAGTCAACGAGGGATTGTTAAGCGCGGCCTTGTATACGTCGACCTCTTTAAGAACGATGTCCCAGAACTCGTGAGCCATCTCGAAGTATTTCTCAAGGTCCTCGTCAGGCGGGCGCTGCTTCGCGTCAATGGGCGGAACCCCAGCGGCGCTGAGGATGATCTTCACCGTCTCGTACACGGCGCTGATGGTGGAGATCTTCGAACTCCGCCCGGACAGCGTGTTGCTCTTCCAGTCGACGATGGACTCCTTCACACCCTCCTTGACGGGGTACGTAACGTCCAGCGGTCCACGATCGAGCAGCCACCGTGAGATGATCGCGTACGCATCGTCCTCCGATGTTATGATGTTGTCGCCACGGCTAGTAGGCTTCGCGTAGCGGTTCACCTTGTTGAAGATGCGGCGCGTCTTCTGGTTGTTCTCGTGCTTGATGAGGATGACGCAGATGTCATCGTTGGGGACCTTGGACGCCTCTGGGCCCGTGCATCTCAGTTTCACGACTTCCTCTAGAGCGAGCAACCTGTGCTGTCCATCAAGGACAACGAGGGTCGCGTCGTCGAAGCTGACGAACCCGACCTTTTCTGCCTCCTTCTTGTAGGCGGCCGGCACCTGGATGCCGACCTTGTTCAGCGGCTCGAACTCAAGGTTCCCTTCGTAGACAAGCACAATGAGCGCGCCGAAGAAGCGGTCCGACGACTTAGCAAGATAGGGTGCAATGTCGTCGCGAATTCGCTTCAGGTTCGGCTCGCGCTGCATGCGTTCCTCGATTCCCATCGTTGCCCATTCGTCGAGTTCTTTGGCCGGGCGCGCTGCATCCACCAAGCGGCTAGCCTTGAGGGTTGTCTCGTAGAACTCGGTATTCCCGAGGACACCTCTAATGCACGGGACTACAATCGACATGGGACAGCCTCCTATCGTGTAACGGGGTAAAGGATCCGGTTGCAGGCCGGGGTGAAGAAGCGAATTAAGGTGCGCTCGAGCACGTCCAGATCGGTCGGGGAACAAAGGACCCAGCAGCGGAAGAGATTCCCAACGGGCGCGCCTAGGTACTCGCGGAGCCGGCGATTCTCGGTTCCTCGGACGTGCCCCTTGTAGCGACGGCGAAGCGAATCCGTCTGCCCGACGTAGAGGATTCCTCGGTGGTCGCGAAACCAGTAGATCCCCGGCTGCCGTGGCACCCGGAGGATGGCCCTGGGCGTGCACTCCACCTCCGACGCGATCCCCACCTTGAATCTGATCTCGGCTTCTCCTTGGAGCACGCTGGCCTCGTTGCGAAGAGTCCCGCTCTGTTCTGACAAACACCCGGTCTACAAACAGTATTTCTGTTTGCGCGTACACACAAGAGTGACCAAGCGGGTCAGGTCAACAGTCTGAAAGTTCCTGCCGGGGGCCTGGCTTCATTATCGCGACGGGAGCGAGCGGCCAGGGGGCCAGGACCGAGGCCTTACATGGCCGACGGCGGCACGCGCCCACCCTCGGAGCAGCAGCATGAGCCCGGCGGCTGCGCTTAGCGCTGGCCTTGGCGCTGCTCATCGGCGGCGGGGCAATTACAGCTCCTCCTCAGGAAGGAGTCAGCGCGTCCCAGCCGCGCCGCTGCCCAGCTGCATCTGCTCGGCTACCAGCCAGCCGCCCTTGAATGTGTCCACCACCTTCAGGAGCCCTTCCCTCACGGCCCAGTCCAGGTGCTCGCGATCGTGCAGGAACACCTGCACGGGGGTGCCCAGGCGGCGGTACAGTTCCACCACGTCCTGGGCCCAGCGCGCGTGCTTACGGTACCGGTGGAGACGCAGCGCACCGACGAGCAGCGCAGGGAGGCTGGCACCGCCGAGGATCGGCCAGTACTCGTGGATGATGGCGATCAGGTTGTTGGGCTGGGTAGGCATTGCTGGTACCTCCAGGGGAAATGTGGTACCGTGCGTGTCCATGCGCGGACCGCTTCCGGTGCTGGGTGGCCAGGGCCTATAGTCCAGTTGCGCAAAACCCGACCCTGTTCGCGCAAACACGCGCCCTGCAAACACTATTTCTGTTTGCGCGAACACGCAAGGGCGACCAAGCAGGTTGGGCACTCGTAAGAAATTCTTACAGGGCTCCCTGCTCACCACGGTGGCGGGCGAGCGGGCCAAGGAGGCGCCGTGCCGAGGCCTCCAGGCCACACAACGCGAGCCCAACAGGGGCAGCGACATGGGATCTGATGACAGGTGGGCCGCTGGTGCAGTCCTTTTTCAGGAAGGCATCAGCTCAACCCGGCCACGCCGGTGGCCAGCCGCGTCTGCTCGGCTACCAGCCAGCCGCCCTGTCCACCACCCTTGGGAGCCCTTCCCTCACGGCCAGTCGAGGCCCCCTCGATCGTGGAGGAACACCTACACTAGGAGGCTCATGCGGCGGTCCAGTTCCAACACTTTGGGCCCCAGCGCGCATACATGCGTCGTTTCCAGGTGCGGAGAGCGATGACGGCCATGGATAGCAGCCCCGCCGCTGCGGTGAGCGATGACGGCCATGGATAGCAGCCCCGCCGCCGCTGCGAGGATGTCCCAGTAGTCCATGACGGGGGAGACATACCTCTACCGAGGAATTCGGACCGCTTGCGTCCGTGAGCGGATTTGCACATTGGGCCGCATGTGCCCTCAGTGTGCGTGCGCCGTGAAGGTGCACCTGACCAGCGGGTGGAAGTCCCGCCCGAGGAGGAAGTCGACCCCCTCGGTAGCTATCTGGCGGGGACGAGGGGTGACCCTCGGACTCGAAGCCCAGAGACAGAAGGCCTCGAAA
>DASVVJ010000547.1:0-8946 GCA_036389955.1 Myxococcaceae bacterium
CTTGAGCATGGCCGCGGCTCCTTGAGCACTGCCAACGGGGGCTGTCAGTTCGAAGCCATCCGCTCTGGAGTGAAGTCCGCCGGGCTCTGCGCGGTGCGCAGGTCCACGGAGTCGACGAAGAAGAAGCTGCTGTGCTTCTTCTGCTTGTCCCAGACCTGCAGCCTGGTGGCGATCCACGCGCCGTCCAGCTGCTTGGCCTCATTGAGGCGGAAGACCTTCTGCAGGGTGCCGGACGCGTCATAGAACTTCAGCTGCTGCGCCAGGAAGCTGTCCTTGCGCACCCATGCCTCGATCTTGCTGTAGCGCTCCTTGTCCTTCGGGGTGGACACGATCTGGTAGCAGTCCACGCCGTCCAGCTTCACGTCCGCGAGCTTCTGGTGCGAGGCGGTCTTCAGGTCCTGGTATTCGAGATCCGCATAGCTCACGTCGCTGCCCATGAAGGCTCCGCTCTTCTGGGCGCCAGAGATGCGGCGGCTGCGCTTGAGGGCCGGCAGGTACACGAACAGCTCGTCCTCCTTGCCCTCTCCGTGCTCGAGCATCAGAAACGCACTGCCCTGGACGTCCGCTGGAGCGAGGAACCGGATGAGGCTGCGGCTCTTGCCCTCGACATCCACGGTGCGGGTGACGAAGCGCCGCTCACGCTTGGCGCCCCCGTCCGGCTGGAGCACGAGCCGCATCTCCGCCACGCCCTGCTTGAAGCCCACCGTATTCCCGTCGGTCAGCCGGGCGATGATCTCCTGGGCGGTGAGTTCGGCGGCGCCCGCCGGCGCCGGGGCCAGCAGGGCGCCCACCCCCAGCAGCACCACCAGGAGTTTGATCGAGCTGCCCGGAGCGCTCTTGCTCTCGACGCCCGGCGCGGCGGGCCCTGGCTCCACGTGGACGACCGCGGAGGGCGCCGCCCCGGTGCTGGCCGGGGAGGGCGCGGACACACCCCGGACGAGCCACGGACCCACGGCGAGCAACAGATTGGGCATCAGCATCAGCTCGCAGATGACGGCCACCACCATGGTGACCGCGACCAGGAGCCCCAGACTGGTGATGGGCTCGAACCGGGACAGGAGGAAGGCGCCAAACCCCAGCGACAGACAGAAGGCGTTGAAGATCATGGGCTGGCCAACAGTGCTCAGCGCGTGCTCGATCGACGCCCGCACATCCCGGCTCTCCACCAGCTTGGCGCGGAAGGTGGTGATGAAGTGGATGGTGTCATCCACCGCCATGCCCATGGCGATGCACCCGGTGATGCTGGTGCCGGCATTCAGCGTCAGGCCCGTCCAGCCCAGCAGCGCGTAGTTGAACGCGATGGGCAGCGTGTTGGGAATCATCGCCATCAGGCCGAGCCGGATGGAGCGTGAGACCACCATCATCACCAGGCCAATCAGCCCCATGCTCAGCAGCAGGCTCTGCCACAGGCCGTTGGTGAACTGCAGGCTGGTCTTCGCGGAGAGATAGCCCGTGCCCGTGAGCCGGGCGGAGACCTGGCCGTCCGAGAAGCGGGTGGCCAGGTAGTCGTTCACCTCCAGCGAGAACTTCACGATCTCCTCGGAAGACAGCAGGTGTGAACGCATGATGAGGTTGGCCTTGGTGTAGTCGCGGGTCACCAGCGAATCGAGCCCATCGGACTCGTAGAGCAGCAGCGTCTGCGCGACCGCGGGGCGCGAGTCGGGAACCCGGTACGCCGCCGGATCTCCGTCATTCAGCGCCCGGTTCATCATCTTGAGCAGATCCACGTACGACAGCGTGGTGTCCACGCGCTTGTGCGAGGCCAGGTGCTGCTGCAGCGCTTCGATCCGGGCCAGTACGGCGGGCTCCTGCAGGCCTCCCTCCTCCTTGGCTTCGATGACGATGTTGAAGGGCGTGAGGCCCACCAGATTGTGGTTCACGAACCGGGCGGTCTGCGAGGTGTCCGAGTGCTCGGGGAACCAGGAGATCGCATCGGTCTCGATGCGCATCCGGCTCACCCCGTAGGCGCTGCTGGCGATCATGAGCACGAGGACGAAGGTGGCGGTGGCACGGCCACGTGGAGAGGTCAACGCGGGCAGCAGCCTCACGGGCTGGAGGCGATGGGCCAGCACGGCGGCGCGAGAGGGGGGGCGGGCGCGCAACGGCAGGACCGCGGCCAGCGCGGGAAGGAAGACGAGGGCGACCACGGTCGAGGCCATGACTCCCAGCGCCGCGAACGTGCCGAACTCGGCAATCGCCTCGACGGGGTTGAACCTCAGGCTGATGAAGCCGATGGCCGTCGTCAGACCCGACAGGAAGATTCCAGATGCCGAGTGCCCGAGCGCTTTTCGCACCGCGCTCAGTCGATCCGGCTCGGTCTCCAGGGCCTGGAAGATCGCCGACATGACGTAGATGCCGAAGGTGGTCGACACGGCGATGATCATCAGGGGCAGGGCGTTCGAGATCATCGAGATGGAGACGCCTGCCAGCCCCAGATTGCCCATCGAGAACAGCAGTGACAGCACCAGACCCACCAGGGGGAGGATGACGCCCGCGGGGCGCCCGAAGGCGAGCATCAGCAGCAGCGCGATGACTCCGAAGGCGAGCGGCAGCAGCAGGCCCAGGTCATTCTCCATGTACCGGGTGATGTCGACCTGGACCACGGGCCAGCCCGTCAGCTTGTACTGGTTGGCACCCACCTCGGCGTCGAGCAGCTTCTTCAGGTCGCTGACCAGCTGGCCCTTGACCTTGACCTCGACTGCGCCGCTGGAGGGCTTCAACCGGGCGACGATGGCGGACATGGAGCCATCGAGCGACACGATGCTGCGGCGCAGGAACGCGTCCTGGAGGGCGAACTGGCGAAGCTGCTCCATGGTCCAGCCGTCCCGTACCTTCTGCATGACGTGGGGGAAGCTCAGCTCGCCGTCCGCGCCGGTGATGACCTCGTAATTCGTGAGGCTGTAGACCTCGTCCACGGCCTCGGTCTTCTCGAACTGCCGGGTGAGCTTGTCGATGCGCTCCAGGTAGGCCGGCTGGTAAATGCCTCCCTCATGGGGGATGACGGCCATGATGAGGTCATCGGAGCCGAACGTCTTGCGGGCCTCGTCGTGGAAGAGCCGGTCCGGATCATTCTTGAGCATGATGCGCTCGATGGAGCCGTCGAGCACCAGCTTCGAGAGAGCCACCCCGTAGACGCCCAGCAGCGCCAGCAGCAAGGCGATGACGAGCCACCGTCCCTGGACGATGGCCCCGTAGATCTTCTCCCCCATGATCAGCTCTCTCCTTGGACAGACGCCCTGGGTAGCCCAGTGAACATACAACGAACGCCTCGCGAGGGGCTTGCCCGGTCAGTCCCCACACTGCAGGCGCGCAGAGCAGCAGGAGGACGCAGAGGGGCCTCGTCACCCGGCCATTCCTGCCATGTCCCGAGACGTGGGGCTGGGGAGCGGATGGAACGTGAGCAGTACGTACACGGTGCCCACGGCGCACAGCGCGGCGGCCAGCAGGAAGTGCCCCGCGTAGCCGAGCGCCTGCGCCGAGAACCCGCTCACCGTGGCGGCCAGGCCCGTGGCGATGACCACCACCGAGGCCTGCACGGTGTAGTCGGCGCCCGCGTGCTCGGGACGGCACTGCTCCATCATCACCGTGAAGAGCGCCGCGGTGGCCATACCGCTGGCCAGGTGCTCCACGCCGCAGACCACCGCGAGCACGGGGAGCGAAGCGCCGCCCGCCGCCAGCGCGTAGAGCAGCACGGCTCCCATCTGGAGCACACCGAAGAGGATGAGCGCGCGCCGCCGCCCGAGCCGGTTGACGAGCGCGCCCCCCAGCAGCGCGCCCAGCAGTCCCGCGGTGAAGCCCACGCCACCGAGCATCCAGCCGATCTGGGTGAGGCTCAGCCTGGCATCCGTGAGGAAGGTGCGCAGCATGCCGGTGGCGAGCGCCTCGCCCGCCTTGTAGAGCAGCAGCAGCAACAGCCAGCTCCCGGAGCCGGGCCGGCGCAGCCACCAGCCCAGGCTCAGGCTCTGCCGGGCCGGGGCCTCGGACGGAGGCTCGCGGTACAGGAGCACGGGCAGGGTGGCCACGAGCAGCATCGTCCCGAGGCTCAGCAGGGTGGGGCTCCAGCCGGCCGCGTCGAACACCACGAGCATCAAGCCGCCGCCGAGAATCATCCCCACCCGGTAAGCCGCCACCTGCACGCCGTTGCCCAGGCCCATCTCCTGGGAGCTGAGCAGGTTCACCGCCAGCCCATCCGTGGCCACGTCCTGAGTGGCCGCCAGCAGATTCACCGCCAGCACGGCGGCCAGGAGCAGTGGAGTGCTGAGGCCCTCGGGCACGGAGAGCAGCAGCAGCACCCCCGCCGATAGGAACTGCAGCGGCAGGATGTACCCCCGGCGCCGTCCCAATTGCTGTGAGCCATACCGGTCCATCAGCGGAGACCAGAGGAACTTGAGCGCCCACGGCAGCGCGAGCAGGTGCGTCAGCCCGATGTCGGGCAGGGACATGCCCTGCTTACGCAGCAGCACGGGCAGTGCTTGGGTGAAGAACCCGAACGGCAGCCCCTGTGAGAGGTAGAGGCTCGACAGCAGGCCCAGCTTCGTCGTGGTCCTCATGTCGCCTCCACCGGGCCCGCGGCCCCATCGAGCAGCCCCGCGGCCATGCTCTTCACGGTGCTGGCCGCTGAACCGGGCGGCACCAGCCCCGGCACGGACGCGGCGAGCACGAAGTAGCCCTGAATGGCCGCGAAGAGTCCGGCGGCCACCGCCCGCGCCCTGGCCTTGCCCGTGACCGCGCTGACCAGCTCCTCCAGGTGCCCGAGGTCCGCGCGCACCGCCTTCTCGTAGAGGGCGCGCACCTCGGGCTGCCGGATGGCCTCCGCGCTGATGGTGACCCAACTGGCCACCGAGGCGGGATCCGCATCCGGGCCCATGGCCAGGAACGCGTCCAGGAACGCATCCACCCGGGCTCGCCCGTCCTCGCCCTGCACCCGCGAGAGCCGCGCCGCCACCCGCTCGCGCACCCGCGCCGTGAGCTGCTCCACCAGCGTCAGCAGGATCTCCTGCTTGTCCTTGAAGTGGTAGTGCACCAGCCCGGGGCTGAGGCTCGCCGCCTTTGCGATCTCCGCCACCGAGGCCCGCTCGTAGCCACGCTCGGACATGACCCGCAGCAGCCCCGCGACGATCTGCTGGCGGCGCTCCTCGGTGTTGGATGGACGGCCCATGGCGCGGCTCCGCTTAAATTGGTTGTGTAACCAATTTAAGCGGGCCGGAGCGGGACGTCAATGTGCTTACAGGGTGAGCAGGGTGCGCACGCGGTCGGCGCCCAGCCGCTTCGCGCCATCGAGGAAGCCCAGCACCATGAGGAAGCTGAAGCCCACCACCTCGCCGCCAATCTGCGCGGCGAGCTTCGCGGTGGCCTCGGCGGTGCCGCCAGTGGCCAGCACGTCATCGACAATGACGACGCGCTCACCCTTGAGCACGGCGTCCTGGTGTATCTCCAGCCCGTCGGAGCCGTACTCCAGCGAGTAACGCTCGGCGACGGTGCGGTGGGGCAGCTTGCCGGGCTTGCGCGCGGGGACGAAGCCCGCGTTGAGCGCCAGCGCCACGGGCGCGCCGAGGATGAAGCCCCGGGCCTCCACGCCGATGACCTTGGTGACGTGCTGGCCGCGGAACGGAGCCGCCATGGCGTTGACGACGCGGCCAAAGAGGACCGGGTCAGCGAGCAGGGGGGTGATGTCCTTGAAGACGATGCCGGGGCGGGGGAAGTCCGGCACATCGCGCATGCGGGCCATGACTTCATCGACCAGGGTGATGTCGGGGTTCATGTGAACAGCTCCGGGTTGACGCAGTGGGGCGGACGCCGACCATCCAGCGCCGCGAGCAGGTTGTCCACGGCCATCGACGCCATGCGGCCCCGGGTGGCATGGCTGGCGCTGGCGATGTGCGGCGCAATCAACACGTTGGGCAGCTTCAGCAGCGGGCTGTCCATCGGCAGGGGCTCGGGCTCGGTGACATCCAGCGCGGCGCCGCCCAGGTGTCCACGGGCGAGCGCCTCGATGAGCGCGGCCTGGTCCACCACGGTGCCTCGCGCGGTGTTGATGAGCATGGCCCCTTGCTTCATCGCGGCCAGCTCCGCGCGGCCCAGCCAGTGCCGCGTCTCCGGAGTGAGTGGCACGTGCAGGCTCAGGAAGTCCGACTGGGCCAGTAGGGTGGCCTTGTCCACGCGCCACAGCCCCAGCTCCGCCTCCAGCTCCGGCCGCGCATGGCGGTTGACGTACAGCACCCGCATGCCGAAGCCCCGGGCCCGCCGCGCCATGGCGGCGCCAATCTGCCCCAGCCCGGCGATGCCCAGCGTCGTCCCGTGCACGTCCGCGCCCAGCAGCAGGGTGGGGGACCACGTTCGCCACTTGCCCGCGCGCACGTACGCATCCGCTTCGGCCACCCGGCGCGCCAGGCCCATGAGCAGCGCGAAGGCGAAGTCCGCCGTCGTCTCCGTGAGCACGCCTGGCGTGTTGCCCACCGGAATCCGACGCGCGGTGCATGCCGCTACATCGATGTTGTCGTACCCTACCGCCACGTTGCTGACTGCCCGCAGGGAGGGCGAGGCCTGCAGCAGAGGCCCGTCTACCCGATCGGTCAGGAGGGTGATGAGCCCATCCACTGTCCGTGCGTGCTCCAGCAGGGCCTCGCGAGGAGGAGGTAGCTCGTCCTCCCACACCCGCAGTTCCACATGGTTGCTCAGCCGGCTGAGGGCCTCTCCAGGAAGCTGGCGGGTGACGAAGACGCGAGGGCGGACGTGTGGGGCCATGGTGTCCGTTGATGATCTCACAGCCGCGTGCTGTCCGGAGCAGGGTCTGCTCCGATCTGAACGGGCAAATCATTCCCGTCCACGCGGCGACCCATCACTGTGGTATGGCAGGGGATTCCCCCCGTCTGGGCCTTCGCGACTCGTGCAACCATCCGTCGACACCCGAGAATCTCTCTCCCCGCAGGACGGCCAGTGGCTTCGCGCCCTCAAGGCCGAGGTTCAGCCCACCACCTTCAAGAAGGGCCGCGAGTGCGCGGAGACGCGCCGCGTCTTCGGACTCCAGCGTGAGGGCGACCGCATCCGCGCCCAGGTCGCTGGCTCCTCGGGCGAGCGCTATGAGGTCGCGCTCGAGCCCAAGGACGGCAAGGTCACGTCCAGCTGCTCCTGCCCCTCGTGGAACACCTACGGCCCGCACTGCAAGCACGTGGTGGCTGCGGCGCTGATCTACGCGGCGCGCTTCCGTCCGCCGCCTCCGCCGCCCAAGCCCGCGCCCCAGCCTCCGCCCGAGCCCATTGC
The DNA here is from genome assembly GCA_036389955.1 of Myxococcaceae bacterium. Lineage (GTDB taxonomy): Bacteria > Myxococcota > Myxococcia > Myxococcales > Myxococcaceae > DATHBR01. The sequence continues at coordinate 7,261 of DASVVJ010000547.1, forward strand.
CGAGCCCGAGGTTGAGGCCGGGGCCGAGGAGGAGATCGCCGTGCCAGACCTGCCGCCCGCGGTGGATGCCGCGAGCCTGCCGGCGCTGGCCAAGGTGGAGAGCTGGTTGGGGCTCTCCGCGCAGCCGGACTACGAGTTCCTCTACCGGATAACGCCCTCCACCACGGGCCCGGGCGGCCGTCACTGGATCATCGACGTGCGCCGCCAGGACGCGCAGATGAAGGGCCCGGTCCACGTCAAGCGCCTGCTCCAGGCGGGCACGCGCATCGCGCCCTCGGACGAGCGCGTCTTCCTCATCCTCGCCAAGCACGAGCACCGGTACGACTCGCGCATCGTCATCTCGGACGAGGATCTGGCGGACCTGCTGGAGCTGCTGCGCCAGCGCCGCGTCATTTACCGGGGCACGGCGCTCATCTTCGCCGACGCACCGGCGCGTCCGCAGATCCACCTGGAGTCCCGCCCGGACGGGGCCACCGCGCGCATCGAGCTGTTGTTCCCGGATGGGGCCAGCTTCCCGCTCAAGGACGTCATCCTGCTGGCGGGCAAGCGCACCTGGGCGCTGCAGGCACAGCTGCTCCACCCGGTGGAGCCGGACTTCCCGCCGCGCCTGCTGCGCAAGTGGCTGCTGGAGCCGAGCATGGCGTTCCCGGCCTCGCAGCTGGACCGGGTGCTGACGTTCTTCGCCGCGCACCTGCCGCGCTTCCGCATGGTGCTCAAGGCGGACAACATCGACGTGGACGAGTCGGTGGAGCCGCACTTCGTGCTCACGCTGGAGGGCAGCCCCGAGAAGGTGAAGGTGCAGCTGGCCGCGCGCTACGGGCAGACGACGGTGCCGGTGTCTCCCACGGCCAACCACCTGGGCTACGCCAGCGGCGTGGGCAACGAGAGCCGCAAGCTCTACCGCCGCCGCGAGGAGCTGGAGCGCGGCGCGGGCAAGCTCCTGACGGAGATGGGCCTGCGCTTCGACTCCCAGTCCAACGTGTACGAGGCCAGCGGAGACGGGGCGCTCGAGTTCTGGGCCCGGGGCTTGTCCTCGCTGCCCAAGGAATGGGAGCGCTTCGGCGTGCAGGCGCCCAAGGTGCGCCTGCGGCCCAAGCTGCGCCCGCGCGTGCGCGTGGGCATGAGCGGGGTGAACTGGTTCGATCTCGACGCCGAGTTCATCACCGATGATCAGGCGGTGGACCTGGGCGCGGTGCGCATGTGGCTGGAGTCGGGCCGGCGCTTCGTGCCGCTCAAGGACGGCACCTTCGCCGAGGCCGACCCGGTCGAGCTCAAGCGCGTGGCGGACATCCTGGAGGAGGCGGGCGCGATGCCGGGCCGTACGCGCACGCGGCTGCCGCTGCACCAGGGCGTGGCGCTGGATCTGCTCGCCGACCTGGGCGAGTTCACCGAGGTAGAGGCCAAGGCGCGCCAGGCGATGATGGAGCTGCGCGACACCTCGGGCGTGCCCAAGGTGGCCATGCCCGAGGGCCTCAACGCCACGCTGCGCCACTACCAGGAGACGGGCCTGTCGTGGCTGTGGTTCCTGCACCGGCACGGGCTGTCCGGCATCCTCGCGGACGACATGGGTCTCGGAAAGACGGTGCAGTCGCTGAGCCTGTTGCAGAAGGTGACCAACGAGGAGGGCCGCAAGCCATCGCTCGTGGTGGCACCCACCAGCGTGCTGGCCAACTGGGAGCGCGAGGC
>DASVVJ010000548.1:0-1914 GCA_036389955.1 Myxococcaceae bacterium
AGGGCGAGGATTAAACGCTGCATGAAGAGTTCCTCCGGGGTTGGAAACCCTCTCTCAGAAGCTTAGAGGGGACTCACCTGGGAGAACAAGACTTCATTGGCTATCCCGATGAACGGGTATTCCAGGACCTGATGGGTAGCTCCCGACCCCGGGCAACCCCAGAGCGCACCACCGCCCTGGGGTCTTTATTGACCCCCTGAGTTCTCAAAGGGCGAGGGGATGAACGTCACGGGGGGGCGGGTGTCGACGGAGAACTTGCGCTGCTCCTCCTGTTGAACGCCGCTCACGGAGACGGCCCGGACCTTCACTTCGTTGTCGCCCTCCTTGAGGGGCACGGTCACCGTGAAGGTGCCGTCCTGGCCCGGGGAGAACGCCTTGCCGGCGAGCTCCAGCCGGCTGCCGGGCTCGGCCTCGCCCTTCACGACGATCTCCTTCTTGTTCTGCTGCCGTGAGGGCCACTGCACCTTGCGCAGCAGGCTGGTGGGCACGGGCATCGGCGCGGAAGGGCCGTCGCCACCGGGCCGCACCACGGACTGCTGGCCGGCGCGCACGATGACGACCTTGCCACTGCCAATGAACTCCACCTTGCCGGAGCGCGCGCCCACGGCGACGGTGCCGGCGCCGTCGTTGCTCATGGTGAAGGTGCCGGGCTCGCTGGCCCGCGCGAGCGCGTCGCTGTTGGCGGCCTTGAACTCGATGGTGTGGCCCTTGCCGGTGAGCACCTTGGTGGTCGCCATACCGGTGCCCAGCAAGAGGCGGGACACCGAGGTGGTCAGCTCTTCCACCGTGACTTCGGTGCCCGGCTCCATGTTGATCTCCACCGACTCGCTGCCGATGATGACGGCGTACGAGCCGTTGAGCGTGCGCACCGCGTCCGCGGCCCCCAGGGTGGCGCCCTTGTCCACGGGGACCCAGCTGCCGTCCTTGGCCCTCACCTCGACGGTGCCGGACACCTGGGTGATCTCCAGCCGCACGGGCTTGGCGGGCTCAGGCGCCTCGACGACGGGAGCAGGTTGCGGCGCCACCGGCTCCACGGGCACAGGCGTAGGCGGAGGATCCCGCAGGAAGAAGAAGTACCCGAGCGGCAGCGCCGCGAGGATCAGCACCAGCCCCAGGAGAAAGGGCACCTGGCGCTTGAATGGGGGGGTTTGAGACATTGCCGGCCAAGGCTATCGCACGCTTTGGCCTTCAATCGCCAGCCTACATCGGCTCACAGGGTCCACGCCGGGTGCGGATCAGGGCTTCAGCATCCACACGGTGAAGCACGAGCCCTTGCCCACCTCGGTCCTCACCTCGATGTTGCCGCCGGCCTCGCTCACCACGCGGAAGGCCACCGAGAGACCCAGGCCCACGTTGGACCAGACGTCCTTGGTGGTGAAGAAGGGCTCGAAGATGCGGTTGAGGTGCTCGGGGGCGATGCCCTTGCCGGTGTCCTCCACCTCGAGGAAGCCGCGGCCGTCGCGCTCGCCGGTGCGCACGATGAGCGTCTTCTTTGGAGACTTGAGCATCGCCGTGCGGGCGTTGGACACCAGGGCGAGCACCACCTGAGAGGTGTGCCCCGGGTCGGCCTTCACGCGCACTGGCTGGGCGAACAGCTCCGTCACCAGGGTGACGCCCTCGCCCTTCATCTGGTTCTCGGTGAGGGCCAGGGCGTCGCGCACCACGGAGTTGAGATCGATGGCGCGCAGATCCGCCTGGGCGCGCTGCTGGGAGAAGCGCAGCAGGTTCTGGGTGATCTCCTTGCAGCGCTTGGCGCTCTGCTCGATCTTGCGCAGCATGTCGAGGTCCTGATCGCCATCGCCGCGGCTCATCAGCATGAGCTGCACATAGCCGAGGATGCCGGCCAGGGGGTTGTTGAGCTCGTGGGCCACGCCGGCGCCCAGCTGGCCCACCGCGGCCAGCTTCTGCGTCTCA
>DASVVJ010000549.1:0-2011 GCA_036389955.1 Myxococcaceae bacterium
GTGAGGCGTCAGGCGCTCAAGGGCGTTCCCTACCGCCACGTGCCCTACCCTTCCTTCCCGCACTCGTTCGATGCGGACATCGACTGGTACCAGCTCGTCCCCGAGAGCGACGAGTGGCAGGCCATCCTGCGCGAGGACGGCGTCTCCTTCGCCGTCACCCCCGCGTTCGAGGGGGCCCAGGTCTTCCTCTTCTGGCGCAGGGCCTGAGCTGGCGCGGCCGTAGAGCAAGGGCACCATGGCAACGCTCATCTGCACCATCGAGCTGGACAAGGAGCAGGGCCTCACCGTCAAGGTCGAGGACCCCGACGGCAAGCTCACGCAGACCGTCACGCTCGACGGCAAGGCGATCACCCTCGAGGTGAAGAGCGACTCCGACACGAGCACCATCGTCCAGAAGCCCGACGGCGTCACCATCACCTGCAAGGCGTTCACCGTGGATTCCGAAACCCTCACCCTCAAGTCCAAGAAGGCCTCGGAGTGGAAGAGCGAGGAGGCGATGAAGTTCGAGAGCACCAAGGACATGGAGCTCAAGTCCGGAGCGAAGCTCACCCAGCAGGCCACCGGCGATGCCTCGCTCTCCTCCGACGCCAAGATTCAGCTCAAAGCCACCAACCAGCTCTCGATCGAGGCCCAACAGGGACAGATCACCGCCAAGGGTGGAGACCTGACGCTGGAGGGAGTGAACCTCAAGTTCAGCGGCAAGGCGCAGGCGGAGCTGGCTGCGCCCATGATCAAGGTCGCCGCCAAGGGTCAGCTCGGCCTCGAGTCGTCCGGCATGGCCGAGCTGAAGGGTTCGATCACCAGTGTGAGCGGTTCGCTCGTGAAGCTGGGGTGAGGGTGCGATGAAGCTCGAACACTGGCAGATCGTCTTCAAGGTGTACCGTCAGGTGCGGGGGCTGTTGGATCAGTGGCTGCCGGCCGAGCTGCCCGACGGACAGGGCCGCACGCAGGTGCAGGTGGGGCGCGCGGGGATGAGCCAGCTGCAATCGCTGCTGGTGGCCGCAGTGGAGCAACTGCGCGCGGAGCTGGGGGCGCACTACCGCTCGGAAGAGGTGGAGGATGCGCTGCGGCCCTTCACCTATCTGGTGGATGAGCTGGTGCTGCGCCGGCTGGCCGAAGCCGAGCAGGCGGAGTGGCCGCTGTTGCAGTTCCGGCTCTTCGGTGAGGAAGGCGGCGGCGATCTCTTCTTCGAGCTGGCCGACGAGCGGCTGAATCAGCCGGGCGCCCCGCCGCTCATCTTCGAGCTGCTGCACTTCTGTCTGACAGCGGGCTTCACCGGCCGCTACCCCGGAAACACGGCGAAGCTGCGCGAGTACAAGCAGCGGCTGGCGGGCCGGATCGTCACCCCCGAGCCTATGCCTTCCACCACTTCGGTGGCGCCCACGAACGCGCGCCCGCTGCTCTACGAGTTCCCCGTCCGCTATTACGCCGCCGCCAGCCTCTGCGTGCTGGGGGTGCAGGGACTGCTGTGGTGGCTGTCCCACTGAGTCCCGCCATGAAAGAGGCCATCGTGACACCCCGAAGTGAGCGCCCGCCCGGCGCCGTCAAGCAGGCGCCCTCCCCCGCTGGCACCCCCACCGCCACGGTCCAGGGCCCCACCGAGCCGGCCGCGGGTCTGCTCAGCCGTCTGGAGCGGCAGATCGACAGCGGGCTCGGCTCGCTGCGCGAGGGTGTGGAGCCGCTGCTGGGTGAACTCCGCCAGGGACTGGCCGTGCTCTACCCCGCCCCAGGAGGCCAGCAGCTCCCACCTCAGCAGCAGCAGGAGCAACGCACCCGGCTGGCCCAGGTGCTGGACTCCCTCGAGGACATTCTCGAGGCGCTGCAGCGCGCCGCGCGTGCGAACCGCAAGCCTGGCCTTGGCGCTGGCCCGAGGGGGCACTGAGCCATGGAGACGATTAAGAAGTTCATGGCCTTCATTCCGGGCCCCTACAAGAAGTGGGTGCTGCTCGCGCTGCTCGTGGTGGCCGCGCTGATCCCGCTGGTGCTGTGGCTGCGCGCCAGGAAAAAGCAG
>DASVVJ010000550.1:0-22339 GCA_036389955.1 Myxococcaceae bacterium
AAGGAGATGCTGCAGGCGGCGCTGCTGCTGCTCGCGGACCTGAAGCGGGCGGTGACGGAGACGCAGGGCATGCTGTGCCTGCGGCGGCTGACGGAGGCCGAGGCGAAGTCCGAGCAGGCGCTGGCGCTGGTGCGGCGCGCGCTGCAGGGCGGGCGCATCATCCTCACCAGCTGAGCCGGCTCACCACAGGCCATGCGTGCGGAGCAGCTCCCCGAGCGAGGGGGGCTTTTCCGCACGCAGCGCCTCGAAGAGCTGGGTGGCCGTCTCGCTCGAGGGCTGAGTCCACAGCAGGCGAGGGCTGTCCTCGCGAGGCCCGGCCGCGCAGTGGACGATCGAGGCGCGCAGATCCGCCGCCGAGCTGAACGAGAGGTGCTCGAACAGCAGCGGGTTCTGGCTGGAGAGGAAGGCCTGGCGCCTGCCGATCTCGGCCAGGCACGCCTCGACCCAGCGGGGGTGCAGCCCATTGGGCAGCTCGTCCGCCACGGCGAAGTCCTCGTTGACGTCCAGGTAGTACAGGAAGGACAGCAGCCGCTTCTGCCCGTGGCCCAGTTGGGCCTGCACCACCTCCGAGCCATCCGGACGGTTGAAGCGGAAGCTGAAGCTGCCGAAGCCCAGCCTCCCTCCGTTCTCGAACTTCCGGTTCTCCAGCACCTCGACGCGGAGCTTGCCCGAGGCGAACCCCGCCAGGCGGACGAAGCGGGCCAGGAAATTGCCCGGCAGCTCGTCGTGGGAGAACTGCAGCGTGTGGCCCGGGGACTCGCGCTCCACCTGTTTGCGCAGCCAGGCGGGCATCCACATGGGCAGCGCCATCAGCCCCAGCGGGAACACCTCGCCCTCCCGGGTCTCCATGGCGTAGCGGATGTTGCCGATGTGCTCGAACATGCCCAGCGCCTCGTCGAAGCGCGAGGGCCCGAGCAGGAAGGTGCGGTGGAGCAGCTCCTTGAGCCGGTCCTTGTCCTCGGGGGAGATGAACTGGGCCACCATGAAGATCAGCGTCCATACCGAGCGATCCAGCACCGACCACTGCATGCGCCTCGCATAGGCGGAGCGCCCGTCCACCTCGCAGAACAGGCCCGAGGCATCCGCGCGCACCACCACCCGGGAGACGGGCGAGTCAGGAAGCAGCGTCGCCTCGATGAGGGGCTCGAACTCCGGTACCACCTCCGGCCCGCCCAGGGAGGCCCGCAGCGCCAGGCGGGAGGGAGGGGGAGACTCCAGCACCACGGGGCCCGAGCGCCGCGCGTTGCGGGCTCTGACGTGAATGACCATGCCCGACAGGGCCAGCTCGTACTCCAGGGAGAACTCCTCCTGGCCCAGCCCGGAGAAGTCCGAACCGAGGACGATGGAGATCAGCTCCAGCAGCGTGGTGCGCCCGGTGCCGTTCTCACCCAGGATCAGGTTGAGCGAGGGGCTGAACCGGAGCTCGGTGCCAGGCGCGACGCCCCGGTACTGGTGGATCTTGAGCTGGGTGAGCTTCATGGCCGGCGCTTCGGGGAGAGTCTCGGGGAGGAGGGGCCTACCGTGTCCACGGGGGAGAGTAGCTGAGTCAGCGCGGTGTGCGCCTCGGCAGAGAGCCGGGGCCCGGCCAGCCGCAGCGCTTGCAGGGAGAGCAGGCGGTACACCGCATTCACCTCACCGGGCAGGGCCTGGAGGTGGGCGGCGATCACCTTCGCATCTCCCCGGACCACCGGGCCGGTGAGTCCTCCCGCCAGGCCCCGGGCCTCCATGCCTCGCAGCGCCGAGCGCATCAGCGGCAGCAGCGCCGCCAGGGCCTGGTCCTCGGCGATGCCGGCCTGGCCCAGCGCTTCCACGGCGGAGGCCATCAGCGCCACCGCGCAGCCCGCGCTCAGCACCGCGCCCGCGTGGTAGGCGGCCCGGTGCGCTTCAGGCACCGAGAGCACCCGCAGCTCGAGCGCTTCGGCCATGTGCCGCAGCGTGGCCTCGAGGGCGCGCGAGCGGGTGCTCAGGGCCACCGCATGTCCCGCCAGCGAGTCCCGGGGATCCGACACGGCACACAGCGGGTGGAACGAGCCCGTGGCGCGGCCCCGGGGCCTGCCCAGGGCCTGAAGCGGCAGGGCGCCCGCGCAGTGCACCAGCGCCGCGTCCGGGCCGAGCCGGCGCGCCAGGTCCCGGGCCACCTGGGGGACGGCCGCGTCCGGCACGCAGAGCAGGGCCACCTGGGCCCGTTCCAGATCCGTGGGTGCGGCGGGCTTCAGGCCCAGCGGCTCCAGCCGGCGGCGGCTTTCCTCCGAGCGGCTGAACACGCGCACCGGCCAGCGGCGGGCGGACAGGGCGCGGGCCATGGCTCCACCGAGCCGCCCCGCACCCACCACCACGATCCTCGAACGCCGCGCGGCCATGCGCCTTCACCCATTCTGTGTTGGACAGTGGAACGTAGCAGGGCTTGGCGCGCTCGCGCGAGACTCGCAGGCGCAGTCGTGAACGCTGCGGCCAATTCCACCTTCTCTTCCCTGCGCTTTCGGAGTAGCTGACAGGGGCACCAGGCAATGACTGAGAACACTTCTTCTAACGTCGATCGTTTGACGACGGGCATCTCGGGCCTCGACACGCTGCTCCACGGAGGTTTCGTCAAGGGCGCCGTCTACATGGTGCTCGGCATGCCTGGGGCGGGGAAGACCATCCTCGCCAACCAACTGTGTTTCCACCATGTGTTCCAGGGAGGCCGGGCGCTCTACGTCACGCTGCTCGCCGAGTCGCACACGCGGATGATCAGCAACCTGCGTCCGATGAAGTTCTTCGACGCGTCGCGCATCTCCGATTCGCTGGTGTACCTGAGCGCCTACTCCGTGCTTGAGGAGGGCGGGCTGGACGCGCTGCTCGAGCTCATCCGCAAGGAGGTGAAGGCGCAGAAGGCCACCTTGCTGATCCTCGACGGGCTCGTGGCGGCCGAGGAGGTGGCCCCGACGGAGGTCGCCTTCAAGCGTTTCATCCACGGCGTCCAGGTGACGACGGCGATGGTCAACTGCACCTCGCTGCTGCTCACCACCGGCTCGGGCAAGGGGCTCAATGCCGAGCACACCATGGTGGACGGCCTGCTCATGCTGCGCGAGCGCACCTCGGGGGTGCGCTCGGTGCGCGAGCTGTCCATCCGCAAGTTCCGGGGCAGCGGGCATTACCGTGGCCAGCACAGCTTCGACATCACTCCCAACGGCATCGTCGTCTATCCCCGTCTCGAGGCGCTGATCCAGAACAGCATCAAGGACGTGCCCACGGATGGCCGCAGGGGCTTTGGCATCAAGCGGCTGGACGAGATGCTGGACGGGGGGCTGTTCCAGGGCTCCTCGACGATGTTGTTTGGCACCTCGGGCAGCGGGAAGACGCTGCTGGGGCTGCACTTCCTGGCCGAGGGGGCCCGGCAGAAGGAGCTGTCGCACTACTTCGCCTTCTATGACACGCCCACGCGGGTGTGTGAGCAGACCTCCGGCGTGGGGCTTCACCTGGAGCCGCTCATCAAGAAGGGCTATCTGGAGCTGAGCTTCCGCCCGCCCACGGAGAGCTCCCTCGATATGCTGGGCATGGAGATTGTCACGCTCATCCGCGAGCGGGGAGTGCGCCGGCTCTTCATCGACGGCTTCGACGCGCTGAGCAAGGCGGCGACCCGCAAGGCCCGTATCGGGCAGTTCATGGCGGCGCTCGTCAACGAGTGCCGCAGCCGGGGCGTGGCGATGCTGTTCACCGCCGAGGCGCAGACGCTGTTCGGCTACGAGCTGAAGTTCCCCGTCCGGGGCATCTCGATGATCAGCGAGAACATCTTCTTCATGCGCACCGCCGAGGTGGGCACGGAGCTGCGCAACTTCATCTCCGTGCTGAAGCTGCGCAACAGCGGCCACGATCGCGCGCTGCGCGAGTTCCGCATCAGCAAGAAAGGACTGGAGATCGGCGATCCCCTGGTGGATGCGCAGATGGTGCTGACGGGGATTCCCATGTCTTCGTCCCCCGCGGGCGGCGCGCGCAAGAAGGCGCGCAAGGGCCTGTTCCGGGGCCGGGGCCGGTAGACATGGGGCCCATTCTCATCGTCGATGACGAGTTCGGCATCGTCGAAGTCATCCGGGACTTCCTCCAGGACGAGGGCTATCGCACGGCCATCGCGCTCAACGGCCGGCAGGCGCTCGATCTGATGGCGGTGCAACGTCCGGTGATGGTGCTGCTGGACTACATGATGCCGGTGATGAATGGCGGAGAGCTGCTGGAGGTGATGAAGACTCATCCCGAGTGGAGCACCATTCCGGTGGTGCTCATGAGCGCCAGTCCGCCGAGGGAGTGGCAGCAGCTTCCGGCCTACTCGCTGCTGCTCAAGCCCTTTGGCCTGGCGGAACTCATTGCCGCCGTGCATCACGCGGTGGGCCAGGCGCCCAAGCGCTAGCGGCTCACGGTGCACCGGCTCAGATGCCCCTGAACGGCTTCTGAAGCGGAGGCTCCGGCCGCTTTTCGGCAAGGCCCGGTAGCTGCTCGCTAAGCCTTGGCGCTGACGAGCCCCCGCTTCCGCAGAGCGTCAGGCCGGTGGACAGCCCCTACGGCGGCGGGGCCTGCACGGTGTGGTTGCGGACCCGGAACTCGTTGTCGAAGTGGCCGCTCTTGAGCGCCACCTTGCCGAGATCATCGGTGAGGGGCGCGTCGGAGCGGAAGGCGAAGCGGTCGGCCACGAGCACCTCGCCGCCCCCCGGAGGTCTCACCCAGACGCTGTACGTCCTGGCGACGAGGTCCATGCGCATGCGCACGTGGTAGGGGGTGTTGAACTGGTAGGGCACGCTGGCGAGCGCGGCGTAGTCCCCGCCCCGGCGCACGTCGAAGAAGCCGCTCGGGTTCAGGCGGATGCTCATGGCCAGGCTGGAGTAGGCGGTGACGTTGGTGGACGTGTCCGCGTAGCCGATGACGCCATCGATGGGCTTGCTGAGCGGCGTCACGTCGAACTCAACCAGCCGTACCCCTGTGTTGCCAGTGCCCAGGCCGCGCACGCTCTCGGGGAAGCCGAGCGTCGAGAGCCACCCGCCCTGGTTCCAGAGCTTGAAGCGGCTCACCGCCTCGACGAGGTAGTAGTCCCCGTAGATGAGGCTTTTGTCGATGTCCTCGCCCTGCGGCTTGATGGCTGTCCTGTAGAACGCCACGCCGTGCAGGAGGATGCCGGGGCCGCCATCGGTAGCCGGGGCCAGGTAGGCCGGGGAAGCAAGGCTGTCGAGCATCGCCAGGGCCGCGTTCTGGTAGCGCTGGGCCACGACCGGGTCGCCGACATACCTGCTCAGCTCCTGGAGTGCCGAGGCGACGATGGCAGCGGCCGAGGAGTCCTTCTGCTGCTGGTCCGCAGGCGCGTTGAAGTCCCAGTTGGGGACGGAGTCCGCGGGCAGGCGGGCCAGGTAGTAGTCGGTGACCTTCTGCGCGGCCTGGAGCATGCGTGGATCACGCGTGTACCGGTAGGCCATGGTGAAGCCGTAGATGGCCCAAGCCTGCCCCCGGGACCAGGTGGAGCTGTTGGAGAAGCCCTGGAACGTGCTCCGGGAGAGGATGGCGCCCGAAGTGCTGTAGTCCACCACGTGGAAGGTGCCGCCATCGGCACGGACCATGTCGGCCGCCGTTTTCAGGGCATGCCGGAGCGCCATGTCGTTCCAGGCGGGGTTGCCCCCGTTCCGGGCCGCCCAGAAGAGCAGCTCCAGGTTCATCATCGTGTCCGTGACCACAGGCACATGCCAGGCCCCGTCATTCCAGTCGCAGCAATCGATGACGCCCACGGTGGAGTTGAAACGTCGGGCCAGTGAGCCCGCAGCCGTCAACTGCACCTGCCGGTAATAGTCATCTCCCGTCAGCCGGTACGCCTGGCCGAAGCTGCCCATGAACTTGAAGCCCAGGTCATGGGTGATTTGACGCAGGTCCGTGTGGCTCTTCTGGAGTTCCAGGCTGCGCGTCCAGGCGTCCGCCTTGGTGCGCCAGAAGGGGTCCCTTCCCTGCTCGTACATGAGCCAGAGCTGTCCCGGGAAGAAGCCCTGCACCCAATCGATGTTGGCGGTGTTGGGGACGAGTCTCCACGGGCCGTTGGTCGTGGCCTTGGGGTACTCGGTCGTTGGGATCGCGGGGTTCGAGGCGGTGGCACGTAGCTTTTGCTGGGCGACTTGTAGGACTCGATCCGCCGTGGCGTCATCGAAGGCCATGGCCGGAGCCTCCGTGAGCAGGCAAAAACATCCTACCAGCAGTATGCGCAGTCCCTTGATGCCTGGTTGCTTGTTCATGTCATTCTCCTGGTGACTCACACGGGGGCATGGAGAAGGAGTGGCTGCCTGGGGGTTGTGATGTGCCGCTGGCGTGTAGATACACGACCCCTCACGGAACTGAGGGCTCAGGCCGCGTCACATGTCATGGGACGTCTCTCCGGCGGCCGACACCATCAAAGGGGCCAAGGACCATCCCTTGCTGACCCGCTTCGAGAGCGCCAGGCTGGTGGGCTATGACGTCAAGAAATTCGATGAACTCGCGTTGCCAGCGGGAAAGATCATCCGCGGCAAGGATAATGAGGCGCAGTTCGAAAATTCGGTGACCATCGAGGGCAAAATCACCCGCATCGCCTACAACTATCCAAAGGACCGCTCAGCGCTTGAAGTGATGCGCAACTATCAGGCGGCGATGGAAAAAGCCGGCGTCAAGCCCGTGTTTTCGTGTGTGAAGGAAGCGTGCGCCGACGGATTCGGCGAAAAGATCTCGCAGCGCATGGGAAGCCATTTCGTCCAGGGTGGTGAAGCCGTGTCGTCGCCATTCATCTATGGAAGAAGGGACAGCCGGTATCTGTTGTCCAAGGGCGTGCGTTCGGACGGCTCGCAAGTCTACGTCGCGCTGTACGTGGTGCAACCGGTGGCCGAAGACATGGCCAAGCGGATTGCCAGTGAGGGCAAGGTGGCCATCTATGGCGTGTACTTCGATACCGACAAGGCAGGCATCCAGCCGGAGTCGAAGGCGGCGCTGGACGAGATGGCCAAACTGCTGCGAAAAAACCCGGCGTTGAAGGTCTACATCGTTGGTCATACGGATAGCCAGGGCGCGCTTGCGGGCAATATCGCTCTGTCGCAGAAGCGCGCCGAAGCGGTGGCCAAGGCGCTATCGACTGAACACAAGATTGACGCCAAGCGCCTCACCGCCAAAGGCGTAGCATCGTTCGCGCCGGTGTCATCCAACGACACGGATGCGGGACGGGTTCAAAACCGCCGCGTCGAGCTGGTCAAGCAGTAAGGGGCGCCAGCATGCACGCCCTCATCGTCTTTGATCACCCCTATGGCCCGGCTGCCGGTGACAATGAGCCGCACCACCGCAGCCTGTCCGCTGCGATGCTCAAGGCCGTTGTCGCAGGCTTGGACGAAGCTAGCCACACCCACGATCTGCTCGACCTCGCCGCCGAGGGCTTCGATCCCGTGATGACCGCCGACGAGCTTCGCCACCGGCGGACCCAGGGCACCCCACCAGCAGACGTCGCCGCGATCCAGCAGCGCCTGGCCCAGGCCGACCACCTCATCCTCATCTTCCCAACGTGGTGGATGGCGATGCCGGCCGGCACCAAGGGCTTCCTTGACCGGGTGTTGACCGAAGGCTTCGCCTACGCAGAGCCTGTGCCCGGTCGGCCGCTGGTGCGGCTCCTGCACCGATTGCAGGAGGTCAGCGTGCTCACAGCGATGACGTCGCCCGGGTGGGCCTACCGCTGGTGGTTCGGCCGCCCGGCCCAGCAGATCCTCGCCTGCGGGACCTTCCGGCTCATCGGTATCCCGAAGGTCCGCTGGTACCCAATCTACCGCTCGGTCAAGCGCGGGGCCGACAGCCGCGAGCGGGAGCTCGCCCGCGTGCAGCGGCGGTTCGCGTCGATCCCGCTGGGCGCGTCCGCTGTGAGACCGGTCAGATTGGGCTCCTGCCCACGATGAGCTCACGAAGTGCGGGAGCGCCAGACAGCGGGGTCCACCTCACGCGTCCCGGCGCACGTCACGCGCACGTGATTTGACTGCCCGTATGCCTGTGGGGTATACGGCAGTTGTTTTTGATAATCAAAGTCAAAATGCGTCACCCCCTCCCCACTGCGGCCGCGCTGTTCCTCCTCATGCTCCTCGCGCCGGGCCTCTCCGCGCGCGCGGACGTGGAAGTGCCGGCCGAGGTGGAAGGGCGGGTGAGGATGTACGGCACCCAGGAGGCGCTGCCACACGCGCGCGCCCTCTTGCGCGGGCCCGAGGGGCAGGTGCACGCGCTCGCCCTCGGAGCCGACGGGTCGTGGGCCGCAGTGCCCCTGCCGGCGGGCGCCTACCTCCTCGAGGTGACGGCCGAGGGCTTCATGCCGCTCGAAGCCCAAGTGGTGCTGACGCCCGGGCGCCGCAAGCGCCTGGACGTGCAGCTGCATACGGAACTCGTCGATTCCGTCGAGGTGACGGCCCCGGCTGGCGGCAAGGCGCAGTTGCTGACGGAGTCGCCCGAGGCGGTGGCCGTGGTGCGGCTGGACGTGGCGCGCGAGCGCTCGGCGGACCTGGGGGACGTGCTGCGGCGCACCGAGGGCGTGGCGGTGCAGCGGCCCGGGGGCCTGGGCACGCAGAGCACCTTGTCCCTCAACGGCCTCTCCGGCAGCCAGGTGCGCACCTTCGTGGACGGGGTGCCGCTGGAGCTGGCCGGCTGGGGCGAGGACGTGGGCAGCGTGCCGGTGCCGCTGCTCGAGCGCGTCGAGGTGTACAAGGGCGTGGTGCCGCTGCGCCTGGGGGCGGATGCCCTCGGCGGCGCCCTCAACCTCGTCTCGGACGAGCGGACGTGGAACTCCTTCGCCCACGCCTCCCTGCAGCTGGGCTCCTATGGCACAGCGCGTCTCACCGCCGCAGCGCGCAAGGCGCCCGGCCCCTCGGGCCTCTTCGCCAGCGCCCGCGTCTCGCTGGACACCGCGCGCAACGACTACAGGGTGGACGTGGAGGCGCCGGACGCGCAGGGGCGGGTGCAGCCCCTCACCGTGCGCCGCTTCCACGACGGCTACCGCGCGCTCTCGGGGGGCGTGGAGGCCGGCGTGGCGGCGCGGCCCTGGGCAGACGTGTTGGCGCTGCGCGCGGGCCACGCCCGCAGCGCCAAGGAGCTGCAGCACGGGCCCCTCATGTCCGTGCCCTACGGCGAGGCGGAGAGCGCGTCCGAGGCGTGGAGCCTGCAGGCGCGCTACCGCAAGTTGTCCCTATGGGGCGGACGCGCGGATGTGGAGGCCTTGGCCCATGCCAGCTGGCGGCGCCTGTCGCTGCGCGACGCGGCCACCTTCGTCTACGACTGGCGCGGTGAGCGCGTGCGCGAGCGGCGCGTGGCCGGCGAGATGGGCGAGCCGCGCGATGCGTGGGTGGTGGAACGCGGCGTCTTCGGCCGTGCGGGCCTGGGGCTGCAGCTGGCCCCGGCCCACCGCCTGCAACTGACGTCGAGCCCACAGGTGACGCGCCGGCGCGGGGACGACCGGCTGGACGAGGTGGAGGGCGCGCGCGACGTCCTCAACGAGCCGCAGCTGCGCGCCTCCCTCGTCTCGGGAGTGGGCTGGGACGCGCGCCTGCTCGGCGGCGTGCTGGAGAGCTCCTTCTTCGTCAAGCACTACTGGCTGACCGTGCGCGCGGACCAGGAGGTGCGCTTCGGCGAGCTGGAGGCCGTGCGGCGCACGGACCGGGCCTGGGGGGTGGGCGAGGGGGTGCGTCTGCGCCTCACGGACGCGCTCGCCCTGAAGGCCTCCTACGAGTGGGCCACGCGCCTGCCGTCCGCGGACGAGGCCTTCGGCGACGGCGTGCTGGTGGCCGCCAACCCCGAGCTTGAGCCCGAACGAGGCCACAACCTCAACGCCACCCTCCAGTGGGTGCGGCCCCAGGGGCCGTTGGGCGCGGCCTCCGCGGAGGCCACCGCCTTCGCCCGGCTGGTGAAGAACCAGGTGGCCCTGATGCGCGGCGAGCTCGCGGCGCAGCACCAGAACGTCCTTGGGGCGCGCGCCCTGGGAGTCGAGGGCGCGCTGCGCTGGGTCACCCCCGGCGGCCGCCTCGAGGCCTCGGCGAGCGCCAGCTACACCGACCTGCGCAACACCAGCCGCGACGGCGCCTTCGCGCCCTACCGCGGCGACCGCATCCCCAACCGCCCCTTCCTCTTCGCGGCCGCCGAGCTGCGCGGCCGCCTCGACGGGCCGCTGCCCGGCGACGACGCCGTGCGGCCCTTCCTCGCCTCACGCTACACCCACCGCTTCTTCCGCGGCTGGGAGTCGCTGGGCGCCAGTGACACCAAGCAGGTGGTGCCCGCGCAGTGGGTGCAGGATGCGGGCGTCACCTGGGCACTGCCCACGCGCGGCCTTACCGCCACGATCGAGGTGCGCAACCTGTTGGACGCGCGCACCTACGACGTCGTGGGCGTGCAGGGCCCCGGCCGCGCCTTCGCCCTCACCCTTGCCAGCACGCTGGACCTCTCCGGCGACGCCGCCCCCGCTCCGGAATGACACACCGCCCCCGAAAGAAAGCACACGCCATGAAGCACACCCGCCTGTTCCCGCACCGCCTCGCCGCGGCCTTGCTCACCCTCGCTCTGGCTGCCTGCACGGACGACCCCGCTCCCGAGCCGGCCCCGACCGAGGGCCCGCTGTACGCCGTCGCTGTCGATGTGGTCTCGCCGGATAGGACGTGGGCCAGCTACCTCTCTCTGCGAGGTGAGCTGCCCACGGGCGCGCTGGACGTCTCGGGCGCGGTGGAGATCACCGGCTCACCGACCCTGGTGGCCGCCGAGGGCGCCATCTTCGTCGGACGCGACGAGACGAAGACGTGGACGCGCTACACGGAGCAAGACGGCAGGCTCGTGGCCGACGCGAGCGTCTCCTTCGCCAACGAGGGCATGAGCTTCCTCTACACCGCCGAGGTGGTCAGCCCCACGCAGGCCTTCAGCTGGAGCGACAAGGCGCTCGAGCTCATCGAGTGGAACCCCACCACGATGACCATCACGAAGCGCCACGACCTGTCGGGCCTCGAGCGCACCGACTACGGCATGGAGTGGCGCGGCAGCGCGCCAGCCCTCTACCGCGCGCAGGACGGCGTCCTCTTCTACTACGTGGCCTACACCACCAACCGCCAGACGTACCGCAACCGCTTCCACGTGGTGCTCTTCGATACGCGCACCGGCGCCTGGCAGCTGCTGGAGGACACTCGCTGCGGGGAGACCGCGGGCTTCGGCGGCTTCGTGGACGAGGCGGGCGACACATACCTGTTCAGCGATAACTTCGGCGCGCTGGCCGACATCCTCGCCGGCATCCAGCGCCCCGCGTGCCTGCTGCGCGTGAAGGCGGGCGAGCGTCGCATCGACCCGGACTACATGGTCGACCTCAACGCGCTCGTCGGCGGCAATCAGGCGTGGGGCTTGTACTATGCGGGCAACGGCCGCGCGTACACGTCCGGCCTGAACATGGCGCGCAAGGCCGAGTTCAACCACCCGTACAACTTCCTCTTCGCCGACATCCACCCGTTCTACGCGCTGGACCTGCGCGCCGGCACGGGCGCCCTGGTGCCCGCGCTCGCGCCCGCGGGGGTGGGCTGGAACGCTTATAGCGTGGACGGCCAGCTGTTCTTGCCGCGCACCACGGGCACCTTCACGCGCGTGGGCAACTGGGAGACAGCCGAGTCGGCGGTGCTGAGCCTGGACCCGGCGGCCGGCACGGCGACGGAGTTGTTCCGCGCGCCGGGAACCATCTCCCTCATGACGCGGCTGCGCTAATCCCATGACCGTGCGCGTGGAGTGGCAGGGGTGGCAGGGGAGGGTGAGCGCGGCGGCCCTGGGGGCGCCGGTGCTCGGGCTCTCCCTGGCGGTGGCGCTCGGACTTTGGGAGCCGCTGTCCCCGGCCGCGCGGGGCATGCTCGCGCCGCTGGTGCTGCCGCTGGCCGCGCTTGCGGGCGCGCTGGCGGCGCTCTCGGCGCGCTCGGGCCGAGCGGCCTGGGTGCGCGTGGGGGTGCCCACGCTCGCCGCGTGGGCCGCCATCCTGCTGTTCACGGGGGGGCTGCGATGACGCCGTCGCGGCGGAGCTTCGTCCTGATGTGGGGCGCGCACGGGTGGTTGGGCATCGCGCTCGGGACGTGCCTCTTCGCCATGTTCTTCGCGGGTTCGCTCACGCTCTTCAAAGAGGACGTGGCGCTGTGGGAGCAGCCCGCCCTGCGCGTGGACGTGCCCCCCGGGGAGCTCGCGCGCACGGACGCGGTGCTCGAGCGTGCCCTCGGCGGCGAGACGCCACGGGGACCCGTGAGCCTGGAACTCCCCCACAAGGGCTCTCCCCGCTGGCGCGCGTCATGGGAGGGGGCAGACGGCACGCCGCGCTCCGTGACGCTCCGGGCGACGACGCTTGAGCCCTGGGAGGGGCCCGAGCGGAGCGCGCTGGCGGAGTTGCTGTACGAGGTGCACAAGCTCGGCTTTCTGCCCGCGGGCGAGTACGTGGGCGGCCTCGTCGCCATCGCGCTCCTGCTGTCGCTCGTCAGCGGCGTCGTCATCCACCTGCGGGCCATCCCGCACGCACTGTTGCGGCTGCGCTGGGGCGAGCGCCTGCGCGTATGGCTCGGTGACCTGCACGCTCTGCTGGCCGTGGTGACGCTGCCCGCGCTCCTCGTCTTCGGGCTCACCGGTGCTTACCTCGGGGTGCACGGCGGACTGTGGCAACTGCTGGCTGTCAGCTCGATGCGCGCCAACCCCGGTTTCCTCATGGAGGACTGGAACGGCCCCGTGCCCGACGTGGCGCAGCTGCAGGCCGGGGGCGAGCGCCTGCGCGTCGGCGCGCTCCTCGAGCGCGTCCAGGGGGAGGGGCTCCAGCCGCACTTCGTGGAGCTGCCCGGGACCCCCGAAGCGAGCGGCTGGGCGCGCATCCATAGCGAGCGCGAGGGCGCGTTCTTCAACACGGAGATGCGGACGTACGCGCTGCAGGGCGGGCGGCTGCTGACGACACGCAGCGCCAAGAGCGGCTCGGTGGTGCACTGGACCGAGAACGTCGTGACGGGGCTTCACTACGCAAGCTTCGGGGGGCGAGGGCTGAAGGTGGCGTACGCGGTGCTCGCCCTGGCCATGGCGGCCGTGTGCCTCGTGGGTGTGCGCCTATGGGGCGAGCGGCGCGCCGCATCCGCGCGCGCGGCGGCGGCGGCCGGCGTCGCCGTCAGCGCGATGCTGGCGCTGCTCGTCGTCACGGCCCTCACGTTCGCGGCGCAGCGCGCGGGGGCGCTGGCGGGCCTCGCGCTGGACCGTGTGCTCGAGCCGCTCTTCTTCGGGAGCTGGGCCCTGCTGACGCTGGCCGCATGGCGCTGGAGGCGCCCGGGCAGCCGGGCGGCCCTGGCCCTGGCCGCGGCGAGCTACCTCGGGGCCCCGCTGCTCGGTGCGTTCAGTCCCTTGGGCTCAGTGGGCTTCGTTGACGGGCTGCTGGTGGCGCTCGGCGCGGCCTGCGCAGGGGGCGCACTGTGGCGCAGGGCGATGTCGCGCGGCCCTGCTCGCGCGCTGAGCCTTGAGTCGGCGGCGCCGCGCTGAGGCGTGCTGGAGGCCGTGCACCGCCCGGCGCAGCGGCGGGTTCGATTGCCGCCGCTTCCATGCAGAACGACCCGCCGCTTTCAAGGCGCCGCACTCTGAGAACGGGGCTGCGCTTGCATTCTCGGGACCAAATCCGGTTTTTGGGACCAAAAAAGGACCAAACTGGAGCGGCTTGTGAGGTTTGCCCCAGGCGCAGGTATCAGGGACGCTACACGCCGTAACAGTTCCAGACTGGTGAAGAGACCCCGGTCTGCGCCAGCTCGCCATGGATCCGATCTGCCGAACGCTTGAAGGGGATCCACCATGAGCTTGGATGGTGGTATTCCGCAGCGTATGAGCATGGTTCTTCCACCCCTGACAGAGTTGATTGATCGCGGGGCCGCCGGGGGGCACGAGTTTGAGCGGCTGATGCACCAGCTCCTCCTCCAAGAGGGCCGCAAGCACGGCTTCAAGTACGAGCCGGTGAGCGGCGCGGGCGGGGACGGTGGGCTCGATGGATGGGTGGAGCGAGGCCTCCGAGAGTTCGAGGGGACGGTGGCCTTCCAGTTCAAGTGGTTGTGGGAGGACATCCACAAGGGCTCCAAGGCTCAGCAAATTAAGGACTCTCTTCAGCGCGCGGCGCGCCATCCGCGCCATCCCGCGAACTGGGTGCTCGTGACGCCCTGGCAGCTCAAGCAGTCCGAGAAGGATTGGCTCGATGAGCAGGGAGCCTCAGTTGGACTGCGTGTCTCCCACTGGGGGCAGGATGAGATCATCCGCCTGCTGAGGGAGTTTCCTGCGTTGTTCGCCCGGTACTACCCACACGAGGCTGCCGCGCTCCCTGAGAGGTATGTCAGCGGCAAATTCCACGATTTCGCCGGCCAATACCTGAGCAAGGTGGCTGGGGCTCACCGCTACCTTCGGATGATCGGGATGCCACTGGAGAGCCTTAAGAAAGAGGATGAACGCAAGATCCCACCCCTGAGCAAGCTCTTCATCCCCTTGCGTTTTGTCACGGAAGGCAGAGGCACCGAGGAGGTCCGCTCCCTCGCGGAGTTGCTCGCGTCGCGAAAGTCCACCGTCATCCGCGGCGATCCTGGCACGGGGAAGACCACGCTGCTCGCGTTCGTTTCGCTGCTGCTCTCTGGGCAAGAGTTGGCAGGGTTGGAGGGATACACACGCCCCAGTGGGGCCGTCCCGCTTCTAATCTCTCTCCGGCAGTTTGTGCGCGCGGGAGGGAATCAGGTTGGCTTCTCGATGCTCGAATATCTAGTCAGGCACGCTCGGAGTGACT
This sequence comes from Myxococcaceae bacterium, assembly GCA_036389955.1. Taxonomy (GTDB): domain Bacteria; phylum Myxococcota; class Myxococcia; order Myxococcales; family Myxococcaceae; genus DATHBR01. The sequence continues at coordinate 14,777 of DASVVJ010000550.1, forward strand.
TCAGCCTAGAGCACGCACACCCCTTCTTCTTTGAGGCGGCGCTGCGCATGGGAGAGGCAGTGGTCCTCTTTGACGGGCTCGACGAGGTGGAGGGCGCACCCGCCCGGAGCCGCATGGCTGGGCTGATCCGGGCATTCCATGAGGAATACCCAGCCTGTCCTGTCTGGGTGACCTCGCGCATCTATGGCTACACAGCGGACGTCCGGCTTCCGGAAGAGTCCTTCGAGCATGTCCGGTTGGCCCGGCTCGACGATGGGCAGGTCACGGACTTCATCCGCCGGTGGTACGTCATTCAGATCCCGGACAACGAGCGCGAGCGGACGGAGTTTACGACTTCATTGACCGAAGCCGTTCAGCGCACGCCAAGCGTCCGCCGGCTCGCGGGTAATCCCCTGCTGCTCACCCTGATGACCCTCATTCACCGGGGGCTCGGGAAACTGCCGCAGGAGCGGGGAGAACTCTATGAGAAGTGTGTGGGCATGCTCTTGGACACCTGGCAGGACGCCCGGCGCAAGGGAGATAAGACCTCCCATGCGTTCACCCGGCTCGAGCTTGAGCCCTTAAGACAAAAGGACTACCTCGCTCATCTCGCGCTCTATGTGCAGGAAAAGAACCAGAGGCATGAAGACGAGGACAGCAGGGGAATCGTCTCGCGTGAGGCGGCGCTGGAGGTGCTGGCCTCGCGTCACCTGGAGTTGAGCCGACGCCAGCGCCCTGGGATGACGCAGGGAGACGCCCGTGAGGAGATGAAGAGCTTCCTCGACTATATCAGCGACCAGACCGGGTTGCTCATTGATCGTGGTGGTGGCCAGCTTGCCTTCATCCACCTATCATTCCAGGAATATCTTGCTGCGTGGATCTTTGTCCAACAATCCTCGCGCGACAACCTAAAATTTTTCACTCAACACCTGGGGCGTACCACTTGGGAGGAGGTGCTGCTGCTGCGCCTCTATATTGTATTGAAGACTCCAGGCGCAGGGGGGCCCGGTGCCTTCGACGCCATCGTGAAGGCGGTGTTTCGCAAACTCAAGCATGGAGGACCCACCTTGGGATGGCTCATGCTGCTCCGAGCCTTGCGTGACAACCTGCAGTTCACGCCAGCGGACAGAGACGTGATCCTCCGGCGCGCGATTGAGATCTGGAGTCAAGCTCCAGCCGACGCAGAGGCTTGGTTGACTGCGCTTGAGGAAGTGAACCTTTTCTCAGAAAGCGCAAAGAAGCGGCTGGAGGAATTGTTGGAGGAGGTGTGCCAACAGGCTGAGCCAGCGCGTGCCGTGGCCTGCCTGCACCTGCGAGCGAAGCTTGGGCTCCCGGTTGGCGCCACTCTGGTAGGCAGCAATCCCCGACTCTTGGAGATGCTCCCGGATCTGACTGTGTTCATGGATGAGCCGGGGATGGCGGAGGTTCTTGCTCAGCAGGCAACAGTCGCGCACTGGCAAGAGGCCTTCGCCGTGCTGGAGGGTGAGTGTCTCTATGGACTTACCCTTACGTGGGCAAAGGGCGATTCCTCGCCCGGCGAGCCCGCGCTGCGAGCCGCAGCGGCCTGGCTAGAGGGCAAAGTGGTGGCTGATCTCCAGTCGCGCAAGGAATTCGTGGCGAGACAGCAACGATCTGAGGACATGGAGATATTTGCACGCACTGGTCGTGTTTCTGTGGTGTTGGGGTCATATCATCTCGAAGTACCCTTCTCAGGATTTCAGGTGGGTGCCACAGTGCCAACCTCTCTTGCCGCCGTGTCAGGGCAACTCTGGCAGCCTGCTCTGGCGCTCTCATGGTTTGAGGAGGCGAAAAGAAGAGGCCCTGTTGCGGACATGGCTTTCCGTCAGTGGTTGGTCAATTATGTGAGCTGCCAACTACAGCCATTTCCCTCCTCGGGACTGACCACTTATGAGTTAGCAGATATGTTCGGCGGCGAGTTTGCAGATTTGTTCGGTCGCATCATCGCCCGCGGCTTCTTCCGCGACTTCATCCGCGCTCTACTCCGCACTTTGGGCCGCAACTTCGACGGCGCCATCGGCCACTCCTTCGGCCGCGCCTTCTTCGACGACGTCCGCCGCGCCTTCTTCGGCGGCGACGTCGGCCGCGCCTTCGTCGGCACCCTCGGCCGTGACATCGGCCGCGCCTTCGGTCTGGCCTTCGGTCGGGCCTTCGGCAGTGACTTCGGTCGGGTCTTCGGCCGGGCCTTCGGCCGCGATTTCGGCCGCCCCTTCGGCCGCGCCTTCGTCCGAGATTTCGTCCGAGATTTCGGCCGTGACTTCGTCCGCGAACTTGGCCGTGATCTCCTCGGCAAACTCAGCATTAATCCGGAAAGTCCAGATTGGGAGGGCCAATGGGGGCAAGCACTTTCTGATGAAGAGAACTTGGTAACACTTTTCAAGAGTGACCAGTTCTGGACTTTGTCTACTGGCTTAGGGTGGGGTTCGGGCATTCAGCTGGACATGAAGCGGGGGAAAGCTGGCATGCACCTGAAGAACCCGCTGGCCCTTCTACTTTTTTTGATAGATACATTTACAGCGGGCCTCATAAATCACTTGATGACATCGGTCCGACACCTCACCGTCAGAGAGCCCCTTGGGATAGAGTGGGACGAGGTGGTGGTGAAATGGCTCTTCCAGAACCCAGCAACTGTCTACATGGTGGCGTTGTCGTGGGAGGAGCAGGCTGGTGAGTTTGCCTCCCGCCGTGGGCGTCTGTCTGGGGGGGAAGGGGCGCTCATGCTTGTCCATGCCGCCTATGCTCGCTTGATGGCAGGCGTGCCGTGCGAGGGCCCTGTGTGGACGCAGTTGCTCAAGGAGCGGGACATGGAGGATCCGCTCATCCAGAGAGGCTACCTGCTGCATGAGATTGCTCATTTCCGCGACGTGGAGCAGAACGTGCGTGCATGGGAGGCCCTCCCTGTGAAGTTCCTTCCCCCAGACCCCCTTTTCCTTTCTCGATCCCGAGGCCTGCTGCAATGGGTCAAGCGGTTGTGGCCCTCGCTTGTGACTGGTGGACGCGGCGGACGGTCTGGTGGAGGTGCCGGGAGAAGGTGAAGTCCAGGAAGATGCGGGGGCGCGGCTGCGGAGCGGCCTTGGCCTGCAAGGCCGCCTTGTTCGGGTAACCGGGCGCGGGCTTCAGCACCTTCGCACAAACCACCTTGGCGAAGCACCAAGCGGCGGGTTCGATTCCCGCCGCCTCCACTGCGTATCTCCAGGCAAGGAAGCAAGAGCCCCCCGCCATTGCTGGCAGACCTTCCTCCATCTACCTCTCACATCCTTCAGGCGCCTGCATTGCTACTGCATCGTCGCTTCATGCGACTGACGCTTGTGCTTCTGTTGGTTCTCGCTGGCTGTGCCTCCACGCCTTCCATGAGGGGAACTCAGTGGTATCAGCAGGGTGGCCCTGTCGATGTCGACTTCGAGGCGCCCACTCCGCAGCAGGCAGCGCACCTGCGCCAGCGTGGAGTCCAGTTACCCCGCCTATCGCAAGGGCTGGCTGACCCACGAACGCATCGAGATTTCATCGATCTGCGTGTGACGGCGGTGGGCTTCGGCCTCACTGCCGGAGGCTACCTGCTCTACTGCGAGGGGGTGGCGCTGCCAGTGCTCGTTCCCGAGTCCCATGTTGACCTGGGCCTCACGAACGTGGCGCCGCTGAACGCCTCCATCTACCCGGACCGATCCACGGCCCTGGCGGACCTGGCTGCCAGCGCCTCCGGGTCAGGACACACTGGGTACGCCTATTACCGAGGAGCGGGAGGACCGCTCATCGTGCCCACCGTCTTCACTCTGGCCACCACTCCGCGCATCGCCCGGACGATGCTCGAGGTGCGCAAGCATCTGAGTGAGACGACCCAGCGCGACTTGAAGGTGCTGTTGCTGAGCCTGACGGGGACCAAGGTTCTCCAGGGAGCTTTCTCCCGCGTGGTGCGGGTGAGTTCGGAGCCAGCAGTCCATCCACTCGCGCGGGGGAAGGGACATGGGAGCGAGACTCCAGTGCCGCAGCAGCCCGGGTCGCGCCCCGCTGCACCTACCCCCGCAGCGACGGCGCCCGCTCCCGCACTTGGCGCACTGGCGCCATCACCGGGCCTAGTCCAGGCACTCACCGGAAAGAACCCAACACCTCCGATGACTGCCGGCCCACGCCTGCCTATCGTGCCCTGAGAGGCGAGGCTCACCTGATGACGGAGAACCTGAAGGGCTTGTTCCTGGAGGACCGCTGGGCACCTGTCACTTCAGAGATGGGATTTCTGGAAGCCTCCGCGGAGCATGCCGCCCGCTCCTTCGCGGCGTGGCAGGAAGGACTGGCCGCGCCCCGCGGCATCGCCGTGGGAGTGCGCCCGCTCTCGGGCTCCCTGGAACAGGTACTCTCCTCCCTGCTCCCCCTGACCAGTCCTGAGCCACGGCGGCACCTCTTCCTGCCAACAGGCAGCCCCTGGACGGGCTACGTCGAGAACACCCGAAGGGGGACGGATGCCATGAGTGCCATGTCCTACATGGCCGAGGCGCTTGGCTGCCGGGGTCTGCGTGTGGTCGCAGTCCCCCACACCTACCGAAAGGGTACCGGCCGCTATGGTTCCATCCTGCTGGAGGTATACGGCCCGCACCCGACTCATTGGCTCAACTACCTTCGCACCCTCTACGCGACGAACGACGGCGGCCACTGGGTGTTTGGCCAATCGGGTGAGCCCTTGCCTTTCGAGAAAGTAGAGCAGTACCAGGCACGCCGGGTCAGGGACCGCTTCACTTTGGACATGCTCAAGGACTACCTGCGCCATTTGGGGCTGCACCCCTTCGAGCAGGATTTCTACATGCCCGAGGGCTCTCCCGCGTGGCTGGTCGAGAAGACAGGCTCGTTCGTCTCAGCTCAGAGCGAGTACACCCTGGCCGAGGCCCGTGCCGACATCTTGTGATACCCGGGCGAATCTGTTCCTCACGACTCGCGCGCCCAGATGCGGAGGATGTTCGGGCGGTTTCACGGCGGGGTCGGCTAACGTTCAGGGAGTATGCCTCGAAGCGCACTCCACCTCTCGGCGGCCCTGCTGCTCGCCGCCTGTTCGAGCACGACTCCTGCCCCCCTGAGAAGGCCCGTGCCTCCGGAGACGGGCCTCCCGCGGCAGGCGGGCGCATGGCTGGACGCGAGCACGGAGGACCGCATCGACTCCGTGTTCTCCTCCCATGACCGCGACGGCTCACCCGGTTATGCGCTGGGCCTCGTGAAGGAGGGGCGGCTGGTGTACGCGCGGGGGTATGGACGCGCCAACCTCAGCGACGATGTCCCCATCACGCCGCGGACGACGTTCCACCTGGCCTCCGTCTCCAAGCAGTTCACGGCCGCCGCGCTCGCGCTGCTGATCCTCGACGGCAAGGTGTCGCTCGAAGAGCCGGTGTCCACGTACGTCCCGGAGGCCGGGAAGTACGGCTCGGAGCTGAAGATCAAGCACCTCGTCTACTTCACCAGCGGGCTACACGAGTACTCCACCCTGCCGCGCAAGAGCGGTCTGCCCTGGCAATCGTTCTATTACTTCACGGTGGACGAGGCGATCAGCGCCTCTCTCTCACCCGAAGCGCTCAAGTTCCGCCCTGGCACCCGGTGGGAGTACTCCAATATCAATTACATGCTGATCACGCGGATCGTGGCGAAGGCCAGCGGGGAGCCCTTCGCCGCCTTCATGCAGCGGCGGGTGTTCTCTCCCCTGGAGATGCGCCACTCGCTGGTCAATGACGACTCGACGCGGGTCATCCCTCAGCGGGCCATTGGCTACGCGCCCCGCACCGAGGCGATCGTGCGAGAGGCCAGCGCTCAGTTTGGCATCCACCTCCAGCCCACGGGTGGGTACCTGCAGCTGATGCGGGTGTCCCCACACTACGGGGGGAGCGGCGTCTTCAGCTCGATCGAGGATCTGGCGAAGTGGGATGCCCACTGGTACTCGCAACAGCTCGCGCCCGGCTTCACCGAGCTGATGAACACGCGCATGCGCTTCGCGCACTCGAAGGACAATGACGCGTTCGGAATCGTTCACGGCCAGTTCGAGGGCCGGCCGATGCTCTGGTTCAGCGGCGGTGATCTCGACACCTCGACCTATATGGCCCGCTTCCCGGAGCAGCGCTTCACGATCATCTGCCTGTCCAACCTCTCGACAGGGAACGCAGAGGGGAAGGCGGCGGAGGTGCTGCGCATCCTGACGGCCGCCGGGAAGCTCTGAGGCGTTGTCGCCACCCACTCCCGTCACCGGCCCTTGAGGTGGTGCTGCTCAAGGACCACGACATCCTGCGCGAGGTGGCCTCAAGCGCCTCTGGCCGAGGGCGCCGAGTTCGATCGCGTGCTGCGCTTCGTGGAGGAGATCCGCACCCTCGCCCGTTCTCCGACAAGCTCCTAGAGCGCCGAATCGTTTGAAGTTCATGTTATCCCGCTTTGAGAGCGGGCCGTTCCAGGTGCCGCTGCCATGACTCGAGGTTCTGGATGGACGCGGCCCGCCGCAGCTCAAAAGTGTTTTTTCGTACCCCTCGGTACCGAGCCCTGGGGCCTTGCCGACGAGCCAAGTGAGCCAGACGATGCTCTACCCCCACGCGCTCGCGTAGGCGCTCTCGGCCCGCTGGGGACTTCATCCGTTTACGCAGGCGATGCTGAAGCCTTTCATCCTCGGCAATAGACACGGTGCGGCCATGTCCTGGTGCAGCCGTGGTGCATTGCGCACGCAGCGGGCAGGCATCGCACTGCTTCGCATCAAATTCCACCACAGTCCCAAGGGTAAAAAGCATTGTCTGCCCAGCTGGGCAGGTGAGGCGCCGACTGCGCATGTCCATCGCGAAGGCGGACTTGGTAAACAGCTTTCCATTCTTCGGCACCCAGGGCTTGCATAGCACCTGGCCACCTTGCTCCAGCACCTCCTTCACCACGGGGCTGCTGATGTAGCCGCGGTCGATGTGCAGTTCGTCCGGCTGCACTCCCTGCCGCTCCAAGTCTTGGTGCAGCGCTGGCATTGCCTCTTCTTCCGGACGATTGGCTGCAGTGACGGTGCACGCCAGGATGAGTTCCTGCTCCAAGTCCGTGGCAATGTGCTGCTTGAATCCATTGAAGCGCTTGCTCTTGCTCTTGCGCCCATGGCGCATCTCCCCGTCTTCCACCGACACGCGCCTGTCCGCAGCCACCCCCTGCCGGATACGCACCCCACCGCCGCCTCCCGGATCGGGTTCCAAGTCCTGGCGGCGCACCTGCGCAAGCACCTTCAGGGGCTCGGCCAACACCGGTTGCAGCATCTGCACGGGCAAGTGCTTCTTCACCCAGGCCACCAAGCTGTCCACTTGGCCGCAAAGCGTTTGAAGGGCCTGTCTCTTCTGCTCGTCCTGATTCCAGTCCACATCCAGCGCCTTTTTGAGGCTCGACTCCAACAGCAGTGGGATGCCCGCCTCTTGATACACCCTCTCGGGTGGCCACCCGAGCACTCGGGCCGCTGCCCTGGCGACTTTGCGCGCGGCATGTCCCAGCAGGTTGAAGGTGTCCTCCACCCGGAACGCTCCCTCCAACGGGCGTGAGTCGATGGCTACCTTCAACGACGCCTTCAACTGGCGCCAGTCGAACTCT